>DASPRZ010000032.1:0-11409 GCA_035624185.1 Candidatus Acidiferrales bacterium
AAAATACGTTAAAATGAGCTATGACATGGGGGGTAAGCGGTCACATCACACACGAAGCTGCACGTCTGGCCATATCATCGTGCACCGCGCGTATCTGCCAGCGCTGCTCGATGAGCTTGTACCGGTTTTCGAGAAGATTGAGTCAGCCAAGAAATGAATAAATGTTACGAGAAGATTTGTAGTGTTCAATCCTCGTAGCCTGCATGGTTACGCTGCTCTCTTGCCGCTGTTCGACAAATAACGGTTTGAAGCGCTGTACTTATTGCTGTTGGGAGTGGTTGATAATAGAGCGTTCAAAATCAAAATGGATCTTCGTCACATCATTCGATTGCAATGATACAAGATGGGGGTGAAAAAGTATCTCTTAGCCCTGCTTCTACTCATTCTGTAGCCATGCTTCTTATGGCGCCGTTCATGATATTCTAGCCTTAAAATCTCAAGAGAGTACTCGTAAATCAGAGAGAGGAGAGATAATGGAAGGTCTGTGTAGGCCTTAACACAGGGACTACTTCGCTTCTTTGAAGAATACAAGTGCTCTTTGTTGCTTTGCACCTTTTTCAGACGCGAAGCATTTATATGCACGTTTCATCAAAAATACGCCTTTCAAGAAGGCACCTTGTTAAGCATTCATTCAATCCTGCAGTGGAAACGATCGTTCTATATAAGAAGATTTATGATAAAGATCTTCGATGGGAAGTCGAGGTTCCATAAGAAATTAACGTTTATCAAACGCTACCATTTGTGGTTCAAATAGCGTTTCAGCCGCTCAACTGTAAAAGAAGCAACCAAGTAGAGGTAAGATGGCGCTTTGACTCCGTTGGAGTTTATGGGTTCTCAAACGGCAAAGCGCTTTTTATTCCTGCCCATCTCTTATTCTCGCTGTTAAATCGTTACATCATCACCTTAACGTTGAGCCTTACACTTGTCTTTTTACCAACCCATAGTCTAAAAAAATGTCAA
This sequence comes from Candidatus Acidiferrales bacterium, assembly GCA_035624185.1. Taxonomy (GTDB): domain Archaea; phylum Halobacteriota; class Bog-38; order Methanoflorentales; family Methanoflorentaceae; genus DASPRZ01. The sequence goes on from DASPRZ010000032.1 coordinate 961, forward strand.
CTTAATTACCCTCATAGAAAAAAATACCGCTTAATGTCGGTTTGTTTACTCGTTTAAATCTATTTTAATCAATTTCAAAAAAACAATGGGACAATTCCTCAATATCACCACCGAGCACTTGCGATAATAGTATTTTGAGAAGCATACTGATTGGAGGCGCAAGAATATAAGTCGTTGTACGATGAGTAATGATATGATGGAGCGGGTCTTAATAACTGGCGCAACGGGATTTCTTGGCTCCCATCTGGCAGAACGTTTCGTCGGAAACGGGGTAGAAGTAAAAGCCGTGGTGCGCAGTGATTTGAATAACATCAGCCACCTCAAAGGGCAAATTGAAGTGATAAAACGAGATATCGTTCGCGACCTGATTCCAATTCGTGACACTTCAACTGTTTTTCATTTGGCTGCCGTCTCTCACGTAGGGCGTTCGATTGAAAATCCCAGACGCACTTTTGAGACAAATACCATGGGAACATTCAATATGCTCGAATCTGTCAGAAGATCTGATTCCGTTGAAAAATTCGTCTTTGTTAGCACGGCCCACGTCTACGGCATTCCACAGTACCTTCCTATAGATGAGGAGCATCCAACGTTTTCACGGGAGCCCTACTCGGCGAGCAAACTCGCAGCTGAAGGGTTCACATTAGCGTACAGTAAATCTTATGGTATACCTGTGTCCATTGCGAGACTATTCAACGTCTTTGGCCCCCGGCAAACTCACGATTTTGTAGTACCGGATATCATTGCACAAATACTCGAAAAGGACATTATATCACTTGGAAACCTCAAACCTACCCGTGACTTTACGTACGTGGATGATGTCATAACTGGCTTGCTTCTTATGGCACAGCAAGGTGATGGAATTTACAACGTAGGATCTGGCAGAGAGGTACGTATAGAATCCCTTGTACAGTCAATAGCAAAGATTCTAGGTAAGAGAGTCGATGTTGTAGTCAAGGAGGTGCGAAAGCGCTCTAATGGGGTCGAGATAGAGAGAATGTGGGCTGACATCTCTCGCTTGAAGTCTCTCGGCTGGCAGCCTGAAATTGAGTTTACAGAAGGGTTGAAAAAAACGGTGGAATGGTACAAGAACAACTCTTAATATTTACGCACATTGTTAACAGATATACCGCATTGAATTCTTTTTAAGCAGGTTGCGCAAAAAGGGTGAGCGGTATTAACGTGCGAGCGGCGCTATATTCCTTCATTCCTACGCATGTGCATATCTCATAATTCCCTCTTTTTACTATCGAGAGGCACCCCCACTGCAAGGAAGTGAAGCTTACGTGAAAACTTCTCAGTGTCGTATACCCTCCGAGCGTCAATTAGTAAGGGCTCAGCCATATTTTTAATGAAGTCATCTGGTTCAAGGCATTTAAACTGTTCCCACTCAGTTACGAGTATGCAACAGTGTGCCCCTTGCAAGCACTCCGCTATCGAACTTGCACATGTCAAATCTTCAAAATTCGGCCTATCTATATGCGTTACGGCAGGATCAAATGCATACACTACTGCGCCATTATCCATAAGTCTTCTTGCAATTTTTAAGGAGGGTGCCTCCCGTATGTCGTCCGTATCAGGCTTAAATGAGAGGCCAAGGAGCGCTACTTTCTTTCCTTTGACTCTCCCGAGTGTCGCTATGGCGAGATTAGCTATGTGCAGTGGCTGTGCCTCATTCACGTCGAGCGCAGAACGCAGTAGCAGCGTTTCATAGCCGGATGCTCTTGCCACACTGATTAAAGCTTTGACGTCCTTTGGAAGGCATGACCCTCCGAACCCCGCGCCAGCATTGAGAAATTTGGGGTTTATTCTACCGTCAAGCCCTACACCCGCCATAACGTGATTGACGTCAATGTCATCCAGTTTCTCGCATATGTTAGCGAGTTCATTTGCGAAAGAAATCTTTGTTGCAAGAAAAGCGTTGCTAGCATACTTAACCATCTCAGCCGATGCGAGGTTCATCCTCACGATCGGTACGTTGTTATCGTAAAATTCTTGAAAAAGACCGTGCAGCGCGTCCCCGGAAGTCTCATCATGTTCTCCGATGATTACTCTATCAGGGTTGAAGGTGTCGTATATCGATGACCCTTGCCTCAGAAATTCGGGAGTCATGCATAGTGCAAAATCTCGACCGGCTGATTTTCCCGATTCTGTTTCTAGCATCGGTTTTATCACTCCATTGGTTGTACCCGGCGTTACTGTGCTCTTTATTGCCACGAGATGGTATTCGTCCTTTTTCCTAACCGCATGTCCTATGTCCACGCATGCTTTTCGAACAAACGTAAGATCTATACTCCCATCAGCGAGTTCGGGCGTGCCTACCGTAACAAAAGTAACATCAGTATTCAAAATCGCTTCCTCACGCCCGTATATAGCCTTTAAATTTCCCGATTCGATGCTGCTCGTGAGCAGTTCAGTAAGCATTGGCTCATAAAAAGGAGGGACCTTGTCATTTATTAAACGGATCTTTTCAGCATCATACGTTGAAGCTATTACATCGTAACCACGGGATGCGAAACAAACTGCCGTGCTTAGCCCTACATAACCCGTGCCAACAACAGAAATTGCAAGCATTACATCAATTTTTAGAGTGATTTTATTTAAATCTTAACAATGTTTGATCGCATCCTATCTTGTAGAAACGCATGCAACTTCTCTTCCAGTATTGAATTGCTGTAAGTAAGACTAGCCTTTAAGAAATAGCTACGGTCTTGTTATGCACTCCATTTCATAAGAAGCACGCACTATTTTAGGGAGTTTTCCCCACGTAGCAAGCACATCATTACTAATTACAAGTGCTCCGTGTACACCTTTAATATCCTTAATCGAGTTAAACCCCTCATAAACGTCAAAACTAGCATTTCCCAACGCCGAAGCAGCAGCGTCCGCAAGGCACGCAGTTTCAGCTATGACACACGCTGCGTCTGCATTCCCAAAACTTATGGAAGGGCCAACCGTCGCCGAAGAGGTGCATATACCGCTGAACCCAACTGGTTCTACGCAAAACCCTATGTCGTTAAAAGAGGGAGTCCCAGTGTATATCCCGACTGTGACGTCCCTGTCACTTGATAAGGCAATGTCACCTCCATTATCGACGAGTGCATAGCGCGCTCCGGCACCCACCATCGCCTCAACAGCAAGATCAGAAATTACCCCCGCAACTGCAGCCATAGGACCCACTCCTACCGCATTCGACGCTTCTATCATCCTCTGGACAATATCCGGTGGGCTCCCTACATAGTCACCAAACGGTTCAAGTGCGAATCTAAAAAATGGGTTAAGCAGCATAAAATGCTCAAGTTTGTGCCGGTGGTGCTGTATTGCGCCTTTTGCTACCGCTATATGGGAAGGATCATCGGCGGTAATCGTGACGACTGTTTGCTTTAGCTGAAACTTTTCCTTCATACCTCTGCAAGTTTCAGAGCCCCTTGCGGGCACATCGTGAGGCATGTACGGCACAGAATGCATCGTTTGAGGTCAATTGAGATGGTGCGGTCATCGTTGAGTTTAAAGACTTCCACCGGGCATACCGAAACGCACGCTCCGCACTGCACACATTCTGCTTCATCGAAGAACAGAGGGGTGTCCAACTCTCGAACATCGACTCCCCTTTGCCTGAACGCATCAACGACTTTTTCTTTCCTGTCATCAGGGACATCTATCACAATTTCAGCAATAGCTGGATCAACAAATGCTCGATCTATGTTGATGAGCACGCCGGTTTCAAGCACTACTTCTGCTAGCAGTGGATTTTGCATAATCTTTTGTGGAAACTTCAGAATGATCTTCAATGTAGTCACCTTCACCTGCAGGCTAGAAGCTTGCTTAAGTCCTCACTCGTAACGATACCTATCACTTTGTTCGCACCATCGACTACGGGCAGTGCAGATATGTTGTGGCGTTCCAGCCTTCTCGCAGCTAAATCGATTGGCTCATCGGGTGACGCTGTTATCACCCGTTTGGTCATTATGTCGTTGAGCCCGTCACCCTTGCTGCGCGCTACTGCTTTAGAGATGTCGTAAGCCGTAACAATTCCGATAAGTTTCTCATCATCTGAGACGACAGGCAAGTGGTTTACCTGTTTTTCAACTATTATCTTTGCGGCTTGCTGAATGCTGAGAGCTTCTTTTATGGTTATTCCTGGTGTCATAACATCTCGCGTGAGCGGGACTTTGGCGATTTGCCTCATGGGCTTAGGGGTTACGTTTAGAGGAATTCGCATCGCTGGAGCGGTGAGCTGGAACGTACCGTTTTTAATCCTCTGAGCAAGTTCATCGGCTATCTCTCTCGCTTTAAAGTAGCTTGACATAGACGATGTCCTCACTTCTTTGCCATTAATCTCAATTATTCCAGATTTCAACTCTTCATACGACACTTTTCGTATCATGGGTCTTGATCTTCGTGCAACCCCGTAGTCAAGAACATCCGTCATTATTTCACTGTCGCTCACAGCAGTCTTTTCTGCAAGCCTTTCATTTAATATCGGTATCGGTATCCCTATCCCTACATACAGCGACGTCCCGTACTTATGGAAGGTCGCAGCTCTGAGATATTCGGTGCTCATCGCTCTCAGGTCTCCTCGCACCATCAGGGTACCGGAGCTGTTTACCGGATCGTGCTGCGTGCCATTGCCTATTATGTACCCTTCAGCCCCACAGAGAAAAATTCTCGTTCCCAAGCCTATCGTCTCATAATCAGGATCGTTGTATATCGGAGACAGAACTCCCGAAGCTGAATATGTAGCGTTTCCGAACTTCGGGAGCAGGGTCCCCATATAGGTGTACATTGCCCGGTCTGAGGAGTTCGTAGCAGCGGCATATTTTTGGTACGCGTTACGAGGATTGAGCATAATGGCCTGATTAAGATCGTTGATGGTGATTGAGGTTTCGATGCTCCTTCTCGGATAACAATCGGTAGCAAAACCTACTGCTTTGAGTTCAATCTCCTTTCCAGCAACGAGATCTTCTATAACGTGCGCTCCGCCGTACTCAAGACCTCTCGTTTCTGAGAGCTGCGTAGCACCGATGTACGCATCGACTGCCGCGACTCCTGCGTAGGCTTCAACATCGTTGAGCCAGGCTTTGCTCATCTTTATTGGGGGATCGGAATGACCGAAGTTCATCCAGGCGCCGGAAGAGCACATAGCCCCGAAAGTTCCGGTGGTTACCACATCGACCTCTTTGGCCGCTGCTTCTAGCCCGAGTTCTGCCACGACGTGTGGCATCTCATCGGCGGCGATAACGTGGACGCTTCCATCACTGATCTTTTCGTTAATCTCCTTTAGAGTTTTCACCATTCCAGCCCCCGCAGGTAAACTTCGTTACAGCACGCGATACGATAAGTAACGGGTGATTACTAAAATAATCCCCCCATTATAAATATTGTTGCTATCAAATAATTTGTGGTCGTAGGCTCCTTGTACGTCAGAGAAAGTATTTGAGAAGAGAGTACGAACTCTTAAACAGGAGGTTAAATACCTCAACGCCCTTTTGGATGTAAGAGTTTGCACTCAACTGATTCGCTGGCATCGTCTTGCCAAGAGCCGCTAGAACCGTTATATCATCGACTTTCCGCAGCTTCTGGACTTGCTCTCTTTTTACTCGTATGCGCTTCCTATTTCTGTACAACCACTTGAGAACCTTAAGTTTACTGGACATGTAAGACCTGCCCCATATGAATGTATAGCCGATTATCATAAGCTCTGTAAGGAGAAGCGCGGGCAGTAGGACTACAATAGTTCGCACGCTGTAGTTTTTAAGAAGCAGAAGATATCGATTTCGCTCGAGCCGGTAGAACTTTTCGTTGCTTCCTATGTTAAGCCTGTACTTATGGTACACAACCGATGTCGGCACATATAAGATGTCATAACCTGCAAGTCGCGCCCTCAAAGAGATGTCGGCATCCTCCATATGCATGAAAAAGTCTGGATCAAATGCACCGATCTCGTTTAAGACGTCTCTTCTTGCAACAAAGGCACAGCCATTCACCCCTGGAACTGACATTTGAGAACTACTACCATCATCGCGATCGAATAGCCCGTTATTGAACGATGGACCTGTGTAGTGAATGACTATCCCTCGAGCGTTAATAGTATCACGATCGTTGTATATCTTGAGTTTTGACGTCACAAAACAAGCATCATCTCGCGATTGTAGCGTTTTTACGAGTTCTTTAATCCAATCAGGCTCCACGATCGTATCGTTGTTCAAAATCGCCACGTACTCGCCGTCAGTATGTTCTATTCCAATATTATTCCCGTGAGCGTAACCAAGATTCTCCTTAAAAGGAAGCAGTATGACATCGGGGTACTTGCTTTGTATATAATTCACGCTAAGGTCGGATGAAGCGCTATCGACGACTATTACGTCATAGTGTGGATATGTCTGATTCAAAACAGTCGAGAGACATTCATCTATATGCTCGACTCCATTGTAGTTCAGGATGATTACACTTACCTTTTTTGCTGCTGCGGTGTCTTTTGAATCCAATGATATCACTTTTCAATAGCAGTACAACGGGTGAACTAAAATTGCAGTGTTATACAAAAATGCAATCTTACTAATAATTTTCCAATCACTGTGGGCATTTAGCGATCCAGATACGAATAAACGTCTCAAAGTGAGCCGCATTTCAAAAGAGCTCTGTAGTACATAGCCTGTTATCTACCTGCACGTGGATTCTAGGGCTGAGACGCTCGAACGCCTCCCAAACTTTTGAAATTCCTAATCCAGCCAGAAGGTATGATAACTTTTATAGGTATGATAACTTTTATCACAACTGAAGCATTTTATTCGAAGAGATGATCTCGATCGCAGTGCCAGCCAGCAACGAAGGCGGCTCTATAGGCCGACTGCTTGAAGAATTAATCAAGTTTGACGACATTCAGATAATTATAGCCGAAGATGCCTCAACCGATGGAACGCGAGAGGTCGCTGAGAAATTCACCTCAGAGCATAAGATGGTCAAACTTACAAGCAGCACCGTCAGAAGAGGTAAGGGTGCCGCCATAAAAAGAGCATTGAAGCTGGCTGACGGAGAAGTACTTGGATTTATCGACGCCGACATGTCGATTCATCCGAGAGACTTCATGAGGCTGGTTTCGGCCATCGATAGCGGAGCAGATATCGCCATAGCTTCACGGAGGCTATCGCAGTCTGTCATAACGTATAAACAACCGATCATGAGGGAACTATTTGGAGCCACATACGTCGCACTTGCCAGACTTCTCTTGAAAATAAACATATCGGACTTTCAGTGTGGGTGCAAGGCATTTCGGCGCGAACTATGGGAGGATATAGACATACATTGCGAGAGGTTTGCATTTGATACAGAGTTAATTGCGAAGGCGCACAGTAGGGGGTTTAAAATAGTTGAGGTACCCATAACTTGGAGCAATAAGACTAACAGCAAGGTACACGCATTGAGCGATTCGATGGATATGTTTAAATCCCTCCTTGAGATACGAAGAGAGTTACGGAATCTGGCGAATAAGAGGTCTGATTTTTGAATAGACGGTTCTTTGCGACAGTCGCAGCGATAACGATAGCAATAACGGCAATACGGATTACGTACTCCCTCTTGTTGTGGAAGTATACTGCGGATTCCGATATGTGGATGCTTCTTGCAGACAGCAAGCAATACCTGATTTCTGGACATTATACCCCTCAGTACCCGCAGTCGATATACTACGGCATGTATTCGGTCGGTATGCACTCCCTCGTATCTACGCTTTCAACATTTACTGGAATTAATCTCTTTACATTCGCTCAGTATCCGCTACAGATCATCACTCCTATTTTGATGGCTGCGATGGTATACATTATAGCCTCCAACTCAGGCAAACGAAAGCACTGGTGTATTCCACTTATGATCCTCTATATCGGGACTTTTAACGGCCTTACACATCAGCAGTCCCGGATGATTGAGGAGTGCGTTGGTTACATATTGTTCTTTGGAGCGCTTTTGCTCTTCTATTTGTACTATAACGGCCGGGTGTCAAAGCCCTATACGTTTTGGATGCTGACAGCTCTCATGCTGGCGACTGTGTTTACGCATCAGCTTAGTTTTATAGCAATGTCGATAGTTGCCATGCCTTTTGTTGTGAGAGAGTTTAAATTTGCTGCGCTCGCGTATGTCCCGCTCGTTTTTCTCCCGTGGTACGTCTTCTATAGCGTCGCAAACGGGTACGTGGGCGCATTTGCGAGCGTTTACCCGTTTGCGATTATCGGCCTTGTTGCGCTGTATGCTGTGTTCATGCTAGTCACTCGCCTCAATATTTCAGTCTTTATCGCGCGAATACGAGCATTCACAAAGAGAGGTTACAAAATCGGCAAGCCGTCACAGACGGAGAGTTCCCAAACAAATCATGCAAGGGCAGGGTATGCCCTCCTATCTACGTTCTTGCTGGGGCTTCTTGTCATCGGATACTCATTTTTAGCCGGATTCCAAGCAGGGTACATCCCCTATTTCCTACCGATTACCCCTCTTGTGGCTTATGCTGCCGCACAGTCATTAAAACGTGATGATCTTAACAAGGGCAATGATAACAAAGCTTTTTATAGATATTTATTCATCACGTTAATCTTTCTGTCAATCGCTATGGTCATAGGCTTCATTTTACAGTTTGAAGTTGGTTCTGTAAGTGGGGTCGTCTCGGGCGGCAACCGCTCGGTTGATTCGCTTGGTGGGATAGATGTTGGAGGACGCCTTCTGAACTGGGTTGCCGTGATTTATGGGATAATGGCAACAATAGGATTGATTCAGGCCGTGCGACATGTACGTAACACAAAACTGTCTGAGCTCGTACGTGGCGTTATTCCCATTCTGATTGCTGTAAGTCTGATAAACGTTGCTGTACTGGCGCTCAACTTTGACAAAAGCTTCAACGTGGTCGGACCCGTGGACGATAGAGCACAAACGGCTATGTTGTGGACAGTCGGCAAAGACCCAGGTGCTATAACTCTCGCAGACAGTAAAAACTCACCACCCTACAGATACTACACAGGGGAGCTCGTTGCAAGTGATTGGGGGAGCAAGAATGGTTCGATGCTTGATGGCATAAACTTCAAAAAGCTTAGGACGTGGGAGGGATACAACACTACGAGTATAGACTACCTATTCGTCACGAACTCACCTGATAAGTTCTTTAATGGAAAGGCCAACGTGGATGCAGAGAGTTGGAACAGAGACATCCGAAGTCTCAACAACATTGACCGAATAGATAAGGTATACACGAACGGTTTTGTGCACTACTATAAGGTGGATAAGGATCACGTTCCAAAATTCATAGGTTTGTTCCGCAGCATCCCACCACCGCAGCCGGCAGGAACCGACGTAACGTGGACTGTAGTCGCTTACGACCAAAATGGAGGTCAGCTGAAGTACAGATTCTTCCTTATAGGTCCCTCGACGAATTACAACGCTACTATCGTGCAGGATTGGTCAACAAACAACACGTGGGTATGGCATACGACAGCCAGTGATAAAGGGTATAACCAAATAGCCGTGCATATAATAAATGACTATGACATACGCCTCTCAGCCGACAATTCGTATGATTATATGGCTGGTCAGAGATACGTTATAACTTAACGCTGTTGGATTAACACTCATAAGCAGCACACTACTTATCCACATGAACCTTGTATTCCCAATGGTATCGGTAATCGTCGTGAACTACAACGGGCGGGAGTTTCTAGAGGATTGCTTTCGATCTCTAGCCAACCTCGACTACCCGGCATATGAGGTCATCATGGTAGATAACGCCTCAACAGATGGGTCTGTTGGACACGTAAGAGAACGATTTCCTTGGGTGGGGGTCGTAGGACTTAACGAAAACAAAGGCTTTGCAGAAGGCAGTAATTTGGGGGCCACACACGCAAAGGGAGAGCTTGTTGCATTCTTAAATAATGACATTGAAGTCGACGCAAGGTGGCTCGTAGAGCTTGTAAAGGTAGCTTTAAGTGATGAGAAGATTGTATCGTGCGGAAGCAAACTGCTTTTCCATGAGCGAAGAGACATGATAAATCACGCGGGAGCCATGTTGGATTATAGTGGGGGGGGCTATGACAGAGGGTTCGGTGAATTTGACGGCGAAAAGTTCAACAAGATTGACATTACTGGATGCACAAGCGGCGGCGCGATGCTCGTCAGAAAAGACGTATTCTGTAAGCTGGGTGGTTTTGATCCCGACTACTTTGCATACTTTGAGGATGTCGATTTTTGCTTGAGAGCGTGGGAGTTTGGTTATAAAATGATGTACGTCCCTTCATCTGTAGCATACCATAAATTCGGCGGCTCTTTTGGAAAGAAGACATCGAGCGCTCGGATTTACTACTGTCAGAAAAACCGACTCGCAAATGTGATAAAACATTTCGAGACAAAAACCATCATAAAAGCCATGGTGATATCTTTTGCGTACGATACGTATAGGATATTGCAGTTCATCCG
>DASPRZ010000033.1:0-10771 GCA_035624185.1 Candidatus Acidiferrales bacterium
CTTCACATTATTCGATTGGTTATAATGACAAGATGGAGGTGAAAAAAATGTATCTCTTAGCGCCGCTTCTATTCTGTCTGTGGCCATTTTTCTTATGGCCGTTCATGATATTCTAGCTAAATATTAAGAGAGTACTCGTAAATCAGAGAGGTGATAGGATAGTGAAAGGACTGTGTAGGCTTTGATACGGGAACGGCTTCATTTCTTTGACGAATAAAAAGGAGCAATCCCACGTCTACACTTACTTACAGTAGAAAAAACCACTTGCGTTGTACTCTTTCAGACGCGCTTCCAATAGCACATTCAAAATCGCTTAATGAGTTGTGTCACTAAATTTTCGTTTTATTATTATTAACGGCACTTTTTACCCAATTTTAAAGGAATAAAGTAAACTTTCAACAAAAAACTTTAAGAATTATAGCAAAACGCTCTCGATATGCTTGTCTGCTCCTTTTTACTCAAAACAGCACAAACCTTCGAGGATACAGAAAATATCAAAACGCGCTAATCTCAATGTGACAACAGTGAACTACCGTGATGAAGACAAAGACTACTAGAAAAATACGATAAGAGCGTTTAAAAATTATCTTCGATATGAGGTATCATAATTGCTAACTGCAGTGAAGTAGCAAGTAAATAATTGATAATGCCTTTTCTTATTTGAAGATACAATCGACGAATAGTTGATAATGTTGAAAAAAATCTTCGTTGCCAATTAACTTACAGATATAATTTCCTCATTACTCATAGATCGCTCATATTGAGCATCGCCGTCGTAGACGGCCCTGAAGTGGTAGCCGCCTTTTGTAGCAAACATGTTAGAAAATATCACCACAGTATCGTTGAAATATCCGTAATTACCGCTAGTGGGCACAACGCTAAGGTAATGCCAGTTACCATCGCCCCACTTATTAAACTCCTGGATACATATTCGTGCATCTACGATACCAGTACCGTTTGCTGCCGTGAGGTATCCACAAACTGTAACAGATTCACCGGTCTTAGCTTTCGAGGGAGCATAGAATACGAGAGTTGTTGGCTGCTTGGTTGTTGCGTTTATTGCATGGCTATCATAAATAGTGGCTGTTGGCTTACTCTCTAATGCTGCAGCAACGTTTAACGTACAAAATGACAATATCGCCATGATCGACAAACTTATTATCACTTTTCTCAAGTTCATATTTACACCCCAATGTAATGAAATTTTTGTGTGTTAGCAGTAAATACACATAGTAATATATATAGAGATTATAAAACTATCTCTGCTGCTTCTAGTTAAACAAGGGCAGCGAAATACAAAAATCTATATATACCAAAAACGATACCGCTTCGTGTAATACTAAAATTGATTATGAAGAGAGGAGGTGAAAAGTATATGTGGTTTCTTCTTCACTGTTGTTACCCTATGATATGTTGTATGTGCCCAAGTATAGCGTCTTTCCTCGCGCCAGTCGTAAAAACATTAGCAGAGGTTTAAGAGTAATAAAACTAGTCTTGAGTGCATAACACGGCGCCGTGATGCAGTAGGAGGTATCGGTTAAATCAAGATTTTTGTGTGGTGGTAGCAATTAAATATTACTGATTAGCCGTACTCTCCCCAGCCACATTTTTGATTTTCATAGGAACATCTATTTATTTATTGCTTTTAAACGCTGAAGTACTCAAATAACCATTATAAACAACGTTAAGGGCATTCGCCATTTTCAAATTAGGCAATCTTAATTCGCAACAATCAGATTATATGGTCCTAGTTCTATCATGCCCTTCTACAGCTAAAATTGTGATTACGGGGCAGTACACCATACTTCATCTTGGAAAATAAATGCTGCCTGTTAGTAATACTGCACTGTTGAAAAACGCAAACATCAATTACAAGTTGTTATAAAAGCTGTGCTCAACAGAGATAACTTTAATCCGAAGATATTAACAACGTAGCTATATAGAGATACAAAGTAACAAAGGACAGTAAAATGGTTGATGCAAATATATTGGCCCTCATATTAATTCCAGTTGTAGCTCTCGCCCTTGCATTTTATTTACTTAAAATCGATGACAATGTGGGGCACCTCTTCATGTTGCTAGGAGTTGGACTTTTTATAATCGGACTTCTTCCCTACGTGCTGGGCACGCCGAGCAGTATTGGTAGCATTCTGTTTTTACTTGCTCTCGGCTGCATAGCCTGGGGATTGAGCCTGAGAAACAAGCGGTTTCGCATCAGAAAGTGGTCGAGTTAAAGAAAATAATAGCCGAATTATCTATTTGAATTTTAATCTAGCACAATGTTAGTAATACCTCTTTATGCAAGCTACGTTCTATCAAGTTCTAAAATATTCCCAAAAAGAGATGTGTGAAATATGATATAATACCACCTTTTGAAAGTTATTCTTTACACCTGTTACAAGTTGAGACACGGACTATTAGATAGTAAAAGTTCGACCCGAAAATTTAATAATTTGACGTAGTTCAAAAAAAAACTCGTCGATTAGGTCATCTGAAATCTGGACAATTGATCAAAAAGAGGCGATAAACTGAGGATATCGATTGCCGAGGTGCCCTACTGTGGGAAGAATTACTTCATCGCTACACACGACGTTACAATTCGGATGGCACTCGCTGCCGAAGGCAATTTGGATAGAAACGAAAGCAATAAATTATAGAAGCTTAACATCTCCACTCTTCTAGAATTCGCGGGTCCAGATATATAAATTAAATCGTTGGACTAATTCATTCGTAATGTACAGTTAGTGGTAACAGCAAAACGATGGACGTGTAAATAGTTCTCAGTGAGAGACTTACTTACTAGTGAAATGGCCTGCTCTCGATAATCGGAGAGATCGGAAACACGCATCCTCAAATTTACGAATAAATTATCTCTACGAAGAATATGCCTAAACTGAAGATAAAAAGGGGTTTCAAACCAACCCCCACTTAATTTCTTCTCACAAACAAATATATAGCACCAACAATGAGCGCAGGAATTCCAAGTCCAGTTATTGAAAACTCTGGAACTGCCTGTGGCTGTTTTTCGACTGTTATGGTCGGTGTCGAAGTAGGTACCGGCGTTGGCATTGCCTGCAGCTTTACGGGTGGAGGTGTAGTGGGTTGCTGCTGCATCGGTTGTGCAGCGGGGCCCGGATTCGTAGAATACTGGTTAATGATTGCCTGTAATGTTGCCTCATCCACAAAACCGCTTTCGTGGTAGTATACTTGGGAGCCTCCTGCGTATATCATTATAACGGGCGTACCGGCGCCGTTTGGCACTCCAGTTGCTTTTGCAGCTTGCTGGCCCTCAGAGGAAGTAACGTCATACGTTGCAATACTTGCCCCAGGATTCTTTGCCTGTAGGCTTGAAATGACTGGCTCCATTTGTTTGCATACTCCACAATATGGGGATTCAAAGAAAAGCACGTGAACATTAGCCTGAGCTGATACCACTCCAGAGAACGCAACAGTCGCAGCCATAATTGCTACTAGCGCCATTAAACTAATCTGCTTTTTCATCTATTTGGCACCTCTCGAAAGATTTGCGTCCTTTGAGTTCTAGTTTTATAGAACTTTTATCTTATAAATATTAATCGCTCACGAAATTAAATAAAAACCGCAAAATAAAAAACACGCGATTTAACGTTAAACTATATCGGCTCTGTTGAAAACGTAGTAGGCTGCGAGAACCGTAACAATTACGATAGCGATGAGAAAGATGATGTTATCCACATACGAGAGCCCCGCCGTCATCTTCGAAAAATCTCCTGCAAGCGACTGTACTGCGACGTTGTGGCTGCCCGGATTTAACCACAGAAACACCTTCGAGTAGATGGGGAATTGACTGTACGGCAGATCCGTCGTCGCGCTTAAATTCGTCGGAACCGCGCTCACACCAGTTATCACTCCCGCATACGCGAATGCCAACAAAAGAACCCAAATGAATACAGCTCCGAGCATTGAGTCTAGATTTGTCCTTGTAAGGCTTGATATCAATATCCCAAGGCTGACAAACGATGCAAGGTACAGCATTAGGACTACCATAGAGAGTAACAGTAACTCGAAGTCATTGATGCTAGGATACCTGTTTGTAAAGATTGACAACGCGCCAAATAGCACGAGGGTCGTTATTACAAATAGCCCACCGGCAGCCATTACATATGCTGAGAATTTTCCTAAAAGCAACGTGCTTCTCCGCACAGGCCGAACAAGTACTTGTACAAGTGTCCTCAGTGTTCGCTCATTGGTAATCGCGTCAAAAGACAGCCCTAGCCCGAGAATGGATAGGAATATATCGCTATACGAGTAAACGACGCTTATACAATAATTAACCGGGTGCAATTTAGGATCTGGAGACCCACTTGCAGGTGACATTGACCGCCCTAGATCGAGGTTTCCATAGTAAGCGCCAACAACGGCAAAGAGGATGAATATCACTCCAAGAACTATAAATCTCCTTGTTTTTAACGTCGCGCTCAGTTCCCGCTGAACAACCGCTGCGAAACCGTACATCTCTCGCGAAAACTCACTCAAGCTCCGCCCTCCCCAGTCATTCGTATGTACGCTTCTTCTAAAGACGGGGCCTCTCGAAGCGATCTGATACGCCCACCTGCCTTCACTATAGCATCGTTCACGTCCTCATTAATACCTGGTCGGGCTTTTAAAATCACGCTTAGTTTCTCACACTCTATCGATTTGACGCCCTCGACGGACTTTATGGCTTGTATAACCGCATCACTTATTTGCGCGAGTTCAACCTCAAGTTGAGAAGTTTCTCCTCTCACATCAGCGAGAAACTGTTTTGTAGAAGATGTCATCATGATCCTTCCCGATTTAACAACCCCAACGGTATCGCAGATATCTGCAACCTCCTTGACGTTGTGGCTCGCGAGAAACATCGTAACGTTCTTGATGTTAAGTTCGCGGATGATAGCTGTTATATCCTGTTGCCCCTGCAAGTCTAATCCAGCGCTCGGTTCATCCAGTATGAGAAGTTCTGGATTATGTAACATCGCAGCTGCGATTCCAAGTCTCTTTCTGGCTCCAAGTGAGTAGGTTCTGACCGGTAGATCCGCTTTTCCCTCAAGACCGACAATTGACAAAACGTTTTTCACTTTGTCTTGCCTATCCTCCCTGAGGCCCGAGAGGCTCGCGAAGTACATTAGATTATGCTCTGCCGAAATATCGGTATAGAAGCCCGGACGTTCCGGCAAGTAACCGATTCGCTCTTGAACTTTATAAAACTGTGAAGGCACAGCAAAGTTGAGGATCTTTATTGTTCCGGCAGTAGGTTTAATAAAATTCATGAGCATATTAATGACGGTCGATTTACCCGCTCCAATCGGGCCAAGAAGCCCGAATGTTGAGCCGCTTTCTACCATCAAATTGACGTTGTCAACAGCGACTACATCGTCCCCATAAATCTTAGTAAGCCCCTCAGTCTCTATGACATTCATGTACGAGCAATCCTTCGGCTTTTAGACATCATCTAAGATTTACGATATATATAAACTGTAAGGTTTGAGTTACAAATTTTTTGCAATCAACCGCAAGCGTGTCAATAAGCAACAATTAAGTTAATTCAATCGACCTCTTTGTACACACACGAAAGCAGTTACAAATCGCAATGCTCCTTGAACAAACGGTCAACGGCCTGTGCACTCTCTGAGTTTTCATCGACGTATCTCGTCCGCAGGTCCAGTTCGAACAATCGTAAAGACTTGTCTATCTTCACTGACAAATAATTCTTTATCAGTTCAGCCTGCTCGTCGCTAAAACTTCTCTTGAGATGATCGTAAAGCTGTCTCTCCCTCTCACGTAACTTTTTTAATTCTTCTTCATATTCTTTGATAAGGTCAAGGATGTCCTCAGCCACTTCTTCCGCTACGTAGTTCTTGTCTTCGATCATGGTTTGCTATATACCAATTATTGTTTAAATGTTCTTCCTTAAAAACTCTTTATTTCTTGACGTGCTTGATTAACCAGCAATGCTAATAGCATATTTTACACACAGGTAAAATTACTAAGCAGGAAGAAGGAAAGATAGTAATCTACACAAACGACGCTTGCCACAAATAACAAAGGTCAATCTTTATTGAGTGTTCACTAAACGTAAAGAGATCTTTCGCTTGAAAATCAGTGGCGCTCACAAGCAAGCGAATGAACTTACCAACAACCTTTTGTGCATCGGCTAACAAAGAAAACACGTGGTTGAATTCCAAGAACGTTGGTCGTTGCCAAGTCTGCAGAGCGCAGTACGATGGTGTTTGGATAGAAATCTGCAGGGCATTCGTTGCACAATTGATGCGTTGGGAGAGTACGCCAGAAACGAAAATCAGGCTTTAAAATCGGTCGACGCTTACATATCGTGCGTTAGAGCTATCAAAGAACATTCTCTTAACGCCTCTCTGACCTTGAAGTTAACGAGTATTGGTGCAACCTTCGATCTGGCACTGTGTCGAGAGAACGTGCAAAGCATCGTTAATGAGACAGCGCGCCACCATGTAGGCCTCGAAATAGATATGGAGGGCCGTAATCTAGTAAGTTACACCCTCGATATTGCTATGTTATATGCTCAGGAATGTGAACCCCTTACGCTGGCACTGCAAGCATATTTAAATCGCACACCGCATGACTTGCGGCGGGCTATTGAACATAAGATCAGACCTCGTATCGTTAAAGGTGCTTATGTTGGCGATACGACAGAGTTTAAAGACATCCAAGAACGTTTCAAGACGCTAGTCGAGATTAGCATAGCGAATGGACATACATTTTCGGTAGGAACGCACGACCCAGAACTTATTGAATGGCTAGAACGTGAGATGGAAAACAAGAAGGATCAAATAGAATTTGGATTTCTCAAAGGTCTCTCAGATGCAACGAAGATTGACCTAGCGAATTCAGGCTGGAAAGTAGCTGAGTACGTACCTTTTGGATCTATCAGATCGGCTTATGAGGCTCGGCGGTTAAAATATCTTAGAGAGCTACACGGACTTCGTAGAATTCCGATGCCATGATTCTTATCCCCATTTACTGAATTTAAGCACCTGCTTCTTAATTATGAAATTTACTGAGAAATGAATCAAACTAAGAGTTACATCCAAAAAAGAAGATTGGCCGTGTTTTAATTGCTTTGTATTGTGCCTTCTTTTATTAACAATGTACGTGTGCTTCATGGGGGATGATAGTGAGGGATTGTGCTCCTGCTGAAGCATGCGGCGATGCGATCTTATGCGTAGCACAAAATTGTGACTCCAGTCGTACATAAGATTTTTGAAAGAATCATTAATCAGATTCCAACGACCATTGCCGATAAGCGGGAAAAATTAAGGATGTTAACACCCAAATAAAATACGTATGCGTGTTTTAAAAAAGTCATTACTTCACCTTGAAGGTGAAATAACCCTTCTACCAGAATCACTTGATGATCTGTGGCATTTGAAGTACCTCATCGAAAAAAACGATCTCGTCTTTGCTCTCACGTTTAGGAAAGTTGAGTGTACCACCGATAAACTAAGACCTGAAAAAATGGAGCGTAAACCGATGAGGCTCGGTGTGCGCGTCACCTCTGTTGAATTTCATAAATTTGCCAATCGTCTGCGCATTAGTGGCATAATCGAATCGGGACAAGATGTAGGATCTTACCACACATTAAACGTTGAGCCAATGCGCGATGTTTCAATCGTAAAACGATGGCGACAGGATCAGCTAGATAGAATTAAAAAAGCTGTTGAGGAATCTACCAGTCCTGAAATTGCAGTATTGACAATTGAATCAGGAGAGGCGCATATTGGTGTGGTGCGACAGTACGGGATTGAAGAAGTCTCAACTATTCGACATGGTGCCGGAAAAATGGAAGGCGGCTCGCAGTCAGAATTTTTTGAGGAGGTTTATGCGCAGTTGACAAATAGTGGTGCACAAAACTACATAGTCGCGGGTCCCGGATTCATAAAAGAAGATTTCATCAATTTTGCCGCACAAAGGGATAAGAATTTTGTTAGAAAGACGATTGTCGAAAACGTTATGAGTGTTGGTATTCCAGGTTTTCAGGAAGTGTTACGTCGGGGGGCGTTAGACAGACTCGTAAAGGACGCGCATATCGCGGAGGAGGCTCGTTTAATCGAAGAGCTTATGAAGGAGATCGCAACTGATGGAAAGGCCGCTTACGGGTGGGGCGAGGTAAAAAAAGCTGAGGAATGGGGAGCTATTGATACCCTCCTTATCGCTGATGAAACACTACGGCACGAGCGAGAGAGAGGCGTTGATATAGACCAAATTCTAACGCGTGTTGACAAATCAGACGGTCACGTAGTAGTATTTAGCACGGAGTTCGAGCCTGGCAAGAGGCTGGAAAAACTAGGTGGGATAGCTGCGTTGTTAAGGTTTAAAATAGAGAATGAGTGACAGAGTTGTGCTACCAAATAAATTACGCAAATAATTAAACTGAATGAATCAAAGGCAACTAATGATCTTTTATCTTCATTCGATCGATGCTATATTCCCACAGAGTTAATACTCCTCACATTTGACCTGATAATAGCTTCTTTCGTGATCGCACGCGGGGCACTTCTCAGGTGGTTCTGTCCCTGTTAGTGTGTAGCCACACTTGAGACAGACCCACTGCACCGCCTTGTCTTTCTTGAAGACCGTGCCGGCCTCCACCTCATTTAAAAGCTTCTTGTATCGTTCTTCGTGATGGGTCTCTGCTATGGCTATAGCTCTTAACCTTTGTGCTATGTTGGGCAGTCCTTCTGTATCAGCGACAACAGCAAATTCAGGATACATAGTTGTATTTTCATAATGTTCGCCTGATATAGCTGCTTTAAGATTCTCAATAGTAGTGTTAAGAGTTGTAGGAACTGCTGCGTCCACCTTTATCTCATCGAGGTTTCCTGTGCCCGTAGCTTTCAATGACTGAATCAATTTCATCAGCCAGCTTGCATGCTCTCTTTCATTATCCGCAGTAACAAGGAACGTTTCTGCTATCTGTTCGTACCCCTCTTTTTTTGCTGCCTTAGCATAGAAGGTATATCTATTTCGCGCAATACTTTCGCCAATAAACGCCTTCGCTAAGTTCTTGCTCGTTTCTTGCATCGTAGTATAACACCTTACTTTGCATGGATGAACTGATATTTTTATATTTTGTCGTATATCAAGAAATGAGAAAATAAAC
Organism: Candidatus Acidiferrales bacterium; assembly: GCA_035624185.1. Classification (GTDB taxonomy): domain Archaea; phylum Halobacteriota; class Bog-38; order Methanoflorentales; family Methanoflorentaceae; genus DASPRZ01. The sequence continues at coordinate 9,155 of DASPRZ010000033.1, forward strand.
ATCGACATGTTTGAAGAAATTATTAAAACTACTGACTTTTGACTGTCGATTAGTGATGAAGTATAGAAAAGATATAAGTTCTTAAAGAAGAAAATAGGGAAGCTGCTGCACCTTTACCAAAAATAAACCAGACAGAACTTTACGTTGCTAAAGAATGTTATGAACTTCTCAGAAGTCACAGCCATAAGATATAATGAAAGAAATTTTCAATTGTGGGTAATTAGAAAAGGAGTAATCAAAAACGACGGAGCACCCTCGAAGCAATAGAACAACTTAGAGAGTTAATAGATCAATTAAAATTTAGAACTAGTGTGAATCCAGAAATAAAAGGATTGAGCGTAATAGAGTATGTTATTGCTATTTGAAGATCGATGGAAAAGTTTAAACAAGGAAACGTCTTTCCCTCGCGTTCCGCACAAATTAAAAAAATAGCTAGTTTACAGCGATTTAATCCTTCAGTGTAATTATCAGGTGTTGTTACGCGAGATTTCGCTACACTTCCCAATATATTTTTATCTAGTTAAGAAACTAAAAGTTATATTAAGAAACATCAATAGTAACTGTTCCCGTCTTAAGCTCTTGAGTCTCTTCTTCTGAAAGTAGCCGTCTATAGGCCTTTGGAGAGATGATGGCACTATTCCCAAACGGATCGTCTATTATCATAGTCATCTTTTCCTCACCAGCTTTAACCATATTTATTTTCTCAAGCAGCCTGTTTCCGAGTTTGAACTTCTCAGGTTCAGTAGATGACCACTTTGTCGCCATCTTGATGATATCCTCCACCCTAATGAGGATGCCTTCAACATTTGATATGAATGCTTCGGATGCAGCTCCAGGCTCAATCTTGACTCCAATTTCGGGAATTTCAATCGTTCCTGAAGTTGACCTGATTACGCGGGTTGTAAAGTCACCGCACCCAAACTCAATTTCATACCTCGCAGCTTCCCGCTCATTAAGCGTGATAGTGTCAGAATACTTAAAGCCGCATGCGCATGTTGCGCTGACTAACATTATTTCGCCAAAATAAGGTATTTCATCTGAGTTAAATTTGAATTGAAGAGCCTCTGCACATAGCGGGCAGGTGCTCGCAATTACTGCATCATCAACCATTAAGTAAAAGCCTCTATACTATTGTATTAACGTTATTGCTTAATAGCTTAATGCTCCAAGCTTTTTTCTGTCAATTTTAATTGCCATTGGAGTGACTATCACTTGATCCTCGCCAAGGCCGGCTATATCTCCGTGGACATCGGTCGCCACCTGCTTAAGTTCTTTAATAATTCTATCAAGCGCGATACGATCATTTTTTAGGTGTGATATATCAGCAATGACTATGTTACCCTTATAAATCTCATCTTTGAGTTCGACCAGACTGTTAACGCTCATAATCTCCGCTACTTTAACATAAGTGCCAGCCGGCTCTTCCTCAAACACCTCCTCGTACTGCCCAAGATCGAGCTCAAGGTACTCTTCAGCATCTCCATGCGGTCGGGCACCAAATAATCTATCAATCAAACTTTTTTGCGGCATATCGACCCTTTCCTTAAACTAAACTTTGTGTGCTATTAAACTGTCCCTATATTATAATATTTGCGTTTCATCCTTTATTACAATATT
>DASPRZ010000037.1:0-17322 GCA_035624185.1 Candidatus Acidiferrales bacterium
GCATCGACAATTAAGTAAGGGAATTACAACGGACAAATTTGACAAAAGAAATTACAATAAACACTACAAAGGGAAAGATAACGGACAAATTTGACAAAAGAGATTACAATAAACAAAATAAAGGGGATTATAATGGACAAATTTGAAAAAACTGCATTACTTGCATGTGCCGTGATGTCGGCAGTTATACTCATTTTTTTCTACGCTGGCACTGCGCTCGGGCACCACGATTTATCAGGTTCTGACGACAAGGTCACAGAAACCGCGGCTGATGTCGGAAATAAAACGCCCCATTCTTCACTTTACGAACTCGACCAAAATGGAGAATATGTGGGATTCGCATCAATCGGCGTAGCAGGCGGCTTTTTTGTCGGCTACATTTGGAATATGACATTTGGCGAAGAGAGCACGAAAGGGGTTGGGACTCGTGGTTGAAATTATAAATGGGGATCCATTGTCGGGATTACTCACGACCATAGGATTCTTTATCGCGCTCATTCTGGGACGAAGGATAAGAATGAGAAACGTGAAGAGAAGGTCCAAAAGGGCCAGTTAAAACGGTTCACGTAAGTTAAGGACAAGTGTTGTTCTCGGCGGTTAGCGGCACTTGTCTTATGTTTTCTATAGCAAAATGAAATTTACTTTAAAGAAAAAAGATGTAATTCCTGAATGGAACCCGGTCGACATAATAGGTGCACGGCACAAAGGATATGGCACCGGTATTTTTAAGGACATTGATGCGCGGGTCTTGCTACTTTTTACCTTTGTTGCTATATTAGCAGTCACTGCAGTCAAACGGTGGTATGTAGCGACCATCGTTTTTGTGGTGATATTTTTCATCACGATTTACGCCACCCCTTCACGTAAATCTTACTTCAAAAAATTAATATATCCTCTTTTCGTTGTTGTGTTCCTTATTATAGTCCAGGCGTACACAGTTGGGCACACTGTGGTAGGTACTATAATATGGCCGTTTTATAGTGAGGGCATTGCGTTAGGATGGCTTTTATTTAATCGGGTTCTTGCATCAATTGCAATTCTTCTCCTGCTCGTGGAATCGGCTGCTCCACAAGAATTGATTGAATCACTTGCTTGGTTTAAGGTTCCTGTTGAAATAAGGAATATGACATCTCTTATGCTTCGCTACACATCAGTGCTTACAGATGAGTTTATGACAATGTTCAACGCTCAAAAGTCGAGACTCGGATTTTCAGCAAAATTAAGTTGGGTAAAGAAATTGAAAAATATTGCTATCATAGGTGGGATGTTGCTCGTTCGGTCCTACGACAGATCGAACAAAGTCAGTATGAGTATGATGGCTCGAGGGTATAGGCCTAGTGTCGACATGTGCTGTAAATTCGCTCGTTTCACCTCAAAAGATTACCTTTTCTTAGCATTAAGCTTCTCATTTATTGCGTGTTTTGTATTTATTGGAGTGAGATGATGGGGTCAGCTATAGAGTTTCATGATGTTGTTTTTGAGTACAGTAACGGTACGGTTGCATTAGATGGGATAAACCTCAAAATTAAAGAACAGAAAAAAGTAGTCATTTTGGGAGAGAACGGGAGTGGTAAAACTACGCTGCTTTTACATCTTAACGGTCTCAATATTCCGACCACGGGGGAGGTGGTTGTCCTTGGCAAACCGATCAATGCTGAGAATATGGATGACATCAGAACTAAGGTGGGAATGATCTTTCAGAATCCTGAAGACCAGTTATTTGCACCGACGGTGTACCAAGATGTAGCTTTTGGGCCAAGAAATCTTGGTTGGGACGAAGTTCGTATAAAAGAGCGCGTGGAGGAAGTTCTGGACGTACTGAACATCGCATCCTTGCGGGACAGGTCGCTCGACGCTCTGAGCGGCGGAGAGAAACGGAGAGTCGCCTTGGCCGGCATCTTGGTTATGGATGCTGAAATTATCGTTCTTGATGAGCCACATTCCGGACTTGATCCGGGTGGAGGTCTTGAGTTTAATGATCTACTTGATGAACTCCACTCGAAGGGCCGAACAATTATAGTTGCAACTCATGATGTTGAGTTTGCCGCCTGTTGGGCAGAAGAACTTGTTATTATGCACAAGGGCAAAGTTGTGGGGCAAGGGACTCCTGAAGAAATATTTTCTAATACGGATATGGTGCACAATTCAAATCTCAAATTGCCTTCATTTTTATCAGTATATAACGAGCTACAGTCACGAAATTTCGTCTTCAAATGGGGCGAGGTACCGTTAGATTTGATGGATCTCGTACAAAAAGTCGAAGTGCCGCATATAAAATTTCTCGCCAATTCAAAAGGGCTGTCCAAAGGAACTCGAATAGAATTGGATTATACAGGGGATTCGTGGGTTGTCTCGCAAGAGGGATGTTATATCGGAGAAGTTCTCACTGGTGATAAAAGTGGATCAGTGCTAGAGTTGCACGTGAACAATGGATTGAAGAAAGGCGATATCACGATCTTCAAGGTGCATGATAATGAGCGTTACGATAAACAAGTTGCTGAACGTGTTAAACAGTTGATTGACAATGATAGGAAAATGAAAATTGGTGCGATGGGGACAAACGCCAAGTTGTTGACGAAGCACCACGCAATCGCAGTGGATTTTGGGACAGATGTTATCAATAAATCGATTTCCTACGCGTCGAGAGGTTATGATGTCGCAGTGCTCGCATCGGGCAACATGGCTGAACATGCTGGGAAGAAAATATACCGGATACGTCCGGATCTATTTTTCCATTATGTTAATACCGAGAGTGGTATAGACAAATAAATACGATGCCTACCGTGGATAAAATCAATATTTGCTCGGTTTAAGAGGCATATCAAGACAAATATATAAACTATATAATATTACAAATGATGAAATTTAAGTACGTTTAGTATTACAAATTTATAAAAAATTAATAATAGAGGTGAATAAGTTTGGTTGCTCTAATTTTCTGTGATGTAACCGTAGATTTAATCGCTTTGGCTACAGCAATAGCAACCGGCATTGCTGTATCTTGGACTTTCGTTGGTTCAGCTGTATCCTTCATAGGTGACATACTCTTTGTTGTCGGAGGTGCGGCTACTCTTGTAGGGTCTGTAGCTCCAGCAATTCCTGCTGCGTTACTTTTCTTAAGTGCGTTCGGACTAACACTACCGGTTGTACTAAAATGATGTGTCCTCTAAAAATTATAGGAAAAATTTCGAAACAACAGAAGGTGGCTAACAAAATGTTATTCATACCATTTATCGGGCCGTTTCTAGCGCCTGCGTTTTTTATCGCGGCGGTTGTTCCGCTACTGTCAACACCCCCAAACATACCTGTAGCATGCATATTTTTCTTGATGGGTCTACTTTGATATCCCTCGACGTATGCTGCACGACGCGTAGTGGTTCGCTTCAGAAAGTATTCGTTTGAGATGATAAATCGAGAGAAAAGAGGTGAAAAAGCAAATGTTAGTATTCCTGTGGCCGATTTTGCCCGTCGTTATCCCCATAGCTATTGGAAGTGTATTATTAGGCGCCTTAGGAGCGTCAGGCTTCACTGGTGGCTCACCATTTGTGGCTGCACTACTGGCAGTGTTATTCTGATCGTCTTTCTTTGCTCTAGCGATACAGCGATGAAGATGGGACTTAAGTTGAAAAAGACTACTTCCCTTGTTTATTTTATTTTAAAAACTGTTTGGTATGTTGACATTCAGAAAAAAGCAGACAGTTTTACAATAGACAAAAGAGGAGCATCTTGACGTAGGACTAATAATTATGACAGATCATTCACATTCCCAGGACAATGGCGATGTGCATCCGCACAGCCACGCCCACAGCATGGTAAACCCAGCTCTCTTCATATCAAAACGGGGGATCTGGATCCTTAAATGGTCCTTGCTGGGGCTTACAGCGACCGCGGTCTTTCAACTCGTTATCGTTCTTTATTCTGGAAGTGTGGCGCTCCTCGCAGATACTATCCATAATTTCGGCGATGCGCTCACTGCCATTCCATTGTGGATAGCGTTTCGAATGAGCGTATGGAAACCCACGAGAAGATATACTTATGGATATGGACGCGTGGAAGATCTGGCCGGCATTGCCGTCGTTTTTATCATCCTGCTAAGTTTTAGCTTCGCGGGCTACGAGTCCATAAATCGTCTGTTTCATCCAGAGAAAGTGCAGTTTTTATGGGCTGTGTTATTTGCATCGCTCATCGGGTGGGCAGGAAATGAAGTGGTGGCCATATTTCGCATTCGAGTGGGTAAAGAAATTCAGAGTGCTGCACTTATTGCCGACGGCTATCATTCCCGGGTCGATGGGTTGACAAGTCTCGCCGTGTTTTTTGGAGCGCTCGGCGTGTATTTGGGTTACCCCCTTGCTGATCCGCTCGTTGGCCTGATAATCACAGTGGCCATCTTTCGGATTGTGTGGACATCCGGCAAAGAGGTGTTTATCCACCTTATTGACGGGGTGGACCCTGCTATTCCTAATGAAATTCGGGACGCGGCCTTACGCACTGAAAGCGTGCAAGAGGTAACGCAGGTACGCGTACGATGGAGTGGTCACCGCCTTTATGCAGAAATCAACATCGCCACTAACCCGGAAATTTCTGTCGAAGCAGGGCACCACATCGCTACCAGCGTGCACCACAACCTCTTGCATCGTTTCGCCTATCTTTCAAATGCAGTAGTCCACGTTGATCCTATCAATGCATCAGGCGAGGAACACCACAACATTGAGGGGCATGATTATGGGGATCTCTCTCCGCATTCGCATCACTGAGTCGCTGGAACTTGCTAATCACTGTTATGGCTGTTCATGTTACACTGCTGAACTGTCTGAGCGTGGATTTAACTTAATTCGACTTCTAATGCTGTGCGATAAATATTAGACTCTTTCTTGAAATTCAATTCTTGGTTAGGTTCTGAGTTACTTCAATTCTTTCTGATTAAAACGAAATGTTATTCACCTTACGCGTAGACAATATCCTCCCAAACTCTTGAAACCCTGCAAGACCCGCTTCGATTACCAGAACATAGAAGACAGCTCAAAGGTCAGTTATATCGATGCCTTTGTGCGGACTAGATTGTTATACTCGACTATAACAATTTACCTTAATTTTATCTCATGGAATCTCATGTAAACAAAATAAAGCCAATTATGGCTTATTCATTTCGTAAAATGGAAAAAAGCCTAAGTTTCTGTGTGGAAGTAATCCCTGAGCTTCGTCATGTCTCATAATATAAGCTTTGGGACATGGCTTCTAGGTAGATTTAATCGACATCATATAATCCATACCGAGCAAAGGGATTGTTGCGGTCGGCCGTTTCACGGGTGATGGACATCCCCTTCAACACGCTGCTGGCGGCAAAGGCACGAAGAGCTGAAAATTAGTTGGTTTTAGCCCTTTTCCGTTTGGAATAGTATGGAAGGCCCGTAAATATCATACGCAAACCCTTTGAACCCTGTCAGTGAGAGATACCTCTCAACCTCTTCTACATCGAAAAAATGTAACATCTCTTATAATGATTCCTGACTGAAAGGGTTACTGGTCCCCAAACGCTCTAAAATCATCTTAAAAGCGGAGAGACCTGCCTTCACAAACGTCATCACTGCTAACCGAGCGCCCGTCTTCATAACTCTCGCCATCTCGCTCAATGCCTCCTCTACAGTGTCTTGAAACAGGTAGGGAGCTCCACTGCAGGTCACGCCGTCAAATACGTTATCGGAGAAAGGAAGTCGCTCCACTCTACTGCGGGCAAAACGGATGTTTCCTATCCCCCCGTCCCTCGGATATTTGGTCGCCTTCTTCAGCATGCCCACGGAGATTTCGATCCCGTTTGTGATGTTGTAGCATAGAGATCAAATCTCACTTTTTTTATTTTGAGAGGGGCTAAAATACTGATTTTATACGAATATAAGTTAACTAAGCGTATCGGTTGTATCACCAAAAACTACAACATTATCGAGTTGAATCAAGTTGTACGTAATACTGCGAGCAGTTGTAGAGAGACCGGATTCATTGTAAACTAAATATACCTCTGGTTTATTACCAGTTACACGCTCGTACGCACCGCCAGTTTCATAATCCGCGTTTAATAGTGCAAACGTTGAACTTTTATTTTTCACAAATGCAGATGCGTCGTCAATCGATTTGAATTGTAACAGGGTCACATTATGTGAGCTATCTACCGAGGAATTTGAGACTTCATACCGAATCTTTACAAAGCCACCAACCCATTGTGGTTCCCACATCTTCAGTGACGCATGTTGTTGAGCTGCCTTCTTTGCGACGTCATCATGTAAAGCATTCACATAAACCCTTAAAAAAGAAGATTGGCCTTGGCTTGTGCTTGTAAAATTATTAGATGGTGAAGTATTCATAGTCGTCCTTGTTGTACACCCAGCCGCCAGCACTATAGCGACTGATAAGACCGTGATCAGGGTGATTACTGTTTTCTCTCTCATTTTTAGTTACAATCTATATACCAAATCTTTGCGAAACGTTGAACTGCATAGAAGATAGTTTATACTTCAATTGTTGCATAGTATCGAGGTTGTTGGGACTGGAAGAGTATTACTCTTTCAATATTTAATTATTATCGAACGTCATATCAATGCGAAGAATTTAGTTCCCAGGTTTCTATATCTTGCTTTCATGTATTGACTAACTATCTTTCTTATGTAAAACATTTAATGACGAAGATTCAAGAAGGCATGTCTTTTATGTTTTGTGGAGAATCTCTAATACAATTGGAATTACTTTAGTTGCATTTCGCGTTAATTCAGAAGCGGAGTTAGCGTGTAGTTGATTGGACAAGTCAAAGCTAATAAATCGACCTCTTTTAAACGCATAAAAATTCGCTCAACATTAATAGCAATACTGTTTACAGTGCTGTTAATCCAAGAGATTTGTTCACAAATGAAAAATCTGTTGCTCGAAATCTGAGGTGTCTGTATGCAAGATACTTTGGGCCAGGTTTATAGGCATTAAAGCTGTTGAAATGATTTAGGAACACACTGTGCTACGATAAAAAGTTAAAGCTCGTTACTAGCAATAATTTCTGAAATGATAAAAGGGAGCTGTGTTCTTGTCTAAAGAACTCTACACATCTCAGAATCCACATGAAACAATAATAACGTTAGAAAGGACGATTTGCTGTGGTAGATGTCCCGTTTATAAGTTAACCATTTTTGGGAATGGTGTGGTTATGTACAATGGACTAGAATTTGTGGCGATTACCGGCAGACATATGATTAACATCAGTGAGGACAAGATTCAGCGGTTAATTGCGGCATTTAAAAAGGCAGATTTTTTTTCTTTGAACAACAACTATGTAGAGTATATGCGAATTGAAGATCCTTTCGCAATTACTTCTTTAACCATTAATGGAAGGAAAAAAAGGGTGCGTCACTATCACGGGGATAACAGTGCACCAAGTCAACTCGGGATTTTGGAAGATGAAATAGACGAAATTGTTGGTACTGATCAATGGGTGCAAGGTGCAAAAGAAAAGAAGGAGCCAAGTAAAATCAGTGAGGTTTTATAAGTAAAAATGTTGCCGTAAAGTGCAGAAGCTAGGCGGCATTTCGTCGTAATATTGGAGCTAACTATTATCCGTCACACATTTATCACAACAACGAATCTGTGATTTCAATAAGATAGGAGTGATAATTCTTGTAAAAACATCACTTTCGCAAATCTACCTCACACTTGTATGTCTTTTAGGAACATTGCACAACACTTTAATGACTAAAATATGCGCGAAGCAGGTCAATGATCCTATCTTGCTACACAAAACAAAGCAAAATTAAATCGCTCTATGCTCATTATTGTGATCGATTCATTACCGGAAGCTATATAAAAACAGGTTACGTGGTAGGCTTTAACATGAATTTCCTGTTATCGGCCGCAGCAGTTTATTTCGGACCACTCGATTTTTATTTTACCCATTTGGCGCGTAGCTTAAACGATGCAGGCGTATTCAACAATCTTTTTTGGTATATTACATGGACTGGAAGTGCTTCCTTTATGGTGATCACGATCGTTGCACTCTATCTTGGTGGTGCTAGGAAGGAGGCATTAGTTTTTGCTGTTGTATGGGGCATAAGCTCCGTTCTCACTTTAGGTATGAAAGGCATTATAGCGCGACCACGACCAAACGACTTGGGAATCGCGCCAATAGATCAGGCGGCATTTCCAAGTGGACATGCTATGGACGCATTTGCACTAGCAACTACAATGTCAATCTACCATCAAAAATTTAGATATGCTATGTTTGCATGGGCCCTCCTTATTGGTTTTAGTAGACTCTACCTTGGGTTCCACTATTTTACGGATGTGATAGCCGGAGCGCTTATCGGCAGTGCTGTAAGCTTTTTTGTGACGCGAGCAGCACTTCATAGAGATAAAGAGGTATCATTCATATTGAGAAGAGAGCCTCTCTCTTTAGAGAGTTGGAGAAGTATAGCGCGATTGCCGTATATGTTCATCCTTCAAATGTTAGCCATCATTCGTGCAATTAGCATCAAACCTAAACAAAGCCTGAACTATGATAATTGTAAAAAGACATAACGCCTATTATCTTAGAATTTATTGCCTTGCATCTCTAAACGACAGTTGATTTTGCAAAATTTAGGAGAACGGCCCCCCAGCTTGTAAGTGAAATGAATTGTAACTATTTTCACGCTTTCAAGCTTTGATCATCCAATTAAGGAATATTTTCCGCGAGTGTATTGTGAGGGAGCAGCTATTTAAACGTATTTTTAAAACGAGAAACAATGTGAATAAAGTGCTTGAAATACACGAAAGAACCAACTTGTCTTTCCAACAGATATATTCCATCGTTTTAATAAGCGAAGAGAGATAACTAGTCTAAAAGGACAACGTAAAAAACTCAGTAATAAAACGCATACACAAAAAAGTGCTACAATAAAAACTTTGGTGTGATTGTAATGTCGCATGAAGCATGGGGGGTAAACCTTTCAGGAACGGAAAAACTAACGACACAAGAACGCAAGAAGATTCTTCAAAAACTTAATCGACTATTTATTTTCATTGGTTGTGAAGTCCCCACGAAGATTGAAGTTGATGGTGAGACCATACCACTGCATGAACTTATATGGAAAATCGTAACCAGTAAAGAGCCCATAAGCTCAGAAGAGTTGGCATCAATAGATAAACTATACCGTGATATCGAGAAGAGAATACGGGAAGAGGAGTTAAAGATTAAAAGTGCTGATATTACAAAAATTGAAGCGCGTGAACTATATGTTGAAACATGTGGACTCATTCGAGCTGTTTTAGAGCTACGAGATATCGAAAAGAGTGGGTTGTTGCGCGATTATTCTGCTCAAGTGGTACCTGAGATGATTGAGTCTCAAAAGAACTGGCTTGAATATCTCAAAAAAATCAGATAATTATCTTCCACTTACCAAATCAAGACTCTCGCTATCAGTAGAAAAATAAATTATCATCAGAACTAGTACATCATCATTTGATATGCTGTTTTTTGAGAGATTTCAAGCTTTGTTCAGTTACAAACCTGACTGACGCATTATTCTATGTAAGCCTCTTCACGCTGTTCCGGCAGCTTATGCTCCACTGCACATGTTTGGGTACACTCAACCGCTTCAGTTCACAAGTCGCCCTCATGGCCTCATCTGGATGTCAATAGATTTTTGATTTTAAATGGTTCCGCGTGAATGATTAGTTGTAGATGCCAGCGATAAACGTTGCATCGATGTCTGGTTGCTCTTTAAACGCTGTGAGATCTGTTTATTCGGTGAGTTGGCCATCAACCTTATTATACATTGATATAAGCCACATTGGATCTTTTTTATTTAAATGATTCACAGGACCTTATATTTACTAAAGTCTATCCCCTTTTCGATGGCACGAGCATGATACTTTCGAGTTAACAGGTATATCTTGTCCTCTTTCACATTGATAAATCCACGATCTTTGAGCTCCGAGATGCCTTCCATAACTAACACGTCATGTGTCCTAGGTTCTAATTCTAAGCGGCACACATCGCACGCTTCTTGTATTTCAATAATCTCCACCCCTTCGCGCTCAGCAGCCTCTTCTTCACCTTCGACGGTTATCAGAGCATAGAGTACACTTTGAGCATCTGAGCCTAAATGTTGAACTTTTTTGATCAAAAGTTCACTATCCGACTCTTCGTCACCGCGGTAGTTCCATTCACCGACATTGTCTTGTGTCATTTTCTCACTCAAAATTTTCGTGTAAGATTGTTGTATATAGGTCATTTTGAACAATGTATTAAAATTTGTTGCTAATTTTAAGTTAAGTGACTGTAGCATAATAATCAATTGGTCAGTAATCTTCTAGATGTAATGTTCCAACCTGATTTCAGGCGTCTATATATAGTTTACGTTAGCTTGCTCTTCTTCATCATAAAGAGCAGGATATTCAACCAACTTTTATCCTATACAAAACGGCTAGAGTTAGAAGCCTGCTCTTTTTTCAACCAAACTGTTTATTGTTAAATTGCTCAGATATTCAATGGAAATCTGTAAAGTAACAATTTTTTCTTTATACGCTTTAAATTTGTTATGTTGATTCCTCGAATGTAGTTAATTTTTAGATTTTTTGAATACACCAATTATAAAAGACTTTTAAAGCCTTCACGTTTCTTGCTTCGTCTTTATATGAGCTACCGAGATATCAGCTGGCGAGTCGTGGATTAAAAAACATTTTGTTATTTTCATTTCGTTAAGTCTAATACTTGGATCAATGCATGGAACTCTCTTGTCCCTGACAGTAAAAAATTATTGAAGACTACATTAAAAGATTGATTTGATCTACGCTGTGCATTAGAATCGAGACCAATCACTTAAACAGCGCAAGCCGTGTTTGTGCGTCTATCTAACTACAGATAGGTTTTAGTTAAAAAACGTTATTATCAATCGAGAGTTAAATCGTTTTTTTGGGGGGGGGTAACTAGAAGACTAGAAATCCTTTATAAGAGTGATAAAATCAGAAAACTGTGCCAGCACTAAAAAAGTTGGCTTCCTATTAGACAAATATTGTTTGAGAAAGAGTTTGATATTCGATGACATTTTTCTAGTCATTTTAATTTGCCATAAAAATCTTTGATCATAAGTTCTTTTTTAAAAATACAAAGTCTTTACTTTATAAACGCAGATTGATATAATAAAACTTCAATACGTTAATAACGTAACTTTCGTCGGTACTATCGAAAAATCGGAGAACACAAACCGAAATATAACCACCCGGGAAGGGAGTAGTATTGTTTAGTAATTGTCGTGGAACAGCACGTTTTCGAACGCCAACTCTCACGATTAAAAAATGTCCTCGCTGTGGTGAGGATGTTGAGATTTTTTCATCAGACGTTAAGGTACAATGTAGTAAGTGCGGACTGAGCATTTTTAACGACATAAATTCGTGCATAGAGTGGTGTGCATACGCTAAGGAATGTGTAGGCCCTGAATTATACGAAAAAATAAAAAAGCGGAAAAATGGATAGTTAGGTTCAACACTGTATTTTTTAAAAACACCATCATAACTTGCTCAGTAGCAGAAGTCTCTTGTAACTTTCGCAGGCGTCATATAAAAAGCTCATCATTCTTGTCGTCGTCTACACTTGCAAAAATCATATCCAACTGGTGAAAATAGCTAAGTAGGTTTTTTTCTTTTGGCTGTCTACGTCATTTTTTTGATATAAATAATAACAGCCCTGTTATAGGGTAAATAACACTTCTGTATCATATAAACTATACATTTACATCATCTTAATTGAGCTTCCAAACTTTATTATATACATGTTATCTCTTGTTTCTTTCACTTTATCTAATTAAGTTTTTCAGGTCTAGGATTCCAGGAACTGTATGATTTCAATATTGTTTCTTAAAAGCTCCTAAAATTATTAGGTTTGAACAATTGAAGAGGCTTTTTTCAAGAAAGTTTCTTGTTCAAAAATCGTCTGTACTCACATTATCATGCGGCACGTGAAGATCGCATTATTATTCGCCACTGAGTTCTTAAATCTTAGATCAGTTTTATTAATGACTACATTTATAGTTAGCCTTCGCTGATTTAAAACTCAATACAAATCTAAAAAAACCTAATTTTTTTAATGTAACTTACCTCAGTAGTTTTGAGCAGCTCAGCGTTACATAAGTTTATATTCAGTGCAATGTAACTCATGTTAAATATCTGCTTATCCGATTTCGGAAAATGAACTCAGCTTAAAGAAATGTGTACAAACATTAATCAGAATTATAATTAAGCGGCATTCGGTAATGCGTTTATGTCAGAGATTTTTTGCCACAACAACGGTAAACACAGTGCAATTCTTACTTTATTAGTATCTTTACAACTACTGTTAATTCTCGGAACAATATTCTATTCCTGCTTATCTGTTGTATCGGCGCAAGATACAGCAAGCACATCAGCAGATAATTCTGAGACGACAACACTTTCCAATTTGTACCCAGTTCATCTTTATATGTTTTACCGGGCCGATTGTCCACATTGTCGCCAAATGTTACCTCTGATTGGAAACTTACCGAACCAATATCCAACACTTACTTTGCATCTATATGAAATTGGACAAAACGCAGAAAATTACACACTATTTCAGACCTTTCTTAGTGCTTATAACTTGCAATTAGACACTGTCCCTTCAATTTTCATAGGAAAACAAGCCTTTCAAGGAACAAAAGATCAAATTTGGGATGAAATCCAGAGTAAGGTCTTAGCCTCAGTACAATCAGGTGCTTCTGGCCCTGGAGATGAGCTAACAGGAAACGTAGAGCAAATTTACAAGTCAACAGCTTCGACAGAACTAACAACGAGTTCAGTTAATTCCTCGGGGTCTCCTTTTTCCTTAGGTGAAATAATTGTAAAAAATAGCGATTCGTTCCCACTTCCGCTTTTCGTTACAACCGCTTTGATAAGCGGATTCAATCCATGTGTATTTTCAGTCCTTATATTCTTAATGTCCACGCTAACCGGAGCTAGCACGCGAAACAAAATGCTGTCGTTTGGAATAACTTACATTGCTACCGTTTTTGTAGTTTTTTTCCTTTCAGCAATTGCCTTAGTACAGTTTGTAAAGATTATCGGGGCACAAAACTTAATGCTGACTAAAATAGGAATTGGTATCCTCCTTCTTATTATTGGCATTGTGTCAGTAAAAGATTTCGTTTGGTATAATCGATGGTTCAGTTTTAAGATCCCATCTTTTGCAAAACACAGCTTGAGTTCTTTTGCACAAACGGGATCATTCATCGGAGTAATTCTGCTTGGCTTTGTTGCCACTGTTGCGGCAATACCGTGCACGATGGGACCCTTTACATATTTTTCAACTACTTACTTGAATGTTATGTCGCCAATACAGAACAATGTATATACCGCCATCTTTTCCTTGTTCTTTATCATCCCTATGGTTCTAGTCTTTCTCGCTATATTTGCAATTAAGGTTCAAACTGACAGAGCTGAAAAGTGGCGAATCGAATCTGCACGCTATATGAAGTTAGTGAGTGGGCTTTTAATGGTGGCATTTGGACTATTGCTTGTGTTGAGGGTTTTTTGAGGGATTACGATGCGTCTTTTATCACAATTGACTGCACAAGATTTATTTCACTTGTAATTTCGCATAACTTTGAACTTTTTTAAGCGACAAAACTACTTAATTCGACTATAATTTATTACGTTCTAGGTTCAATTTGATAAAGAATTTCTAACATTGTGTACGCTACTTATCAAAAAATCGGACAGTCGTTTTAATAGCTTTCTCTCTATATCTTAATAGCAAAACAAACGTAATTCAATTATCAAGTATCTTTATTTCTCATATATGGTGCTGTTCAAAGAACCATTTTTAAGGCACGTTTACTGTAGTTCGCTCCATGAGCTTACCCTTATCGATATTGATTTTTCCCGTATAAACAACTAAACGGTGTTTATCTCTACAAGTGCATCAGTTTACTTACAACCTTTCCGTCCCTTCTCAATCATTAGAAAGCTTGGTCCGGCCTTTGTTGTCATTTGTATTTTCTTATTGTCCACATTTTAAGAAATGATTGAGGATTGCTAAAAATTCTTGCAAGATCTACAACGTTATAACCACTGTAAAAAATAAAATTTAAATTATCGTAATAAATTGAATAATACATAAACAAATTTATATCTAAAAAATCAAAAGGCAATCATAAAAATGGGGAGTGATTAGCAGTGGTATCGAAAGTCGTCAGAATTGAACAATTAAACACAAGAATGCAATTAATGCGGACTAAATTGCAAGAACTCCAGCGTAAACTTCAGATAATGGAAGACTATGCCCAAATTACAACATCTCCGTATCATTCAGAAACAAAAGAACGATTTAAAAAAGAATTAAATATAACAAATGTTTTAGTAGCAGAGTTATATGAGATGCTTGGTCAAATTGAACGGGTTATAAATAGACTTGAATTAGAAAGTGACTAGGCAATGGTGTCGCATTCTGTAAATCAAACTAGGGTGTCAAAAACGAATTTTCCTCGCTATAGGATTCTGTAGTGCTTATTTAACTTTATGGATTTTGATTAATCGCTAAACATGGTTATTTAGTATGCAAATAAAGCAAACATAATGTACACAAATCTATAGTTTCATTTATAATTGTAAAAATTTTAGTTGGTCGACATAACCACCACTTTTATTTCCAGAGTCTAAATTAAGACGATATGTCGCTACGTTGCAGAATATGGTGTTTTACATGTGAGAAGGGACGTCCTTAATTAAACAACTTAGATCTAAATAGTTATGGGTATGAGACGTTGAAAAGCTGTGTGTGGAGGGATACGATAGCATTTCGGAACACATTCTTCATAGACAGTTGGTTTCAAAAATTAGAAGTTCCGGCTAAGCACGTGAGGATCCCTTACTGGCTTATGTTGGAAATTTCTTGCATATTATTTATGACAACGTTCCAAAGGAGCATTCCTAATGTATATTTGATGGATTTAGTAAGTCTTGTAATGCTTTTTATATCCTCAGGTGGATTCGCCATTAATGATTACTTCGACCGCGAATCAGAGGCCATTGTATATCCAGAACGAGCCATTTCATCGAACAAGATCTCACCTTTAGGCGTGGTACAGTTTTTTGGCGATGTTTTCCGCTGGATTTGTTGTCGCTCTCTGGATAAATCATCTAGCTCTCGAGATTACCGTATTTTGTATTGTTTTTTTAATCCTGTATTCAAGTTTTTTTAAACGACAGCTTGGGTTTATAAGCAACCTTCTTATTGGGCTCTCGATCGGAACAATACCGCTCTTTAGTCAAGCAGCGATCTTTTAGACGATTAACCTGAAGTCTCTCTCTCGCGTTTTTTCCAACGTGCATGATCGCGGGAATGTGCTTAAAGACGTTGCTGGTTTAGAAGGCGATATGCAGGCGGGGTATCCTACTCTCGCTGCTACAAGGGGCATTAACACTGCAATAAAGGTTGACGCACTTTTCTTCTTGCTCTTTATCTTAGCGACGCCTTTCCCATATATCGTCGGGGCCGTTAGTTTTGCTTTCCTCGTGCCCATAGCATTATTGGACAGCATATTGTTTTATGTAGTGCTGTCCTTTTTTTCGAAAATCAGATGTTCGTAACGTGAATAGACAACTCGCGGTAATGCCCATGTTTACGATTTTATTTTTCATAGAATTGGCGGCAGGCGCTTTTTTATAGTCGATATTACACATTGTTTAGAAAACCAAGGTTCCGATATTTCAGTAGGCACTTAATTAAAAGTAAAAATCACATCTCTGGTAGCGTTCGATAAAAAAATCTTCAAACGTAGACTGTTTGTTGAAGAGATGAGATGATTTCCTTCTTGAATGACAATAAATTTAATTCACTCAAAAAGTAATGTGATCTCTGATCTAAAATATTTTAGCAAGGATCGAACCGTTTATAACGGGACAACTGAAATTGCGTGTTCTAGCTGAAATATTTACTTAAGAATAACGAGTGACAGTCTGCTGCAGTTACTAGAATAAAATTTAGCACACTCTGACGATAACATCCTGTAATGGATGAACTTTGTCAGACTTTAACATTAACCCAGAAGTTTTTAAAATTCATAAGTGATTATGAATTTTTATAGGAGAAGGGGTAAGGTGCTATAAAACTTGTTACAAAATATAGTTAAGCTTCCTTTGTTAAATTTATAATATACAAACGCTTTATGGATGAACCAACTAGACAAGAGACTTCACGTCAATAGATACTAGAGAGCTGCTGCGGGGTGATCAGGTTGATATCAATACAAAGAATTTCGTCACAGTTCACTCTTCGTCGTGAATAAATAGAGCTAAACAAGAGAAGCAGTATCTTTTTTTGCGAGAGATTTAAGCAAAGCGTAGTTTATTTTTCAGCTCCGTGTCGGGACTGTAGTTAAATTCATCACAGTACTTTTATTTTTAAGCGTAGTTGGTTAAAATTATCAAAGAGAGTTTTTCTTTCAAGACAGCAAAATTGCGATTGTTCAAAAGTCTCGCAACAAACTCGTGGAAACCAGATTTAAGTAAATATAAAAAGTCACCTGATAAATAAGCTAACAGCCCACTATATATACCCTTTTCGCCTCAGCCATTCAGCTTGTGTACCAAGATATCGCCAAACAACATCAGCCTTTTCATCTTGAAAACTCCAAGGTCTGATTAAGATTATGTCTCCCACGCGGAGCCAAACTCGTTTTTTCATTTTACCAGGTATCCGACCCATGCGCGTTTTTCCATCCATAGATCGAACCCTTACGCGACTTGCGCCGAGCATACTTTCGACTGTTCCAAAGATCTCGTTCTTGTCTTTTCTCGGCAATCGTACCTTTGGTTGCTGTTCTTCAGCCAGATAAACACCTCGTATAATATGTGTTGATATTTTCTTCCTCCTTCTTATCAGATAGAATGATTCCAGCCTTTATATAGTATCCTGTCACGCATTGCAATCTCAAACTATTAGATAGGCCGGGATAATTACCGGCACATAGTAAGAATCTGGATGACCTCTATATGAGCAGCTTAGGTTTGATAGCAGTCGGGCTCAAATCTAGAGTAATAGCTGGTATTATAATGTATCCCGCGATGTTGCGCTGCATTTTTATCCCCCGTAATTGAAGGCACCTTTTATCACGCCTTCGACAGCTTTATCGAGGTCGGCATGGGCTGTGACAATTGCTTGGTTTTTGCTCCCCATTTCGGAAATAATCGGCTTTGGGTAGGGTTGTTTCGTAATAAACTGTCGTTGTAGCCACATGCCGACTGCCCGTGATCCGGTGAAGGCTATTCCATCCACGTCCGGATGTGCTACCACTACTTCTC
>DASPRZ010000041.1:0-2158 GCA_035624185.1 Candidatus Acidiferrales bacterium
AACGATTCATCTGTTAGGGTGCTTCGTGAATACGAAACGAGGTGGCACAGCTCATCTGGCAAAATACATAAAGGTATGTATAAAATAAAAGAATTTGTGGTAGGTATATCTGACGACGAGTTCAACAAGCTTGTACGGGTGTTGAAAGATATTAAACCGCAGATGAGCGCTATTGAAATCGCAAGGCGGCTGCTTGCAGCTAACCCGAAGATTCTTTTCCTTATGCCCCATCTATCAGTTATAAGAAAGTATGCTTTATTCGAGATGGAGCATCCTCAGTAACGTTCTTGATCAGCCTAATTACAGTGTAAGCTCGAATGAATGTGCTGTTACGGTTTTTGGTTGGATAGAGAGATACGGGCGTTACCAGTGGGAAAAACATATTACAGTTATCACCAGCTGCTGCTGCTCTATACACCTGATAATTCTATTTTTTAGTGGGACTTCTGTAGGTGCAACCCAACTAAATAGTACCTCTCCAACTGATACTTGGGACACCGTTATACCCTACCTCTCTTCGATAAGTAGTATGGAATTGTGCTCAATTTTGTGAGTGTTTCGTCTCATCTCTTCCAGTCTTATATAGGATATAGGATAAGACCTTCATTCGCCGGAGCTCGTGAGGATGAAATAAAAAGGCTATCGGACGGCGGACGACTGTTAGTTATCACTTATTGAGTCTAAATCAGAAGTCTCTTCGTTTTCTAGAGAAAGAGTGTCTACGTTAGTGATTGGCGACAATTGTAGTCGACTGCGTGCCACGTCTCTCTCGTACTTTCGCATCTACTCTTTACCACTTCTTATCGGCCGCGTGGTTGAAAAGTATTGGGACATTTTTTATATTTATACGTATAAAGCTATTACAAACGCCATTTGGTGTGAATACAGATAGTTGTTATAAACATAGAAAAATGCAAATACCGAGGCGCCTGCGTCGCAATCTGTCCGACCAATTCTCTCAAGCTCATCGAATTCTGCTCAGAATAGAGAGCGCATGTACAACGCGTACGAGCTGCGTTCCCGTTTGTCGGATCAGCGCCTTAACAATAGAGAAGAGAACATGAAGGGAGAGTACGATGTCATCGTTGTCGGGGCAGGGCCAGGAGGTTCCATCGCGGCGCGGACTGCTACCGCAGACTGCAATGTGTTATTAATTGAGAAGAGGCAGGAGATCGGGGCGCCGGTGCGGTGTGGAGAGGGGGCTCCTAGAGACCCTTTGCTGAAGGCATCCAGATACATTGAGCTTGACAAGAAGTGGATTGCAAGCGAGATCAATGGAATCCGAATGAATGCTCCTGATGGCACGACGTTTGAAATAACACAGGAGATGATTGAACAGCTTACTGGAGCAGAAGGCCCCTTTGCTTATACTATAGATCGAAAAATCTTCGACCGACAGCTTGCGAAGGACGCGGCACGAGCTGGTGTGGATATCATGGTGCGAACACGTGCTACGGGGCTTATTATAGAAGATGGCCATGTAAAGGGCGTTAAGCTCAACCGGCTTGGTGAGGACTTTGAGGTCCGCTCAAAGGTGGTTATCGGCGCAGACGGCGTCGAATCACAGGTCGGACGGTGGGGTGGGATCAACACCACCCTCAAGCTCAAGGACGCAGAGAGCTGTGCCCAATACCTTATGACCAACGTTGATACGACAGAAAATTTTTTGGATGTTTATGCAGGCTCACAGGCTCCCGGTGGCTATGCATGGATATTTCCGAAAGGCGCGAGAGCAGCAAATGTAGGGCTTGGCGTGCTTGGGAGCAAATTGGCTGCTAAGAGACCCATAGAATACCTCAACGAGTTTGTAGCGAAAAAGTGTCCTGGTGGGCAACCCGTGGAACTGGTGATGGGAGGAGTCCCCTTAAGTGATGCGCTTAAGACCTTAGTGAGTAACGGATTGATGCTCATTGGCGATGCAGCGCGTCACACCGAGCCACTTACTGGTGGGGGGATTTCAACTGCCATCGGCGGAGGCACGATAGCGGGAGAAGTCGCTCAGAAAGCTGTGCACGCGAACGATTCATCTGTTAGGGTGCTTCGTGAATACGAAACGAGGTGGCACAGCTCATCTGGCAAAATACATAAAGGTATGTATAAAATAAAAGAATTTGTGGTAGGTATATCTGACGACGAGTTCAACAAGCTTGTACGGGTG
>DASPRZ010000073.1:0-23970 GCA_035624185.1 Candidatus Acidiferrales bacterium
CTAAGGGATTGATCAAGAACGGTGAGCCAGAGGAAGGTCTCCTCAACCGCCTTGAAATGGTCGTCCGTGCATACGATCCGTGTTTCTCGTGTGCAACCCACACGATTGATGGGCGCTGGCCTATAAAGCTCGAACTTGTTACGCCTGATGGATCAGTGCGGAGTTATACGAACTACTAAACGAATAGAAGATAGGGCACGTGTTTGCCTTATCTCCCATTAATTTTTTTAATTACTTCAATAACACCAGTAAGTGCTCTCTCCCTTTGAAAACAAAGCACTTATTGGCAGCCATATTGGTATCTGTTCAACGATTATTCACAATCTGCCTTTTTTATACCCATAATAGTTTGAAAATTAAAATCAAATACGGTAGCTTTTTCGTTATTTCCTGCTATTTCAAGCTTATTGGTATCTGTTATCTTACCTATCACGGCGGCTGCCATTTCAGCTGCCTCAAATACTTTCAGGACTTCTTTCGTGTTTTCTGGATTTGCTGTTACTATAAACCCCATCCCCGGATACATCTTGAGCCAGTGTTGCATCTCGACGCCTTCTGGAATAGGTATGCTGTCAAGATCGATGAGTGCGCCGACCCTCGACACTTCGAGGAGCATTCCGAGCGTTCCGAGCATGCCGGGGTTGCTTATGTCCTTGCCAGACGTCACGATATGCTGCTCCCCGAGTATTTTCATAACTCCAATTTGTTTTTTCAAAATTTCCGGACGTCTCATCGTAGTCGTATCCCAGCATAGAGAGCAGGATGGATGAACTCTGCCATCAAGATCAACTGCCGCGATAACATCCTCGTCCTCATCCGCTTTACTGCTGTATACAATAGAGTCACTTTTAACCACTCCTAGAATTGCGACGTCTAGTGCATTATAGTCGGTATCGGGATGAATATGGCCCCCCACCACAGGAATGCCGAATTTCTTTACGGCCTCAGACATCCCGGCTAAAACGTGATTAGAAACCTCAAGTGAGCTCGCAGAAAGGACGTCCACCATCGCAAGGGGCGTGCCTCCCATCGCAACGATATCATGAATATTAACAAGGATGGAACAGTAACCTGCCCATTCTGAATCTGCGTCCATAAGTTTTGACCATATTCCATCAGCAGCTATTAACAGGGATTCCGGTCCCCTGTTGATTATAGCAGCGTCTTCACCAAAATTATCTTGGTCATCATCTGGCAAAAACCACTTTACCAGAGGGCCGATTGCGTGCTTCCTTGTAACCCCCTCAAACTCTCGTAGCGATCGTGCTAGGTCGTCTAAGCTCATATTTTCACAAAACATTAATACACTTACGGATTCTTATAATCTTATATATTGCGTCACTATGTCAGGATTTTAATATGGATTTTCTTGAGAAATATCGCCCTTCAACGCTTTCTGAAGTAATAGGCAATAAAAAAGCAACCGAGGAGCTCAGAAAGTGGGCCCAGAGCTGGCCGCAAGATAAAAAGGCTGTCCTCCTCTATGGTAAACCTGGAACGGGAAAGACGTCATCTGCGATCGCTCTCGCTGTTGACATGGGTTGGGAGGCAATTGAGCTAAATGCGAGCGATCAGCGTACACAACAAGTTATAAATAAAATAGCTGGTGAGGGGTCACGTGCTCAATCACTCTTTGGAACACGGCGCCTCATCGTGCTGGATGAGGTTGATAACCTTCACGGGAACGCCGACCGGGGTGGTGCGAGAGCTGTTACTGAACTAGTAAAAAGGACTGGCCAGCCCATTATTTTGATAGCAAACGATCTCTATGGCATAACGCCCGCATTGAGGGCATCCTGTAAGCTCATACAGTTCTACGCGATCAGACAAGACAGCATCAGAAAAGTTCTTATCAGAATCTTAGAAAATGAAGGTATAAGCGTTGATTCTGAATTTATAGAAGAGATACTAAAGAACGCGCATGGAGACGTGCGTTCGGCGATTAACGATCTTCAGGCAAATCTTGAACAACCTTTTCCCGAACTAATGCCAAGGGATCGCACGCAGTCCATTTTTGAATTTTTAAGAAGCGTGTTTACCGCTCGAGATATAAAAACAGGTCTCCACCTCTCTTACAATCTCGACGAAACTCCTGAGGATATAATTCATTGGATTGACGAAAATCTCCCAAGAGTTTACAGAGGAGAGCAGCTTGTAAGTGGTTTTGGGGCGCTTAGTAGAGCTGATATGTACTTAGGTAGAACTAGAAGGCGGCAGAGTTACAACTTGTGGCGATATGCCATTGAGCTTATGACGTGTGGGGTTAACGCCGAATCGGGAGCACAGACGCAGATGTCGGGCAAGTATTCTCCTCCCACACGATGGACAAAGCTCGGTCAGACACGGTCGAAAAGGGCTTTACGAGATTCCATTGCGGCAAAGATAGGTGATATTAGCCACCTATCAATCTCACGAGCGAGATCTGACATGTTACCGCTCTTTCGACACTTCGCACAGCACGATCCTTCGGGCGTAGCTGCTATGCTTAACCTAACAATCGATGAACTTTCATATCTAATGGACGTAAAAAAAGAGTCAAAAAATGTTCAGAAAGCTTTTGAAAAAGCTCAGTATATGCGAACGGCAGGTAGCAGTCTCGAAGAGTTTTGAAGAAGAAAAATACCTCGACATTGGAAGCCTGAATCAGGAGAATATGGCCGAATTTGGAAGCAACACAAGGTAGGTGTTTCTGGACTCGCAGCTGCGTAGATGAGCATAAAAAATCTATCTGCGCTCTAAATAGAGAGAAGTGCTAGGCATTTTGAATCTTCTTACAAAAAATGTCCGATCTTTAGCGGCCCATTTTTTCATCAAATATTTTTAGCATTTCCATCATTACACCGTGATAGAGGGTCTCTTTTTGGAGCATTCGAGTTGCACGCTTTTTGGAGTATTCATCTTCAACAAAAATTACGTCATTGTAGTCTACTCGTGTGAGAATTAAGCCGTGAGGCGGAGCTGCCATTAAACCCTCTTCATGCTGATCTGGATTCAGCATTCCTGCTATCCACGTCACATCCCTTTTCCCGCTTCCAACGAACATAAGCGCAGTTACAATTCTTCTTACCATATTCCAGAGAAAGCTGTCTGCTGCTACGTCAATTATTACGAAGCTTCCAAATACACGCACCGCTATCGATTTTATCTCGCGTATCGTCGAACGGTTTTTTTCGAGTGTGAAGTTCCTAAAATCGTGAACCCCTTTTAGTAATTCTGATACGCCTCTCATCGCGTGTATATCGTACCCATTATCGTATAATATGTAGCGATAGGATCGTCCTACCGCAGCGCGACGCGCATCAAAGGATAAAGGAACATGAGTACGTCCCCACGTCCATATGTCCCACGGAAGCTCACTGTTTATGTTTCTCGCTGTAGCTAACATCGGAGTATCCGTTTCAAATGCAATGACAGCTCCAAGCGCGTGTACGCCCTTATCAGTCCGGCCTGAGGCCGAAAAATGTGCCCTCTGTTTATCCTTTATCACCCCTACCTTCTGTAGTGCTTGAATTAAGGCGCCTTCTATTGTCAGACGTCCTGGTTGAGCCTGAAAGCCTGAGTAATTAGTTCCGATGTAAGCGAGCTTTAGCGCGATTTTCGTTCTTGTCATTGTTCTGCTCCGTAGTAAATCGGTCGTTCTCATGAAGCAGGTACTACCGATTTAACGAAGTAATGATTGCATTGTATCAGGATTTAGTATACGGCATCAAATTACTGTTATATATTATTTTGATTCCTACTAGGTTACACGCCGGAGCATGCGTAGAATAATGCTACGATATGCGGGTCGTTTATCTGCTCACATGGTAAGTTATTTTACCTTATGTGTACCTACCATAGTAGGTTATAAAATGGTGCACCGATTTTAATGATGCTATACGACGAGTTTCGCAATGGATCTGCACAATATGACGGCAATTCTCGGATTTGAAAATGGAACAGCGGTAATCGGTAAGGGCTTTGGCGCGAAGAAGTCGACCACAGGGGAACTCGTCTTTGCAACTCCGTACACGGGCTATGTTGAAGCATTGACTGACCCGTCGTACAACGGCCAGATACTACTTTTTACTTATCCACTGGTAGGCAACTATGGGGTAGATTACAATGAGTGTCAGTCTGACGGCATCAAAGTGGAGGGCTTTGTAATAAGGCAGCTATGTGATCATCCCACTAAAGGGGATAGCCTTGACGAATTCCTCAGGAACGATGGAATACCTGGTATATGGGATATTGATACTCGAATGATTACCATCATGATTCGTGATCAAGGGGCTATGCGAGCTTGTATGATCAATGGAGTATCAGGCACCGATTTTAATGTGGCAAAAGCCATCAGATTAGCGCGCAGTTCGCCTGACATCGCAAACCTTGATCTCGTAAGTGAAGTGACCTGTCCCAAGCCTTACCGGTTAAGCGGAAAGGGTAAACGAATCGTCCTCATGGATTTCGGAGTCAAAAACAACATGTTGTGGAACTTACAGCGCAGAGAGGTCGATCTGATTGTAGTTCCCGCGGATACACCGACTCGAAAAATAATGGAATATGAACCTGATGCCATATTACTTTCGAATGGTCCCGGTGACCCCGCCACAGCAAAAAATGGAATAAAAGTCGTAAAAGACTTAGCAGGACAGCTTCCGATTTTTGGAATCTGTTTGGGTCACCAGATTATCGCTCTTGCTCTTGGCGGAGACACGTACAAATTAAAATTTGGCCATCGCGGAGCAAATCAGCCAGTAAAGGATCTCAAGACTAACGTTGTCCATATTACTGCGCAAAATCACGGTTACGCTGTTAGGTACGACGCCGGGGATGAGATGAAAGTTACGCAATTAAACGCCAATGACAATACAGTGGAAGCGATAGAAGATGAGTACCTTAACGTTATGAGTGTCCAATATCATCCCGAGGCGTCACCGGGACCTCACGATCTCGAAAAGGAGTTTTTTGACCACGTCATTGACACCACGCACAAAAGGAAGTGAACAATTAGAGAAGGCGATAGTCGGAGAATCGCTGCTTATATGAATACATAGCTATGCCGCGCAGAAGTGACATTGAAAAGGTGCTGTTAATTGGCTCTGGTCCTATAGTTATCGGCCAGGCAGCAGAATTCGACTTCAGCGGAAGCCAGGCCTGCGCGTCTCTCAGGGAAGAGGGCATCAAGGTTGCTCTTGTAAACTCAAACCCCGCGACTATTATGACCGATCCGACGATGGCAGATTCGGTCTACATAGAGCCATTAAAACCCGACATTATTGCTGAGATTATCAACAAAGAGCGTCCTGATGGAATTGTTGCAGGGCTCGGCGGCCAGATAGGGTTAAACGTAACGGCGGAGCTTGCTGAAATGGGTGTTTTAAAACACTTCGGCGTTGAATCGCTTGGAACCCCGCTGGAGACAATTTATATGGCTGAGGATAGGGATAAATTTCGCCAAACGATGAAGGGGATTGGTGAACGGGTTCCCAAAAGTTACGCAGTAACTGACTCAAATGATTACAGGTGGCTCGCGCAAGAACTAGGACTGCCGGTGATAGTGCGGTCAGCGTACACCCTTGGTGGAAGTGGCAGTGGGATTGCGTCGACTGAAGCTGAATTGAAATCCATCATTGAAGGAGGCATAAAAAAGTCACGGATAGGTCAAGTTTTGGTTGAAGAAAGCGTCCTTGGTTGGAAGGAGTTTGAATATGAGGTCATGCGGGATTGCGTCAATACCTGCATAACCGTGTGCAACATGGAAAATATCGATCCAATGGGAATTCACACCGGCGAATCAATCGTAGTGACTCCGTCACAAACGCTGTCCGATCTCGATCACCAGATGTTGCGAAGCGCAGCGATTAAAATCATTCGAGCGTTGAAAATCGAAGGAGGCTGCAATATACAATTTGCCTTCAAGAATGGCGAGTACCGAGTTATCGAGGTAAATCCGCGCGTGTCCCGATCGTCTGCGCTTGCCTCCAAGGCAACGGGATACCCAATTGCTCGAGTTGCAGCTAAAATTGCCATTGGTCTACAGCTAAGCGAAATAACAAATAACGTAACAAACGAAACTCCCGCGTCGTTTGAACCGACAGTTGATTACACTGTGGTGAAAATACCACGTTGGCCCTTCGATAAATTTACAAAAGCTGATAACACCCTAGGCACGGCCATGAAAAGTACCGGTGAGGTGATGGCCATCGGAAGAACCCTCGAAGAGTCCTTGCAGAAGGCAATCCGCTCCCTCGATATTGATACGAACATCAGGTCTGAAGATGATCTGACGAACTACATTAAAGTTCCAACTGACAAGAGGCTGTTCTATCTATATGAAGCATTGCGAAGAGGATATTCTATTACACGGATAGCGCAACTATCAGATATCGATCCATTTTTTATTCGAAAGATTAAAAATATTGTAGACTTCGAACGGTATCTAAACGATACATATCTTACCGGCGGTTTGAAGAACGTTGGTGCTGACGATCTTAAAACAGCAAAACGCATGGGGTTTACGGACACGCGAATTGCCGAATTAACAGGATTCATGCGCGAAGAGATTTCTGACCTCCGATATAAAGATCGAAGCAAGGTAACGGCGACGTATAAGATGGTTGATACGTGTGCTGCTGAATTTGAAGCTAAAACGCCGTATTATTATTCATCATATGAATCGAAGGACGAGATAGAACCGTCGGATCGAAAGAAAGTGCTAATCATTGGTGCAGGGCCTATAAGGATAGGACAGGGAATTGAATTTGACTACAGCACGGTTCATGCCGTGCTGTCCCTCAGGGAGGAGGGAATTGAGGCGCACATCATAAACAACAATCCTGAAACGGTTTCGACCGATTACGACACATCAGACAAACTGTTCTTTGAGCCTCTAACGCTAGAAGACGTTATGAACGTCATTGAACGCGAACGACCTTATGGCGTCCTCGTTCAGTTTGGAGGACAAACATCTGTGAACCTCGCAATCCCATTGCATAACGAGTTGCAACGTAGAGCTCTTCCGACAAGAATACTCGGTACTTCTCCTGATTCAATGGATATTGCTGAGGATAGAGACCGCTTTTCTAGACTTTTGAAAGAACTTGATATTCCACAGCCGAAAAGCGGTTCGGCTACGTCGCGAGACGAAGCGCGAGCAGTGGCACGCACAATTGGTTACCCGCTACTTGTAAGACCTTCTTACGTGCTTGGCGGTCGTGCTATGGAAATAGTCTATGATGAGGGGGAACTTGATACGTATATCGAAGAGGCTGTTAGAGTATCAAATGAACATCCCGTTTTGATCGATGCCTTTCTGCAGCATGCAGTGGAAATTGATGTTGACGCGGTTAGCGATGGTGAAGATGTGTTGGTGCCATCAATAATGGAACACATCGAAGAAGCAGGGATACATTCCGGAGACTCTGCAGCAGTCATACCAGCCCAATCCCTCGATGAAACGACTCTCAGGACTGTAAAGGCATACGTCATTCAAATAGCGCGCGCGCTTAATGTAGTCGGATTGATAAACATCCAACTTGCGGTAAAGGACGGAACCATCTACGTGCTCGAAGCGAATCCGCGTTCAAGTAGGACCGTCCCCTACGTTTCAAAAGCTACTGGGATCCCTCTAGCTAAAATCGCGGCCAAAGTGATCATGGGCTACACAGTGCAAGAGCTTTACCCGAAAGAACCTGAAATCAAACACGTTGCAGTCAAAGAAGTAGTGTTGCCATTTGATAAGCTTCCTGGGGTAGATCCTATACTCGGCCCTGAGATGAAGAGCACAGGGGAGGTAATGGGAATAGATTACGATTTTGGTAGGGCATTTTACAAAGCAGCTCTTGCAAGTGATAATGAGCTTCCACTTTCAGGCACAGTATTTTTATCGGTTAGAGATGACGATAAGCCGGAAATATTTGAAATTGCAGCGTCACTTGCTGACGCAGGGTTAACGCTTCTAGCGACGGCCGGAACGGCACAGTATTTGTGCGAAAAGGGATTGAAAGTGGACACTGTTCCCAAACTGACTGACAGTGAGGAGCTTCTCAAATCTATTCGCGTGGGGAAAATTCAACTTATCATAAATACCCCGACGTGGAAACAGTCAAGGCGTGATGGCTTCATTTTGCGACGTACCGCGGTAGATTATGGCGTCCCGTATATAACGAGCGTACAAGGTGCACGAGCGTCAGCTGATGCAATTACTACAATGTTACAGGATGATCATGAACCAAGAGCAATAAAGCTTACAATTAAGCCGATTAACAGTTACATAAGTGACGTGTGGCAGTCGGGTACAAATCATTCAATTAAATAGTGGCTAGCGTTCATTCTTTACGGGATACGTATAGAGCTTCAAATCTCAGGATTGCCGCGATAGAGCTAAATATAGAACTCACCACAGTTCGTATTCCTGTTAGGTATGAAGTTAATGTCTTTTGAGGGCTATTTTCAGGCCTTTCTACGATATCGACGATCATCGGTATTTGAAGCTGTTATCTTTTTTTGAGAGATTTGTTATCGTGTTGGGCACTATGCTTTTGGGTCTAAGGGAGCGGCAGGAAAAAATGGAATGCTGTGGATCAATCCGAGGCATTTGTTTGAAATATCAAGATTTTACGGATATTGATACTCGCACTCTCGTTTCGCTAGACCAGATTATCTGTTTAGTGTTGGAGAGCGACCCACCCTAAGGTTATTAACAGCATTGCCAGAACAATCATAGCACGTGAGACCAAGTATACAGCAGTAGATCAAGTGCACTCGTTTACCCTATACCAACTTTTTTAACATATTAGTTGTTTAAGTGTCTTTATCGTGGTGGAATAAATGAAGAAAGTCGTGTTGTCATATTCTGGCGGGCTTGACACCTCTGTTTGTATACCTATTTTACGAGATGTTTACTGTTATGATAAGGTTATAACTGTTTTAGTGGACGTAGGACAGCCAGTATCCAGCTTGAAAGAGGCCGAATCTCGGGCTCATATGCTCAGTGATGGTCATTATACTGTAGACGCAAGAGAAGAATTCGTGGAAGACTACTTGTTTCCGTTAATTAAGGCAAACGGCAACTATGAAGGATATGTATTAGGCCAGTCCATTGCACGACCTCTTATTGCAAGAAAAGTGTTAGAAATTGCCATGAAGGAGGAGGCTGATGCTGTGGCGCACGGGTGTACTGGAAAGGGAAATGACCAGCTGAGGTTTGAAGCTATTTTTAGGACTTCTGACCTTAAAATCCACGCTCCTATGCGGGAGATGAATCTCACACGCTCTGAAGAAACTGCGTATGCGGAGCAGCACGGCATAACGCTTCCCGTCACACATGAAAAGTCCTACAGCGTAGATGAGAACCTTTGGTCACGCTCCATTGAAGGCGGCGAGCTTGAAGATCCAAGTCACGTTCCAGCGGAAAACGTATACAAATGGACCAGTAATTCGCTTTATTCAGGAGAGCCCGTATACATCACAATTGGATTTAGAAAAGGAACGCCGATATCTTTGGATGGAAAAAAGCTCCCTGGAATAGAGCTCATCTCCACTCTTAACACTATCGCTGGGCAGCATGGGATCGGCAGAACCGATATGATGGAAGACCGGGTGTTAGGGCTCAAAGCCCGCGAAGTTTATGAGCATCCAGCAGCGACGGTTATTATGACAGCCCACAAGGATTTAGAGGGACTTGTGCTTACGAGGCAAGAACGGAAGTTTAAGGAGCTCGTGGACAGTGAGTGGTCGGAGCTTACATATTATGGGCTCATGGATGACCCCCTTATGGAGGCCTTAAACGCGTTTATTAATAAAACTCAGGAGCGGATAACTGGTTCTGTAGAAATGAAGTTGTATAAAGGGGCTGCGAGCGTCATAGCACGCCATTCACCGTACACATTGTATTCAGAAGAATTAGTGTCGTTTAATGAGAAATCGATTGACCAGCGCGCTGCAGAAGGCTTTTCTATGTACCACGGTTTCCAGAGTCGTGCTTACAGGAAGTTCGTAGGAAGTAAGGAAAGACGAGCTTGACTAACTTGATCGTTTTATATCCAGAACTAAAGGGTATTTTCCATGGAAGCAAACGTCAACGTAAATGACGAGCTTGATAAGATGCTCGCTGATGCAATTGAAAGGTATAGGAGAACCCTTGAGATATTGGCAGAGCTGTAGCATGTGACAACCTATTTGAACTTTACACAAGTAGTGAAGATCCATCACAGGATGATGCAAGAGATAGAAGCGGAGCGGCAATGGTGCCTTCATCCTGGAATTTATGAGAACCGCCTTTCAGGCTGCCTAGAGAGGCCACAAGTTGTTATCGCTGGATATGAGCCCTATCCGGATGTTTTTTCAAAGGCCGCAGCATTGCTAGAATGCATTATTAGTTTGAATGTATTCATCGACGGATCAAAGCGAACAGGGTTTTTGGCCTGTGAACTATTTCTGGAATTGAATGGATATCGCATTAATCCAGATGCAGAGATCGTTGAGTTTCTGTTAGCCGTGGCAAGAGACGACCTTACTTTAAGCGAGATCTCTAATTGGATTAAAAGGCACTCTCTGAAAGTCAGTAAAGTGAAGTAAACCCGTGGGATCTGGTAGTTTTACATAGTTACGACTCAAATTTTTAAATAGATCGATAACATCCGACGAAAGAAGGAACAACCCAATGTTATTAATGTATGAAAAATGGTAAACGGGCAGATGGTTAAATAAAGGAGCATCTGCCCCCTTCGTGCTTGTATTAGTCCATCTCAGGAAGTCCGCCTTTGCCACCCATAGCGCCTGCAGCAATCACATCGTCTATTCTAATGATCATAATGGCGGCTTCAGTAGCTGATTCAATTGCGTTTATCTTCACCTTCAGCGGGTCTATTATATTTAAGTCAATCATGTTTTTGACCTCGCCATTCATAGTAATTCCTGCGTCGCTGTTTCCTGCTTCGTGGGCGCTCTTCGCCTCAACCAATTTGTCGAGAGGATCTTGTCCTGCATTTTCAACTAAAGTTTTTGGAATTACCTCAATCGCATTTGCGAAGGCCCTAATTGAAAGCTGTTCTCTTCCCCCAACTGTAGTGGCGTAGTCTCTCAGTTTCATAGAAAGCTCAATCTCTGGAGCTCCTCCTCCAGGAAGCACCTTATTGTCTTCTAGAGTGAGCGACACGACTTTAAGGGCATCATGCACTGCCCGGTCTAGCTCATCCACGACGTGCTCAATACTTCCGCGAAGTAGGATGGAACAAGCCTTGGGATTTTGGCACTCTTCTACGAAGATCATCTCATTATCCCCAACTTTCCGCTCTATAACGAGCCCCGCAGAGCCGAGTTGCGTTATGTCTTCAATCGTATCAGTGATTTTGGCCCCTGTTGCCCGTTCAAGCCTCTTCATGTCGCTCTTTTTTATCCTTCTACCAGCCAATATATTCGCCTTCGCGAGGTAGTGTTGAACGAGGTCATCGATTCCTTTCTGGCAGAATACGACTGTTGCTCCAGTTGCGATAACTTTATTCGCTATCTCTTCTAATCTTTTTTCTTCCTGATCCCAGAAGGATTGCATCTGGCTAGGGTCATTTATCTCGATTTTCGCATCTATTTCGGTCTTTTCAATCTCGAGACCAACGTTGAGCAGAGCAATTTTTGCATGCTTCACTTTCGTTGGCATTAATGGATGTACCTTCTCTTTGTCTATAATAATACCGTGCACCAGCTTTGAATCTCCAACGGATGCCCCATAGCGCTTGATAACGCTTATATTGTCGAAATCAACAGTTTTTTTGCCATCAACGTCCTCAGCGACAGTCTTCACTGCATCGACCACGATATCTGAAATGTTGCTCAGCATCATTTCAGCACCCTTTCCTGTGATGGCCGTCATAGCAATGTTCTTGAGAACTTTGTCATCCCCCTCAGTGGCCATTTCAGATAATGTATCTATTGATTTCTTAGCGGCTAGGTTAAAGCCTGCCGATATAACAGTCGGGTGTATATCTTCTTCTAGCAGTTCTTCTGCCTCTTTAAGAAGTTCTCCGACAAGGACGACGGCAGTAGTCGTGCCGTCACCAACTTCATCATCTTGGGTTTTCGCGACTTCTACTACCATCTTTGCTGCAGGATGTTCGATGTCCATCTCTTTTAAGATCGTTGCCCCGTCATTAGTGATAACTACATCTCCAATGCTATCAACAAGCATTTTGTCCATCCCTTTCGGACCAAGTGTAGTCCGGACAGCATTAGCGACAGCCCGTGCAGCTTCGATATTCATACTTTGGGCCTCCTCGCCGCGCGTGCGGGTCGTGCCTTCCTTTAATATTAAGATAGGTTGACCCCCAGCGTTTATGAGCTGACCTGTAGTCCCTCCTCCCATGCGTGTGCTCCTTTGTGCCATTGTCTTCTCTCCGTTTGTATCATTACACCAGGAAATTTGATGAGATTAGATTGCTTGCAGTTCTATATAAATTTGATGGACTAGAGCATATTAGCTAGAGACCATTAATCGCCTCTGCGTCAAAAAGTACTCACACGTGAATATGGCTAAATCGAGATGTGAATACGATGGGGAGGCTTATTCACGGAAGATTGGATGTCACAAAAACGTTTATTCTCCACCACTTTTAAGATACGGCGAAGTACATTTTTGTGCTATGAAGAGGTGGCATAACTTCGTTTGATAGCTACTCCTATTTCTACACTGATTTACCTGATGAACTAACTCACTGCACTACTCGTTATCGGATATCTTCTTGAGTTCTTCTACTGAGGCTTCAGGGTGCCGCTTCAGGTAACTTGCTATCCTCTTTTCGTGTATTAGTTTGCAGTCCATACACGTCCAAATGATATCACCTTTAGAGCTTTTGATCCACCTTCCAAGCTCTTTGTCTTCGCAGGGGTACTTTGGGCAATAACAAAAAATGCAGATCTGTCCCTTGAAATGACAAGGGTAATGCGGGCATTCCTTGCCTTTAGGCAATCCTTTAGGTTCTTCGAGTCTTTCACGTTTCTTAAGTTCTTCCGGATATTCCATTTCCTGCATAATTAGTTCATCTATGATGTATTATGTTACACTACAGGTAATCTGTGCGCAGTGAGCAATTCTGCTGTTGATGAAAATATGTTTTTGAATTATTTAACATCAGTAGTTGAATATAGCATTCTCTTCACATTGTGTAAGAATGCTGTAACGGGGTGTCTATAGTTGCGTACTCGCGTACAATCCAACGAATTGGATAATAATGCTTTGTCATCTTATCATTATTTTATATAGCATAACCGGTATACTACGTTCGAGGTTCAAATATGCCTATAGGAGATATTCAGTTAAAAGAACTTAGAGATGATATGGGGTTCTCCCCCGAACTTTTAAAGCTCGTGTATGAGTCACATCCGCAAATGTTTGAGATAATTTACAACATGGATAGGAATCTCCTCAATGACGGAAAATTATCAGCAAAAATGAAGAGGTTAATTGCGTTTGCGGTAGTCTCTGCCACCAGTTGCGAAGCGTGCGCAACATCACAAATGAAAGCTGCTATGAACTTGGGAGCTACGCAAGAAGAAATTCTTGAAACTCTCGGAGTACTCGTAGTGACTGCCGGGATGCCAGCTGTTGCAATCGCACGGGAGGCTTTTAAGAAGTGCTGTGAGCTTCCGGAACAGGAATGGGGTGGAGAGTAAAATGTGGAGACGGTTGCTCCACCACGGTCCATGAAACTGTCTGGAGCTGTCTTACACGGATGAATTGCTTTCAGTGAAAGTTAGGCAACTATTAATTGTAACTTTTTTTTCAAAATACTTTCAGTTAATAAAGTTTGCGCACAAGTTATCCGAAATGGCATCAAAGCACGCAAAATGCTCTTTTTGAATGTTTAAGTGGGTTTATATAACAATAGTTCTAAAGATAGTTATTGAGGACTCTTTTGAATTGAGATAATTGAACGGATAGAAGCCACCTCAGGTGACGTAATGACTGGAGATTCAAACGATAGTGATATGGGAATCCCCCTTAGGGGTATACCTACCGAAAAGCGCTGGAAACCATTAAAGGAGACACCAGCTGAGATCACAAAAGTACATCCTTGTTTTAACGAAATTGCTCATGATAAGGTTGCACGACTGCATCTGCCGATTGCCCCCAAGTGCAATACGCGGTGCAATTTCTGTGGAAGAGGTGTCACGAAAAAGCCACACCAGCCGGGTCAGACGAAGAGCATAATGAAACCGACAGAAGCCTTAGAGTACACAAGAGAGATGGTGAAAGAGATGCCAGAACTTAACGTCGTCGGTGTTGCAGGACCGGGAGACCCTCTGGCAAACATAGAGACACTTGAAGCGTTTGAGCTGCTGAACACCGACGAGTTTAAGGATTTCATAAAGTGCATTAGCACAAATGGCATAAACCTTCCTAAGTATGCTCAGAAGCTTTATGACGTAGGCGTGCGAGCATTGACGGTAACGGTCAATAGTATACGGTACGAAACTGGAGCGCAGATTTACAAGTTTGCATTATTTAATGGTAAAAAGTACGACGGCATTGAAGCTGCGAAACTCATAATCGAAAACCAGCTAAAAGGCATAGAAATGGCGGCAAAGCTTGGCATGGTCATCAAGGTGAATACTGTTCTCATTCCAGGCATAAATGATGTTGAAATAGAGGATATCGCCCGAGAAGTGAGCAAGCGCGGTGCTATTATGATGAACATAATGCCGCTCATTCCGGCGCACGACTTCGCTGATAGGCGCCCCCCCACCTGCAAAGAACTTGACGAAGCGCGTGCAAAAGCTAACAAGTATTTAGCGCAGTTTAGGGTATGCAAACAGTGCACAGCGGACGCAAGGGGAATTCCTGGCCGTGAAAGGGGGTACCAAGATTTGTTGAGATGCCCTTCAGGTGACTAATAGGGGACAAAACTATTGCGGGCACCTTTCTAGTTTTTTCGTACATCTTTTTTATTTGCTGTTCTCTTTGACACATTCGCCTTTTTTTTCGCTATTTCCTTTGAGAAAGTTTAACATCGTGGAAATATTCATGGGTAATGACAATTGGATACATGTGGTGATAGATCCTCATGTTTGCTCAAGTAGAACTAAGCAGTGTTTTCGGAATAGTTGTGATCATTGTCATAGCGATTCTCTATTTTCTCGCCGGTCTTCGAGTAGTTTACCAATACGAACGCGGCGTTAAGTTCACACTTGGTGCCTTCAGTTCCGTTTATACTCCTGGGTTGCGATATATACTCCCCGGGTTCCAGATGCTCAGGAAAATCGATATGCGAGTCAACACATTAGACGTGCCGAGACAAGAAGTGATGACTAAAGATAACGTCCCTACAAAAATCAACGCAGTTGTTTTCTTTAAAGTGGTGCAAGCAGATAAGGCCGTAATTGAAATCAGCAACTATTCTTATGCGATAAATCAGCTGGCACAGTCGAGCTTGAGAGATGTTGTGGGGACTGTTGAGCTTGACACTGTCCTTGCAAAGCGCGATGAACTCGGCGAGAGGATTCGGAAATTCGTCGATGAGTTCACAATGCCGTGGGGCATTCACGTTATATCAGTTGAACTGAAGGATGTTGAACTTCCTGAAGAGATGAAAAGGTCAATGGCTGCCCAAGCTGAAGCTGAGCGTGACAGAAGAGCACGCATAACACTTGCAGAAGGAGAAGCTACGGCAGCTCAGAAACTCTTAGAAGCTGCAAAAACGATTGAACAGTCTCCGGCTGCCCTTCAGCTACGGCTATATCAGGCAATGACCAGGATAGGAGAGGAAAATAATTCAGTAATTGTTATACCAATTCCAATGGACCTCCTTAGCTTGTTTAAAAGAGGAGATTAGTCCTTTTTTGTCGTTAACCGTCCCTAGCAAAAAAATCGTGAAAGATATCCAAGTGAAGTGGGAACTAGGATAACTAAAATCATGACTAATATATAAAAGGGCGTGTTGCGCTCGTCCGCCATTATTTGCTCCTGTACATCTGGATAAGACTAAACCAGATCACAAATTTCTAAAGGAAGAAGATATATTTACCGCGTAATAGTCGAAGCGTAATGTACAGATGATTCTAAGATCGGGAACATCGGAGATAAGCTATCTAATTTGAAACATAAGCTCTAAGTGTCCTCATAAGAATGCAAGGTAAAGCCTGTTTGTCAGTAAGAATGACTGGAAACTGTCTCAACAAATAACACTAAGTCGATTTCTATGCTAGGTAGCTTACATGAGATCTGAAGGATATATACGAACGTTGTTCAGTTAAATTGTGTCGGAAATGTACTGAGATGACACATGCAATTGATATAGCTTCTAATCCCATCGCTAATTGATCTGAGCAATGATTTTATGTGATTACTATGACTTGAGATGATTCGATTTCCGATACCGCAGACTACGAACCTGTTGTCGCGTGCGCTTTCTCCAGCTGTAAAATCGCTATCGACTTATGTTATACTTTTAATCGGGATGCTCTCTCGTCGCTTCAGTGCGAGGCGTCAGTTAAAACCTTCAATTATAATTATATTTCGATCTCAATCTCCCACTAGCATTTTCAACGATTTTTCCATAAGATCATTGAAATCTGGAAAAATTTTCAAGTAGATTAATTCATCAACTTGAGCTTTAAGGTCTGTCGGAATCCTAACATCAACTTTAACAATTGAAGGTCTTTCACGCGCTATTTCTTTGTGTTGCGATACAGTATCTGCCAGCGCATTAAACATAGCTTGTTGACGCGACGTGTATTTGCCCTTGGCAATTAGAGCGTCAAGCTTATGTAAAATATCTCTATCAATTTCGAATTCCACTATCTCGAAGTCAAGTGGCCGTTCATTTTCCATGTCCGTTACATTGGCCGATCCGGTTAAAATATATTCCGAACAAATTACACAGATGTCTACATTTAGAGTTAATTTCCATGTGCTTAGAGTTAGGGAAAGGTCAGAACGATAGTTGAATTTATCCCCAATTGTGATCGATCGATCACGCTTTTTCCGCAGTTAAAATCATTTGGATGACTACAATAGAAAGTTATTAATTTATCAATATAAGCTAGTAAACTATGAAACTAAAAGTCGCCATCGTGGTATCACTTGCGTTAATCACATGCATAGTAGCAGCGGGGTGCACATCCAACATGACAACAAGCCCAAATCCAGCTCAAACAGAGTCGAACAAAGGTAACCAAACTGGACACGACAAGATTTTGTCAGCGGTAATAGCTGATGATAAACAGGCCTACGTTAACGCTGTTTGGACTAAGACGGTAAATAATGACGTTCAATGGACCAATGATACCTCAGCTATGGTGACTTTCAGAATTGGATATTCTAAAGGCGTGCTAAATTACACGGCAAAATACATTAAATTTCCTACGATAAGTGATGCAAATGCATTTGTGAAATCAATAAGTTCCGGATATAACAATACAAATGCCCTGACTCTCTCTTCTGATCCGGCTTTGACTATTGCAACCTCTGGTAATACTCACGAAAACTACAAAAAAGTTACAAATATGAGCCCGACAACGCTTTCTTATGTTAAACTCGTGCACGAGGAACCGGCACAGTACGAGAATCAATACATCATCCAAACAGGTGAAGTGGTGGCCACCTATGATGCCGTGGTTCACAGAGTATAATCCACGCTTTTTATGATATCACTTGATGTCGCACTGCGGCTTCTTTTTACGGGGCATTAAGCGAATTGCGGTAATTATCGTCACTGCGCACCCTTCGTACAGTTTACTTAGTATTCTCATCATCAATGCAGGAATGATAAGAAATAAACTGACGGACGCCCGAATAAGAAGCAAGAAATTACATATTGCAACTGTGTTTACTCTTAATAGTATGTGACCACTTTATTCTTAAAGGCTCTCGCAACCGCCCAGAGCGCAGTGTACTCACCTTCAGGATTTTCAGTCCACCTGCTGATGCTAGGGCTACTACATCCACGGGAAGTGTTAATTCAAGTTGTGTAAATTAAGACAAAAAGCTTCCGTTATCACCCCTTTTATCTCTAATCACGAAAAGTGCTTATCTTTTTTAAGATCAGCAAACCAGATTATAAGATTTATAACCGAGGTGACTATATATCGCTCATTGTACAACGTATTGACGTTGCAGTCGCGCTCGTCCCGCCTCAAGAATGGGACGATGATGTATGCTTAACATAATCTCCTAATTTTGTTTCTTTTCAACGATATTGTCAACACTCTCTTAAAAATGCCATATTAAATTTTTTAGCGCTTATAATGGTATTAATCCATATTCTTTGGCGTATATTTGCGAATGAAACGTGCATTTAACCTACTTATCGAAAGAGGCGACAAATAGCAGAAAAATGCTCTAAAAGCGTCATAGAGTAAGTTAGAGGGCTGAAAGCAAAAGCGAGATGATTGGCGAGTTTTTAGTAATTATAATTCTGCTACTGCATCTAGGCTAAGCAACTTTCGGATAGGCTGTATTCATGCGTGCGTCAATTCTCTAAGCCTGTGCCTTTAACGCAATTATAATGTCTCTCAACTTCTTTTTCGAGGTATCTTCACTTGCTAACAGATACGTTAAAAAGATATGGTTTTGGGGATCTTGCTCTTTTTGGTTCATTATACACCAATAAAGGATACGTGTGACTGTATTTATTGATGCCGTTTTTAAATAACTTTCAGTACTGTGTGACGTATGCTATTTTTAGGTTTTTATGCTATGTCGATTGGCTGTAATTCTTGTTTTATTAACTCTAAGATAAAAATGGTACCTTGAAATAGATCCTTTAAAAAACCCGAGAGTTCCTATGAATTGAAAGAAATGTACTATCGATTTGCGGCGGTGCAGCAAAAAACCGTGTTAATTTTGAAAAGTCGTGAGAACAAAATTCAAAGAATGAAAAGGCTGGACTCCAACGTAATGCAAGTGAGTGAAACGACAAAAAATGAAACAGAGCGCTTATTTGCTGAAGTGCGTGGAAGCGATACTGTAGCAGTCGTTTACCACTTTGCGACTTTTAGTGGACCCCGAGAATTACTGAACGAAACCAAGCTACAATTGTTAGAGGACTGTATTAACTATCTAAAACAGAGGGAAGACGTTACGTACTAGGTCGTTATCCACACAACGACATCGCATCCGCCTATACAAGACAAGTTCCGTTGAAGTATTCGGCGTAAACGCCGTTCTGGTTGATAACTGCACATCTGTGAAGTAACCGACCTTACATCTGTAAAAGAAAGAATGAAGCGCTTCAATCCTTTGGTTATGTCAACTGAGGTTCGATTGTTTATCTGGCTCCTTCTATCGATGTTTTAAACTCAGTAACGTCCTGATCCACAGTCTTTATGATATGTAAAATTCCCTCTTGGATGTCTATAACAACTTCTCGGAGCTCATCAATACGCGCATTGATATCGTTGACATTATCTTTAAGCTGCGCAATATCAGTCTCGATATCACCAAGACGTCCTGCGATGAGATCAAGGATTACATCAACCGTTACTTCAGGCATTGCCAATCCCTTGCCGACAATATATACTCTGGCTGTTCTTTATAATTGTCCAGAGGCGCCGTATTTGGGTGATGTTCTGACATAAATAGACTGTACAACTTAGCATCTTGGCAATACTCACACGTTTGCAAGTCAGCCGACGATAGCATAATAATCCGCTTATCAATGTTAGTTTCTTTGATACTTATTGACGAGATTCTCTCGCCTGTGAAGCTATACTCCTCCTTTTTCACATAGGACCACCTTCTGCAATAAAATGTCATTCTAGGTAATATAGTTGCTGAAATGTGACGTTAGTGAATAGATCCTACGAAACAATTTGGCCGAGTGTTCTACGAGAGTACGTGGCATATCTATCAGCAATTGATTTGGGATTTGGTAAACAGCAGAGTCACTCAATGAGATGTTAAAATGAACGTTTATGATTTTTTAAAGAAAAATAGCTCGAGCTACATCGGTCGCCATCTTATTTCTCCTCTTTCTTTATTAAATATGCATCTGTTGTCATCTATGTTTGTGTGTCGTTTTCTATCTTGCGAGTATTTCGCAATAATGCCCATGTGTGACAACAATTTGTTGTCACAATTTCAAATACGAAACTGTTGTGACAGTATTGAACACGAAAGCCCTGTCACTTAAGCTTATAACTCTGCTTTGTGATGACTTTGCTATAGGAGGGAAAGAAATGGCAATTCAAAATACTGCCTGTTATTATGGGCGTCACTTTGGATGCGTGACTATGCTACAGGACTCAGACTGCAGAAGATGCGCTGATCGTTTAACACACGCTGTTAACGTTGGCCACTCAATACACAATGCCAATCAGCTGCACGAAACAGCAATGAGCAGCGCTAGACCACATTTATATGCCTCAAAACTATCTAAAGAGCGTATCACGGTAAAGTATACTTTGCGATAACGAGCGGAGTAGTAATTCTGTCCTTTCAAAAACCAAAAAAAGAGGTGAAAAACTGTATGGAGGCTCACCCGTGCTATTATGGACTTTATCCGTGCTGTGCGAAGAGGCTGGGGGGACCAGACTTTGAAGTGTGTGCTAATTGTATCACAAACACCGTCACCCACGTGCTTCGAGCTACTTACACGTTGCCTAGCAGCGGCGGGATAACAGTGGCAGTTAAACAGTTACTCCAGCGGCAAGGAGAGGTGCCTTAGGTTCAGTTTACACGTACGTCATGTCACACATAATATTAGGTTGTTTGTCAAATTTCAAATGCTCGTGGTTTGCAGCAAACGAAGATCGCTATATTCGGCGGGAGAGAATTCGGACGACGTGATCAGAATGGGATCTGACTAAACGAATGTTGACTGATAAAGTAGTTCTCATTGGGACCTCACCTATTGCTTCCAATCCGCGTTGAAAGGAAAAGGTAGGTATGTGTTTGTTACGCTGATAATCCAAACGAGTGAGGAGGTGATGAAGATGATAAAATCCGTGGAAAGTAAAAAAACTCCAGCCATTAAAAATCTAAAAGTTCTGGTGACAGAGAATCAGCATTTTGTACTCTGTTACTATGACCTTGATTCGGAATGTGAGCAACGGCTTGAACAGCCAGATTCTAACAGTTGTGCTCAATGCAGAACATATTATAGTTACGTACCTCACTCCCGATGGTATCGTCAACTTCAAATTCACATTAAGCAGGGTGTCA
This sequence comes from Candidatus Acidiferrales bacterium, assembly GCA_035624185.1. Taxonomy (GTDB): domain Archaea; phylum Halobacteriota; class Bog-38; order Methanoflorentales; family Methanoflorentaceae; genus DASPRZ01. The sequence continues at coordinate 21,137 of DASPRZ010000073.1, forward strand.
AGAATACGCAGACAGGCCTATAAGCCCGCACCTCTCAGAATAAACTAGACTTTATTGCGCACTATCTGGATATTCCAGCAACTTCTCATCCACGAAAAACATTAGGGGAGAGTTTGTAGCATGTCAACAAGAAGGCATGTTGGCAGCGTGTTTGCAAACTTGTGGGTCTTATCCCATTTTAGGAGTCTCTCAACCCGAGCGAACAGCAGAGGATGCGATTCCCAACCTAAAGATCGGAGCCAATTCAGTTCGGGTTCTGTTCTAGAATAAAATCTTTTACACTTTGGGAATAATTTAACGCGCAAGTGTGTAGTTTCTTTTCACACTTCCTTAATGACGTTCTTATGTTGTCTTGTCTTAATTAACGTCTCCTCTATTACCTGTTTCAAGCAGAAAGAAAAGGCGAGAAATTGACGACGGCAAGGATTAGTCCAGCTTCAGACAAGGCCCGCAGCACGCATGTTATGCTCACGTAACGACGCCGAATATGCAAGGTCGCCCTTACAGTAGATGTACTTTTTATCGAGAATATCCGGATTGATGTAATGTTTGCATGCAGAGCTGACGATGTTGACCTTGGTCAAAATGACCCCTCAGTTGGCACAGTGAAAGCCCTAGTCTCCAGTGAATTTATCATAGTTGACCTAGTCAGTCACGTAGTTGCAGTTATATTCACAGTTGCGCTGTTATCGGATATTATTCGATGACTCATGAATTGAAGCACCAAATCTTGAATTGGATTTATTCTTCTGTTCATTATCTGTCGAATGTCTTCAAAACATTTTATTATATATGGATGATTAATTTGAGCGGGCCAGCAGTAAGCAGAGCCAGACCAAAACTGCCAAGGCTAAATGCAAATGTTAACGCCGGTATAATAAAGATCAATCCGGTAAAAGACATTTTTTCCACCTCCCTATTGGACAAAAGCACAGTATCTGAAATTATAATAGCAACAATGTTAAATATTAACAATATTGCTCGCTTTAATAATGCACATGCCATATATAAAACTTGCTCCTGACATGAGCAATATTATTCGAACTAATAGTGTTTGTGAGTTACTGAACTTTGGAATCGAGAATTCGAGTTAAAGTGAAATTAGTGTCAGCAGGTCTATCAGGCTAGATGAAGAAAATTATGCTTAGCGATTAAGAGAACTAATTGAAGCTTCTTACTTCATTCATAATCGAAAATCATAGATATGATCAGGTGAGATCGCACAGCTTTACTGTTGTCCGGCTTGTCGTGCAGACAGCCGGCTTTATATCAGCTAACAAGTGACAGGCCGAACTTGTTCTTAGTGACTTGAAACTAAGTTCAGATAAAAGCAAAAAGATGATTTGTTTACTTCCCAATCGTCAATGATGGATATGTGGACTTTAGGTTCTTTAAGAGCAGTCGCCTAGTTCGATCCAAACCACGAAGCTGACTGAGCTCTTTCTAGTTCAGTGAGTGAAACGTCTGTGGTTCACTTATAAATATGTCTGATCTACCATATTGGACAGATAACAAGCGCTAAACAGAATTTTTCAAGAGCACACTATTAGGAGCAATCATGCAACATGATAAAATAAAAATTAATTTAAGCGCCGTATCGGAAACTTTACTAGCTTCTTTATGGGCGCGAGCAAAAATTAGCAGAGAACACAATTCATTGCTCAATGATGTAAAAGCGATTGAACTCGTCGAACACATTGATTATGATTTTTCAACTATTCAAAAGGCTTTCCGTGTAAATCTAGTAGGAACTCTGACAAACACGGTAAGAGTGAGGCAATTTGATGATAAGATAAAAGAGTACATCGCAGAACACCCCAAAGCTTCTGTCGTGAATATAGGGGCGGGACTTGATACACATTTTTACCGCGTAGATAACGGATCGATTCACTGGTACGACTTGGACCTCCCTGCCGTAATCGACATTAGAAGGAAGCTACTGCCGGAACCTGACAGAGTAACATACATTGCTAAATCATTCCTCGATCGGAGTTGGTGCAAGGACGTCAAACAGAACGAAAATGGTGTTTTTATAATAGCCGGCGGGGTATTGATGTACTTTGAAGAAGTGCAGGTAAAACAGTTCTTTTCGTTGTTAGCAGATAATTTCCCTGGCAGTGAAATTGTATTTGATGGTTTATCAAAACTAACTGCTTTCTTTGATTCCTTTAAAATACGGAGAACAGGTATAAAGGGTATTCGCATTAAATGGGGTATAAAAGATGCGTGCAAAATGACGCAGTGGGACGACCGGATTAAAGTGATAGAACAATTTCCATGTTTCCACAGCATTCCAAGAGACCTCGCGTGGGATAAAAGTATCAAGAGATTTATGGATGCTGTAGATAAAAACAGACTGATAAATATTTTCCACTTACTAGTTTAATGTGCTAGGTTATTGTGTAACAGTATATTGTGTCTATAATCCGACTTTATAGATATTAATTTATTTCCAGTAGAAATCTGCCAAAATTCGTTGAACGAGATTCAACGACGATAAAGTAACCCATAGATTTGTGAGTTATTCTCTTTTATGAATAGGATGTTGTTTCGCCACCTATCATTATCCGTCTCCTGAATATGTGTTGAATGCGCATATGGGGTGTTGGAAAAATACCTGACTTCTCTGTAGGCTTGAACATGCACATTCATTAAGATGAGAATCGAATCGCTTATAGCTCAGGCAGGAAAACAATGAAGGTTAATCCACGTGATTATTCAGAGAGATAGGCTGATTCGAGCGGAAGATATTGGGATCACTGGGAGATTTAGTTGTGAGGCACATTTATCACGACGTAGCTTTCTTTATTCTTCTATGCTCGGCGAGTGGATTT
>DASPRZ010000046.1:0-42303 GCA_035624185.1 Candidatus Acidiferrales bacterium
CGGCGGCAGCGCGATCCAGATCGGCAGCAGGAGGCGATCAAGCCGAAGAATCAAACGGATAAGTGCGCCCGTGCCAGCAAACTCGTGCCGGTATGTCAGGTAAGACAACCGATGTCCTCCACAACGCCACGGTGTACCGGAATGAAGCAGGCGAGATTCAGGGTGTGTTTGCCGTTGCACGAGATATTACTGAGCGGAAGAAGGCGCAGGAAGCGCTCAAACAAGCGCACGACGAACTCGAGCAGATTGTACATGAGCGCACCCGAGAATTACAGGAGCAGATCGAGGAGCACAAGATAACCGAAGAAGAGCTCCGGAAAACCAGCAAGGAACTCCAAGAACTCACCGAAGAACTGACGCGCTCCAACAAGGAACTCGAGCAGTTCGCCTACATCGCTTCGCACGACTTACAAGAGCCACTCCGGACGGTGACAAGTTCACTAGGACTCCTCGAAAGTTGGTATAAGGGCAAGCTCGGTGCGGAAGCCGATACTTTCATCGGCTACGCCGTCGATGGCACAAAATATATGCAGCAACTCATCAAGGATCTGCTCGCGTACTCACGGGTCACGAGCCGCGGTGAGGTATTCAAACCAGTGCACTGCGAGGGCGCCATTCACCAAGCCATCGACAACCTCAAGGCCTCCATAGAGGAGAGCGAAGTCAAGATTACGCTGCCCGATAAACCGCTGCCGACTGTCATGGGCGACAAGACGCAGCTCACCCAGCTCTTCCAGAACCTCATCGGGAATGCGATCAAATTCCGAAGTGAGAAACCGCCCGAAGTGCAGATTGATACGAGGCTCGACGGAGGACGAAACACGTGGGAGTTCTCTATAAAAGATAACGGCATCGGTATGGACATGCAGTACGCCGACAAGATCTTCACGATCTTCCAGAGGCTGCATACAACCGAACAATATCAAGGGACAGGCGTAGGCTTAGCGCTCTGCAAGAAGATCGTGGAGCGGCATAACGGCAAGATTTGGGTAGATTCAAAGCTCGGGAAAGGAACGACGTTTTACTTCACGCTGCCTTTCTACGTGGAATAGCGCAGCTTCGTAGTTTTTAATCAAGTAAAATAGTAATGCGATTGTTATACTTAACCGTAACAATTATGCGCCATTTTTATCTCATGTATCTCAGGCGTATAAAAGAAAGTTAAACTGGCTGTATTCATTTCGTGAACTATTAGTTTGCTAACTTTTGTAATTTTTACAAATGGAACAAAGCCACTAGCAATGCTATCGGTGTGCCGATTGTTATCTGTCCCAAAGGCACTGCAGGCAGCCCAAAGAATGCTGCGGGAGCCGCAAGGAATGCTGCCAAGGCCCCCGTTAATGCAGCAAATCCTCCCAGTCCAATGACCCAAGGCCAATCAAAGAGCACCATTGTGTATTATCCCCCTTTAAAGTTAAAGAACACGTGAGTATGAAAGGCAGTGTAATATTTCAGCCGGATGTGTTGCTAACTGCCAACGTTACCAAGTTATCTGAAAATGTGAACCCAGAGAATGATCGCTGTGGGTATCATCGTGATTATGATAACCAAGATGATAAACAATGGCGTTATTTGTGCTCTCCCATTCCAAAGAACATAAAAAACGACAATGTCTGTGACAGCGACGATGACAACAGTGAGGAAAAGAGCCCTCAAAAAGAGATTGTTTGGAAAAATGATTTCAAGCCCGATGTTTTTACTCCTCTAACTTCAGCGGGGATTTGATTCAACCGCAACATTTTAGTTGTCTAGCTGGATATTTCACCGATACTTTATATACTCGTTACAAACGTGCTGAAGCCAATTTAGGCAAGCCACAGACTACCCCCCAACCGACCTAAGCCCAGACTGCTCTAACCTTGAGCACAAGGGAACCCTTATGCCGCATTACCATTTGTTGGTGTGGACATGCGAGAAGACGAAGGCAGGGGTGGCACGGGCACGCGATGAGGGCAAGCACATCGGTCGGCCCTTCCGCGAGATCAACTGGCGAAAGTTGACGAGTATCGAGCGAAGGGGGTTGTGACCGGCCATTTCACGGATGATAAAGATCCCCTACAACACGCTGCTTAAGGCGAAGGCACGGAGAACGGGAAAAGAAGTGAAAGTTTAAGACAGTTCAGTAAGATCCATGCGTCTGAACGTGTTTTCATGTCCATCTACCTAACGTAACCTCAGAAAACGAATACATTCTTCAGTTGCCCTACTAACAGCAGAGATTATATATATATATATATTATATCTAAAGATACATCAAAAAACCATAACAGATACATCAGAGACATGATGACATGAACGACATTGTCATCAAGTCCGCAAACATGACGGTAAAATGGAGGGAAGATAATGAACAATCACGATAAAGTAAAGGTTAAGTTAGGCGGCATATCGGCATCGATGCTTGGGTGTTTACGGGGCCGGGCACAATTGAGCAAGGAGTACAGTTCACTATTTTATGACGCTAAAGCCATTGAACTCGTTGAACGAATTGACTATGACCCCTCATCGAGTGACATGCCGTTCGAGGGCATGATGTTTAATACCTCTCATAACGTCAATCTACCAGAATTTGGTCTGTTTACACTACGAGCAAGGCAATTCGACGAAAAGGCAAAAGAGTATATCGCAAAGCACCCTAACGCATCTGTCATCAATATCGCGGCAGGGCTTGACACTACGTTTTACCGGATCGACAACGGCACCATCCACTGGTACGACCTCGACCTCCCCCAGGTCATCGACATCAGGAAACAGCTGCTGCCGGAACCCGATAGGGTGACGTACATCGCGAAATCCCTTCTTGATCCGAGCTGGTTCGAGGACGTAACGTACACCGAAGATGGAGTATTTTTGATAGCCGGCGGGATATTACACTTCCTTGAGGAGGCGCAGGTGAAACAGTTCTTTTCGATGCTCGCAGACCACTTCCCTGATGGTGAAATTGTGTTTAATGCCATGTCAAGATCAGACGAGAGATTTGGAGCATGGATGGACATGTTTCCACCAGAACAGCGGGACGCAATGAGAGCAACTATGGCGGAAGCGCTGAAGGCCTGGTGGGAAAAAGCGCCTCAGGACCCGAGAGATAAGGTGACTGATACGATAGCCGCTCTCGAGATCCCGACAAAGCCCAAAGGCAAGGAGTGGTCCGATCTCGAAGCGTGGTGGAAGCAGCTCAGCGATGAGGAAAAGGAGGGTGTAATGCGCGGTTTAATGACATCCTTCCGTGGCGGGGTCGGCATGTGGACGCTAAAAGACGTAAATGAATTTACGAAGTGGGACAACCGCATCACCGTGTTAGATCAGTTCCCTATGTACCGAAACATTCCACGAGACTCATTGAGCACAGAAATGCGAAGGTTAATGGACTACGGTGATGAAAGAGAAGGGGCGAGTATTTTCCACTTGAGAGTCTGAGAGCAATGAATTTCCCCCACCCGATGTAGTCGAAGGTACGTATGTATGTATAAATTTATAGCACGGAGCTAGTCAAAACCAAGCAGAGGAGAGAGTCCTATGGGATTCATGACGATGTTACTCACCAATCCTGTCATCTATTCCTGGATTGCAGACAGGAGTTTCAGTGAAGTAAAAAATCTCTCGATGAGGGTAAAGAAGTGGATCTCTGCTATGAGGCCCGTTAAGCCAAATCGAGTGGCAAAAACTCAGCTATAGAACCGCAGTTGAGGGGGCTACTCAACAAAACGTGCAAAATCCCAGGAACGTCAAGGGGAGAGAGCCAAATGTTGCTCAATCACATAATGAACGAGTCATAAAAGCACTCAACGGGGAAACATATCGGCAAAACCTTCAACGAGATCAACCAGCGAAAGGTTGAGAATACCGGGCAAGGGATTATCCTGGTTGGCCGTTTCGATTTCGAAGGGTGATGGACATCCCCTACAACACTCAGCTTGCGGCGAAGGCGCGGAGAGCGGAGAAAGAGAGAGTGAGAGTTTAAGAGAACCAGTTAGGTCTTCGATATTATATTAGCAAATAGGCCTGTGTTCTTTATGTTGCTGGTCTATCAATACTGCGGTATTAACCGGCTGCACGCGCAATAGCCTTATTTTTATCGGGATAATTTTATAGCCATGTCTCAGAGTGTCATGTTTGACGCGTGGCATGGAATGAACGCGTCGAACGGAGTTGAAACACAATGATGCATGAACAAGAAGAAGAGGGTAAGAAGGCCAAGATGATGATGATGCTCTGGGAGAAGCTCGGCGACAACGAAAAGAAGACGCTCATGCTGCGGAAGCTTGACGCAAAGATTATGAAGAAAGAGCAGTGGATCAAGGACTTACAGTACAAAGTCGAGACCCTGAAAATGATCAGGACGTGGATAGAAAAGATGTGAGGTTCTCTCACATACCCCTATTTTTTCTGCCAATTTGATAAGCGAGGAGAGAGTTTATGTATAATCTGCAAGTGTATGTGTAATTGTTCATCCTAACTTTTTACCATCTGCGCTTTGACTAACGCGACATGATCGGATGAAAAATGAAGATATAACGTCGAGAGAGGGCCTGTCACTCTGGTTAGCGTGGCGTCCTGTAACAAATTTTCCCACCCTTCAAGAGGGGCTAAAGGTTGATGTAGCGATACTTGGAGGGGGCATCGCCGGGATTACCGCAGCAACACTGCTCAAGGATGCAGGACATACTGTGGCAGTAATCGAAGCTGATAGGATTGTACAAGGCATATCTAGTGGTGCCACTGCGAAGGTAACCGCGGGTCATGAGATAATTTACGACGACCTCACGACGAAGTTAGGCACGGCCAGCGCTCAAAAGTATGCGACAGCCAGCACAAAATCTGTTGAAAAAGTTGCAGATATTGGAAGAGAGAGAAAAATAGACTGCGATTTCCAGCGTCTCCCCCTTTACATCTATTCAGAATCTGGAGAGAAGACGGACACGATTAAGAGCGAATGTAGTGCCGCAAAAGCACTGGGGCTGCCGGTTTCTTACACACACGATGTGCCGTTACCGTTCACGACAGGACCTGCTCTCGTGTATGAGAACCAGGCGCAGTTCCATCCTCGGAAGTACCTCCTAGCCCTTGCTGAGGATGTGCCGGGCGACGGCAGTCACATCTTTGAAAAAACCACTGCCCTCACCGTTAAATCAGGTGATACCTCAGACTTAGAAGTATGTACGGATCATGGGTCGATAACAGCCGACAACGTCGTTGTTGCCACTCACCTCCCTGTATTTGACCCGGATAGACTCCACAATCATTTATCCGCCGCTGAACGAGCTTACGCATTAGGGTTGTATGCTAAGGAACCGTTCCCCGATGCAATGTTTGTAGAATTCGAACCCACCACGCACACCTACCGCCCAGTGCCTACGGATAAGGGTTCAATGATCATAGTTGCAGGGGAACACAGTCCCGCAGATACTCTGGACAAGCACGTGTACTACAAGCGCCTTGAAACCTACGCACGCCAACATCTGGAAGTTAAGTCCGTCGAGTATCGCTGGTCCTGTGGAGATGCCACAACGGATGACCGTTTGCCTATCATAGGCATGACATCCCAAGAAAGTGTATACGTAGCAACGGGATTCGGATGGTGGGGCATGTGTAACGGCACCACAGCTGCCATGGTGATTACCGATCTCATAACCGGCAAGGAAAATCAATTCGCTGATATATTCAACCCGTTACGGTTCAGCCTGTAGAATAAGGGGTACCTAGAACCGTTTCTGCTTAATTTCTACATTATACTACGCTTTCTATATTTTCACCACTTGACGAATATAGAGCGATACTTTATCGTGGTCGGCCGTTTCGATTTCGGGAGAGTGGACCAAAATATTCCCTACAACACGCTGTGCGCGGCAAAGGCGCATAGAGAGGGAGAGAAGAGTTGAACGTTACTGACTGAGTATATAAACAGCTCTGACTGAGTATATAAACAGCTGCACTGATAAAACTGTGTAATAATTTTATTGATGGCTCAATATTTCATATTGTGTCAATTGTCTAGAGGTTGGGGGGAAAACGCGTGCTCATTCTCTTGGCTCCAGAATACGAAGACTCTGAGTTTAGAGATATCGCCGGATCGCTTTTATTAGGGGGCGCACAGATCATGGATGCGAGCATTCCGATGGATGAGCTCGTGGGAGTGGATGACCCACCTACGATTTTGAACAATGACCGTTTTCAAATATTCAGATCACAGGAAGGAGAAACAATATGCCCGAACTGAATGGTTTCCGCGTTGCTGTGCTCGCCACCGACGGTTTCGAGGAGGTCGAGCTGACCGAGCCGGTGAAGGCACTGCGGGAGGCAGGGGCTCAGGTGACGATCCTCTCGCCCAAGCTTGGCGAAATCCAGGCCATACGTAACAGCATCGACAAGACCATCAAGGTCAAGGTCGATCGTACGATCCAGGGCGCCAGCCCCGAGGAGTTCGACGCCGTCCATCTGCCCGGCGGCACTGTGAACGCCGACCGGATGCGCATGATCCCGGAGGTCAAAGCGTTCCTGCAGGCTGTGCAGGAGGCGGGCGAGCCCATGTCGGTCATCTGCCATGCCCCATGGGAGCTGGTGTCGGCCGGCCTGGTGCACGGGCGGACGCTGACCAGCTACTACACCCTCCAGGACGACATCCGCAACGCAGGCGGCAACTGGGTGGACCAGGAGTTAGTCGAGGACGGCAACTGGGTGACCAGCCGGCAGCCCGCCGATATCCCGGCCTTCAACCCCGCCATGATCCACCTGTTCAGCGAGTGGAGGTAGCTCAACCGGAGGACGACGAGAGAGGTATCCGAATAAACGGGCGTACGCTCCGCTGCCTATTCCTTTGAAATTGACGAGAGCCACCCGCGGACTCGTCTGGTTTCAATCTGCCGTCTAAACCGACAAAGAAACGGGAATAAATAGGCAGTAGTTCGGTTATTCAGAAAAACGCAAAGCGGTTACGACTGCGTTCATTTTTCGATTCAGATCTTCGAAGAGCTTTTTTATACCATGCTGTTCTGTCGTCGTTCCCGAAAAGTTAGATAAATACTGTATTACAACTACTTAATTTTTTTACATATTTTGAGCAATTTTAACACGAATTAGATTTTTGTATATATACTTTGCGCATTTTTTAGCATGCCGAATATTTGATTTTTGATGAGAAATGAGTCAAATAAGATCACTTCAACGTTTTTATGTATGGCGGAGCGACCTAAAAAAATATTTTGGGATTAAGGCGTGCATGCCGATGCGTGTGTGCAGCTGGCAGGTCAAAAAATTGCCTCTCTCATATACGCCAGGTAAGCTCACTTACGCTGCTATCTTCTCTTATCTTTCCAGCCACGCCAAGCGTCTTTCAAGCTTTCGGTTTCGTCTTCTCATCCTCTCTGCAAACGCACACAGAATCTGCCTGAACGCCTCCCTCTCTTCATCGACGGTCTCGAACACCGCCCGACGCAAGTGCTCAAATGTCTTCTTATGCATGCCTTTCGGCCTCTCCCGGACGTGGCCCTTATAATAAACATCCTCATAATTGCGATAATTGTTTATGCTGAGCTTACGACATGCTCTCTCAGTGCGGGCCCTGGCCCCTGCATGGTCATCCCCCGAGTCTTGACAGCTCCGGTAGGTAAGATCCAGGCAATGACGGCAGGAAAATAACTCTTTTGACGGCTGCTTATAGAGCTTTAAGACCCTTCGATGACAATCGGGACAGGTAAAGTAAGGCCGTGTACCTCCATAGATGCAGGAAATCATTCTATAGGTACATTGATATTGTAATCCTGTTGCTTACCGATGTCTTTATCAGTTATCAAGTGCCGTCCGAAGATATTTTTATGTATCAGTGTCCTCGTGGAATAGCATTGTGTGGACAATACTTATTAGCTCATTTTTACTGCTATAGTTAATCCGTCACCGATTGGTATAATCGCACTTTCTAAAAAGGGGGACTCAGCAACCATTTCATTAAACTTTTGTATGGGTGCAACGGAATGGGCCCAGCTAACGTTTAGCTCCATAACAGGAAATAGCGTGTCTTCTGCCAAGAGAAGTCCACCAGGTTTCAAAAGACGAATGCAATCGTCAAATAATAGAGGGTACAATCCTTTATCACCAACATCTTGAAATATTAAATCAAACTTTTCTTGAATTCGTGGAACTATTTCGCGCGCATCTCCGATTTTCACTTCAATGTTCTGTGCAACTCCTGCACGTTCAAAATTCCTCATTGCTTGTTGTGCCACTTGTTGATTAGACTCAATAGTCAAAATTTTGCCATCATATCCTTTTATAGCATTAGCTATTGATACTGTTGAATATCCAATACTAGTTCCAATTTCTAAAATCCTTTGTGCATGCGTCAGTCTCGCTAAAACATACAGCATCCTTGAAACATCATCATCCACGACTATTCCGAATTCCTGTAATTCCGTAGTCTGAATATATTCTTCCTTACTAAACCCCCTTTTTTCGTATAGAGCGTTAATGTAAGAAGTTGCTTTTTCTAAATTCATAGCCATTCCTCATTATAATTGCCTTGTGACTCTATTTTACCAGTATCATTAGTTATAATACCTCTATTTTACCGTCATGTTTGCGTCTTTATGACCGTGTAGTTCATGCCATCCTCCTCATTAGTAGATCTATTAATCAGATTATGACGTATCGCAAGATACAATTGTTGTTGGGGCTGCAGAGATTCAGATGACATCTCTTTATCACGTCAATGATATAGATCTTCGAGAGAGCTACAACCAAATTACATTGTAAAATAATCTATAATACTATAAGTCACGTAAGGTTGTAGTTTGATCCAGCCACTTTGCTTATTTATGTAAATATACAAAAAAGGGTATTTTTTGGTGCGGGCAAGGGCGACGGCACCGCCCTAATAAATGTTACAGAAACCAAAAACTGCAATAGTTTAATCTCATTGATCTCGCCACAACTTCCCATCTATAGGCATGTAAAATGAGCGTAAATTATATGATGCTAAACATACTAAGCATACTAAATATCAGAGCGCATCCGGTGAATGCAAGTAAAGAGTTGAAACATGCAATTAAGCTATAGGAGTAGTAGACTTGAACCAAGATAAGATAAAGGTTAAGTTAAGCGGCATATCGGCCTCCATGCTGGGTTGTTTATGGAACCGAGCACAGTTGAGTAAAGAATACAGTTCACTATTTTATGACGCTAAAGCTGTCGAACTTGCAGAAAAAATTGACTACGATTTTTCAATAAGCGATACGCCATTCAGAGGTATAATGTTTAATATCTCTCGTAAAATCAATTTGCCATCATTCGAATCACCTGTACTAAGGGCAAAGCAATTTGACGACAAAATACGAGCATATATTGCGAAAAACCCTCGCGCTTCGGTTGTTAGTCTCGCTACAGGGCTTGACGCGACATTTTACCGCGTCGATAACGGGATGATCCACTGGTATGACCTCGACCTCCCTCCTGCCATTGAAGTCAGAGAGCAGTTACTCCCGAAACCGGACAGGGTTACGTAAATTGCAAAATCACTCCTTGATCCGAGTTGGTGTGATGACATCGAACATACCGAAGATGGGGTATTCATAATGGCTGGTGGTGTGTTGCCCTTTTTTGAAGAGTCAAAGATAAAACAGTTCTTTTCGATGGTGGCAGATAATTTTCCTGGCAGTGAAATTGTGTTTGATGCCCCATTAACATTGGACGACAACGTTGGCGCATGGTTTGACATGTACCCGCAGGAACAACGGCACGCGATGAGATCGGTGTGGTCTGAAGCCTTGAAGGACTGGTGGGAGAAGGCACCACAAGACCAGAGAGATGAAGTATATGATATAATTACCACACTCAAGACCTCCATTAAGCCGAAAGGTAAAGAGTGGGCAGATGTCGAAGCGTGGTGGGATCAGCTTAGCGACAAGGAAGAGGAAGACGCATTGCGTGGCTTCTTGGAGTCCTCTCGCAGGAGTTTTATTAAATGGGCTCTAGAGGATGCCAAAGAAATTACGAGATGTGATAACCGCATTACCGTAATTGACCAGTTCCCGTTGTATAGAAACATCCCACGAAGTTTAGTAAGCGCAGATATTCGAAGATTAATGGACTATAGTGATGAAAGTGGAAGGTTCAATATTTTTCATTTGAGGATGTAACAGAAAAGAAAATTCCAACCGCGACTAGCTAAACGTGTAAATCTACGACACCGAACTAATCAAAACCAAGTGAAGGGAGAGACTATTATGGGAATTATGACGATTCTACTACTAGCCCTTTCCTTTACTCTCGGGTTATAGAATGAGTAATCGACCAAATTAAAAATTTGTCGACGAGATTAAAAAAGTAGGCTTCACACCCAGTAAACACATTAGTAAAGAATCAGCAAAAGTTGAAACACAATGCATTAGCAAAAAGAAGACGGTTAGAAGTCCGAGATAGTGGTCATGCTCAAGGAGAAGCTTGGCTACAGCAAAGAAGGTGCGTATAATGCCAAAGCTTTAAAAAGTTCTTGAAATGAGAGGATAAATAATAATATGGAAGGGAAGTGAAGAGCTGATGTCATTAATGAGAGCTATGCAAATTAGTAAACCGGGCGCCGATTTCGAATTAATTAGAAAGGAAATCCCGGAGCCGAAGGAGGACGAAGTACGCATCAAGGTTCAGGCCTGCGGAGTTTGTCACGGTGAAACCCTCGTAAAAGAGGGATATTTTCCCGGTATTGAATATCCTAGAATTCCGGGTCATGAAGTTGTTGGAACAATTGACAAACTGGGTTCTAACGTTTCTTTTTGGGAGATTGGCCAACGCGTGGGAGTTGGATGGTACGGAGGGCCCTGCCTTATGTGTGATGCTTGCAGAGCGGGAAACCTCAGCAACTGTACAAGTTTCTTAACCACTGGCATTTCATTTGACGGAGGTTATGCCGAATATATGGTAGCACCAATGCAAGCGTTGTCCAGTATACCTGACGAACTTAATTCGTTAGAAGCAGCACCTCTACTATGTGCAGGCAGAACATCCTTTACTGCCTTGCGTAACAGTGGAGCAAAGGGCGGCGATCTAGTAGCGATCCTAGGTCTGGGGGGTCTTGGGCATTTAGGGATACAGTTTGCTCGTAAGCTCGGTTTCAAGACGGTGGCTCTATCGCGTGGCAGAGATAAGCACGAGCTTGCGCAATCGTTAGGCGCGCACATCTATATTGATACCGAGTCTTCAAATCCAGCGAAAGAGCTTCAAAAACTAGGCGGTGCTCGGATCATTCTCGCGACGGCCCCCAGCAGTAAAGCAATCTCGGACGTGGTAGATGGGCTAGGTCTTGATGGCGAGCTGATAATAGTTGCAGCGCAGGGAGAGCCAATACACGTTTTTCCAGGTCAGCTGTTAGGCCAACGCCGTTCAATACGGGGCTGGGCTGCTAGACCAGCGAAAAATATATCAGAAGAAGTCTTGAATTTTAGTGTCATTTCCGGGGCCCTACCGATGATTGAAGTTTTTCCGTTAGAACAGGCGGCACTGGCTTATGAAAAAATGATGGCTGCCAAAGTACATTTCAGAGCAGTTCTAAAAATGCACGACTAAAAGGAGGTCAATATGCAAGAAGTTTTAAAACTTATTAAGGACCGTCAATCAGCAAGAGCTCTGTTCGATTCTAAACGCCTGATAGCACAGCAGGACTTGAGACAGATTTTAGAGGCAGCGCGTTGGTCGCCAACTGCCCACAATATGCAGAACTTCGAAATAATCGTCGTTGACGACAAAAAGCTTCTAGAAGCTTTGGGGAACATAAGATATACGATATCAGAGACCTTTATCAAGGAAAATTATCAGCAATTATCCTTTTCAGAAGAAGAATTGCGTAGAAAAAAAGTTGGACTTTTAGGTACGATCTTTCCGCCAGCCCTAAGAATTCCAGACGCTAAACCAGACAACACCACCGATGAAAAAATGATTTCGTTTTTGGAAAGACCCATTCAAACAAGCCCTTTGATACTAATCGTGGTTTATGACCCGAGCAGAAGGGCCCCTGCTTCAGAGGGAGACTTTTTGGGTATTATGAGCCTTGGGTGTGTCATGGAAAACATGTGGCTTATGGCCCAATCTCTGGGGATTGGCTTTCATGTACTAAGTGCTCTCAGTGCGGATGAGGTAGAAAAAGAGGTAAAGAACCTCCTTAATATTCCCATTAACATGAAGATTGCATTTGCTTGCCGTTTGGGTTATCCTCTCCCTACGCCGACCAAGTACCTGAGGGTGCGCCGCGATGTGAAGGATTTCACCTACTATAATCGCTTCGGCAACAGAGTCACCGACTAGAGAAATCACTTAATTTCCAGCTATGTAAAGGTTAATAATAAGAAACTGCGTGACAGCAGAGCTGTCTCTTTGTAGACGTCTTAAAACATGAAGTAATCAATCACTCCGATGCCACTAAAAAGAGCTTGATACCACCCTGTCTGATAGTACAGAGGGATAAAATTACAATTCGCCGTTTCGTGACTGGAAAGCGTTGAACTTGTCAAAAAAATGACTCTTCTCAACAAGTGACACGCCACTTGAAGGTACTGCGTTTTATACTTTTTTAAAGACAAGTTACCTTAATATGAGGGATTCATCGGCGGTTTTTCGCGTAAGGATTCTTTGGTGATAAGAAGTGAACTCAAGAAAGTGTGACAATAATAAAAGAAATAAAGGCGTTTTATTCAATTTCTCTTTTTTGCGATGCTGTTAAATACGAATACATGCTATAAACGGACGTTTGGTTAAAGTATATCATGCAAACTTCTCAGGATTAAACGGTAATCACTTTCTCTCTCACTTTTCGAGCCATATTTCAAACCCTATCAGGTCCTTCGAATACCGAATGTTGTGCCTGCTAAATTTAGCCTTAGAAATAAAATCTATAAATTGATTTTTGGTGTAGGCAGTTCGTTTGAGCATGTACTTAAAGGTCCACTTCATCACAAGTGAATCCATTCTGCTCAACCTCAAGCTTTTCACAGAATCTTTTATCGCTTCGTCTGACGCATCTCGCCGCATGTCGATTATTAATGCCTTTCCGTTTGCCTTCAACACTCTATGCATCTCACGCAGTGCTCCCACTGGGTCTGCAAAATTTTTAAACGCGGCAGTACTGATGATGAAATCGAATGTCTCATCGTCAAACGACATGTGTGCGGCATCTCCTTGTCGAAATTCAATTGCAGCTCCTACTGCTGCTTCCGCGGCATTCTTTTGCGCAATCTCTACAAACGTCTTGCTGATATCCAGTCCGACAATTGTACACTTTCCGCGTTTTGCAAGCTCTATTGCCAAAAAGCCAGGACCAGGAGCAACCTCGAGCACCTTGTTCCCCTCCGTTACATTCTCGGCTACCGTTTTTGCCCAAGCTTTATACTGTTCTGGAGTTTTCCGCTGGTTTTTATTATACCACCTGGCAATAAAGCCCTCCATTGCAATACCCTTGTATCCTTTTGTTTTCGCGCCTTTTGGCAGCTTCTTACTGTTGTCAGTTAATTCCGTATTATGCATCTTGATAACCTCCTTTCTGGATGAGTTCCACTCGTGTGACATATCACAATGACGAGCCTTCCGATGTTCTCTTTGGCATCGCAATCTTTTATCGGTTAAACGTTCAAATTTCATTTTCCTTCTCTTCTCGAACCAATCTCATAATCTTTTCATACGGCATCGACTCCATCTCCCCCACGAACTTTGAAAATAATGTTACAAACTGCAGCTGCTCGTCAGGTGTCAAGTTTGATAAGCCCCCTTCCACATAATCGAGCACTTTTTGCTCGGTCTCTGCTATCCACATTTTTGCTCTTTGAGTAGGAATGACAAATACGTCTCGTTTATCTTTTTCACCACGGACTCGCTGCACATAGCCCTTCTTCTCGAGCATATCAATATGGTAGGAAACAGTGCTTTTCACCACATTATTGGCTTTTGCGATATCTTTCATATTCACGTTAAAAAAGTTACACCGATAGACGATGAAAGACTCCGCCGCGGACAGATCGCTTTTAATGCCAGGGGCTATCCTGAAGGCTTTGTTTGTGACCGCTTGGATAACGGACAGATAGAGGCGAAGCTGATATATGTGCTGATCCATAGTGGTTCGAATAATTGAACTATCATCTATATAACTATTTCGAACATTCGAACTATTTGATTCTCGATAATGAAATTATCCACAAAAAAGATCGTAGATATCCAATTTTAATCTCACGGACGAGTTTTTATCGTCTCCCGTATCCTACAATCTCTAGGTGATTTATTCCTCCTTCTCGTCCTTTTCCGTAATTTTTCACACCCTCTTTCTATGAGATATGTTGTGTCTTCCAATAGCGCCAATGTGATTCAAACATGGTTTTGCACCAAAGTAGCAATGCAGGCCAACTTATGACTACGTAATCGTGGACCCCATCCGAAAGCCTATTATCACTTGGCCTTCAAGGATCGAAATTCAACTCTTAGCAATAGAGATTTTGGTTTACCTAAAGTTTATATATTAGGGTAGCCTAAAGACTAAACAGAGTATTATGTCGCAGAAATATGAGCTAAGCCCCTCTGAGGAGGAGTATCTCGAAGCCATTTACACGAAGCAGGAAGGCGAAGAAGGAAGTGCTACAACGCGAAATTTAGCAGAATGCCTCGGAGTGAAGGACGCGAGCGTTACAGAAATGCTGAAAAAGCTGAGCGAAAAAGGATTAATAGACTATACGCCCTACCACGGGGCAACCCTTACCGAGGCCGGCCTGAAGATTGCTACAAAAGTGAAACGAAAACATCGGCTCCTTGAATATTTTTTAGTTAATGTATGTGGCATCGATAAACAGGAGTCACATAAAGAGGCATGCGAAATTGAGCACGTCATTTCAGATAAGGCGATTGACACGCTCTCTGCCCAGCTGGGTCATCCCTCAACGTGCCCTGGCGGAAGGGTCATACCCGAAGGCGAGTACCCAGAAGGCGAGAGCGAGCTTGTAAAGCTATCTGATGTGGGGAAGGGGGCGTATATGATACGCTTTTTAACCTCTCGGGAGCCTGAAACGATCAGCCGACTGTGTTCACTCGGCCTCTTACCCGGACTCACCGTAAAAGTATTGCGGAAGATCTCGAAGGGCCCCCTTATCATTGAGATGAAGGAGACGCAAATTGCGCTAGGTAGGGACGTTGCGGAGTCTCTACTTGTAAGCCCAGAAGAGAAAGAGAAAGAGAAAGAAAAAGGAAAAGGGAAAAAGAAAAGGGCGAAAGGTGCACCTTCTCACGTTACTGCAAGCTAGTCAATACAGCGCCGTGATGTGCGAAGCAAACTAGTTAAAAAAGGATCTTATTACAAATGAAGTCATGCCACACGACCAAGGAGACTAAAGCAGACTATTCACCCACGCATGTGCTAAAGACATCTTCTTTGTTAAAAAAGCAGGAGAGTCCACCGAAGAAGATCGCACTCATGGGCAACCCCTCCGCGGGGAAAAGTGCGATGTTTAGTCAGATGACCGGCGTGACTGTCATCATTTCCAACATTCCTCAAACGACAGTGATGGTGCAACAAGGGCTGTCGCAAATTAATGGACACAAAGTCCTGATTTACGATCTTCCCGGAGTCTACTCTGTCACAGCCGCTACCGAAGATGAAGCAGCGACAAAAGAGTTCCTCATCAGTACTCCCTTAGACGCCGTCATCGATATCGTAGATGCCACGCGGCTCGAGCGAAACCTGTACTTAACGCTTCAACTCCTTGAGCTAGGGTTACCAATAGTCGTAGCGTTAAACCAAGTCGACTTGTTGAAGACGCTCGACCTTGACATCGATGTGGACGGCCTTGAAAAAGAACTCGGCGCGAAAGTCGTACCAACTATTGCAACGCAAGGGGAGGGTGTGCATGCAACGTTGGAAGCAGCATATAACCTTGCCCCAGCTAAACGGAAAACAACATATCGAAAAATTGACTACGACGACCATGTCGAACGCGCATTCGAAGAGATCATCCCACTGCTCCCCGAAACGAGCGTGCCAAAACGTGGGTTTGCTGCGCGGCTCCTCGAGGGTGACAAAGACTTTGAATCAAAAGTAGATGAGAGCACGCTCAAGATTGTAAAAGGGCTGAGGGACGAGGTACAGCAGGCCCACAATGAGGACATTGCTGTAACCATTGCACGCGGGCGTCACTCGACAGCCGACTTAATAGCGACTGCAGTACTGGTAAAGAAGATACACAAGCCCACATTCGCAGAGAAATTTGGCGACATTGCGACACGTCCACGGACTGGGTATCCACTCCTCTTTCTGCTCGTTGGCGGCATGCTCGCGCTTATCTTTTATGTCGGCGGGTTTCTGAGTGACCTCATCACCGCATTCTTTGAGGACACCGTGTTCCCCCCTATCTATGGGATCATCAATGCGCAGATTGTCAATGTGTTCATAACGTCTGCCATTAAATCCACTCTTCTTGCCATAGCAGCGGCAGCCGCCATTGCCATCCCCTATATCCTCGTGTTCTTTATTTTCCTAGCAATCCTCGAAGATGTAGGTTACCTTCCTCGGGTGGCGACGCTGCTCGATAGGCAGGCACACCTCCTCGGCCTTCACGGTAGGTCACTCATTCCGCTGCTATTCGGCTATGGATGCAGCGTGCCGGCAATTATGGCGACTAGAGCGCTTCCCACGAAAAAAGAGCGGATTATCACCACCATCCTTATCACTATGATCCCGTGCTCAGCCCGGTCGGCGATAATCCTCGGCGTCGCGGCAACGTATGCGGGAGTGCCTTATGCTCTTGCAATCTATCTCATCTCCCTCGTACTCATCGTCGCGTCTGGGAGGATGCTCAAATCAGTCGTGCCTGGTAGAACTGCGGGGCTAGTTCTTGAAATTCCGCTCATCAGGAGGCCAGCGCTGGTGCCCATCATAAAGAAAACGTGGCTGAGGATGAAGGAGTTCCTCTACATTGCCATTCCCCTGTTAATAGCCGGAAGCATCATATTTGGGTGGCTGGACCTCACCGGCTTCAGTAGGCTCATTGAGGGGCCGATGACTCCGATTACCGTCGGCGTTTTGGGGCTTCCTGCCTTTACCGCCATTTGCCTTATCTACGGCGTTCTGAGAAAAGAGATGGCGATTGAAATGCTCGCGATCGCGTCGGGGACGTTCATATTCAGCACAGTTATGACGCCGGTGCAAATATTCGTATTCTGCCTCGTCGTTACCCTCTACATTCCATGCCTTGCCACGTTTAGCGTCGTAGTAAGGGAGCTCAATTGGCGATGGGCTGTGGGTGGTTCAATCTTTACCATTGTTCTTGCGCTCATTGTCGGTGGTGCTGCACGTTGGGCGTTTACGCTTGTCTAAAATAGAGCGTCCGTTCACAAAGCGAGATTAGAGAAAGAAGAACAATCATGCTATTAATTCGTAGTGGATGAAGGTAGAAATGAGCTCCGAACATTAGAAACATGTTTAAATTAATTTAATATAACTGAAGCGAAAGCAGACATTTAAATGCTTGATTAGAAGAACCGTTTTCACTCATCGTGTCTCAAATTCCTGGACTTACGCGATTTTATGACATTGTCGAGAGATCAAAAGAAATTTGATGCGCTCGCCGACCAACTCGGCATTAATTTACTTACTGGCATGAAAGGACCGGGAAAATCATATCTTGCAAAGCCACTCCTCTTAAAACTCATCGTCGAGGAGAGTAAACTAACCAAAAAAATCTTTCCTGATTAAATTGCTATTAAGAAATTAAAGATAGATTACAAATCTTCAGAGTTATCATAAGTCGAATTGAAACCTTTTCAATTATTTCTTTGTATTCCAAAACGAGTCATTTATTTGATTGTTGAGGCGTAGTTTGTGCAGTGAATAAAAAAGCGATAAGGGTTTAAATACGATTCACAATTATTCTAATTGGTAGCTTTATACCACTCAATCCTTAAATGCATCCAACAACATTTTTCGTTCTACCCATTCGTGAAGAAATACAAAAGTTAACCCTTGACGGTCTTCTTCACCCTTTCCGTTCTACTCAATGAATCCATAGCACTCCATTTCAGCGACAAACCCCGACAAGTAACATAGAAATAAGCTCTCTACAATGCTATTGGATTAATAAAACTGTGCTGTATCTAATTCCCCCCATAATTACAAGACAGTGATGGTTCATATATTAAATCAACATTTCATTAATGTCATCAATTTCTTCACGCGCTCAACATGTTAAAAAATTGTATAAAAGTGCCAAAATTAGAAGGCGAAAATACTAGACGTCAATTAAATAATTTAGGGATACTAGATAAAAACTACAAAATAAAAAACGCTGATAATTATCTATATATCCCTATTAGAGATGTAGCAGAGATATCGGAACAGTTTAATTTTGAACAATGCGACGTGCAACCTCTCAAAAAAAATCCTGTAAAAAAAATTGGGGTTAGTTACGATGTCATCGGTGATATTGCAGTAATGGACTACCCCCGAGATGCGCAAAGGGTAGCCATAGACATTTTAAAAACAAGAAAACATATAAAAGTAGTACTAGCAGCTACTAGTCATGTAAAAGGCGATTATCGTCTTAGAGATTTCGTTTTGATGGCCGGTGAGAACAGAACTGAGACTTTTCACAAAGAATTCGGCATTAAACTATTTGTTGATGTATCTAAAGCGTATTTTAACCCAAGATTATCGACTGAGCGGAATAGGGTTGCATGTTTAACCAGAGCTGATGAAATTGTAATAGACATGTTTGCAGGCATTGGGCCTTTCACTATTATGCTTAGCAAGAGAGCCAGAAAAGTTATTGCCATGGAGATAAATCCAGATGCTTTTACCTATCTAAAGAAAAATATAACGCTCAATAAAGTGAAAAACGTCGATGCGTTCCTTGGAGATGCGAAAAAGCTTTCCTCTGGATTTAAAGGTGTCGCCAACAGGATAATTATGAATTTGCCTCATTCGGCCTTTAGCTTTTTAGAGCAGGCCGCCTTTATGCTTAGTGAACGAGGCGGTACAATTCACTATTACGACATAAAAGAGGAGAGTCATTTAATGCAAACAGTAGGTGACATCAAAAAGGTAATAGAAAAAAACGATAGATCGATTGAAAGTGTATATTTAAAAAAGGTGAGATCGTATGCTCCCGGACAATTTATTATCGTTATTGACGTAACCGTTGCCCCACTCACCTTCTCAAACTGAGTCTAAGCGAGTATCTATGACGGTAATCTGAACATTTCAGCAATCAGATCAATCCCACACCTTTGCTATCGGGGGCGTCTCTAGTTTATGTTTCGACTGTAACACCCTATCATACACTTCAGTTACTTTACTTTTGTTTATGTCAAGATCTCTTGCAATTTGTTCTACGCTCCTCCGCTCATCCAATCCAACTAATATTTTATCAAGATCATTATAACTAATCCCGAGCTCTTCTTCGTCTGTTTGTCCTACCCAGAGCCCTGCAGAAGGAGCTTTTTTAATTATGTAGTCCGGTAAAGCAAGATATGCAGCGAGTTGATAAACGTGCGTTTTGTATAAACTTCCTATAGGGAGAATATCAACTCCACCGTCTCCATATTTGGTAAAATAACCAACACGTAACTCCGTTCTATTTCCCGTGCCAAGAACTATCCGATTTTCAGCATTTGCCACTGCGTAACTCAAAATCATTCTCGCCCGGGCCTTTACATTTGCGATGATGACCTTTTGGTTTTCAGTGCCCGAGAGCTCCAATAAACCCTTTGCAGTGTTTATGCAGTTAATGATATTATTAATTTTAACTAACTTATAAGGTATTCCGTAAGTCTCTGCGATTGCGATTGCATGAAAAATGTCTTCTTGCGGGGTAACCCCAAGCTCAGGCAAGATGAGAGCTTTTACATCTACAACATCGTGTGCAAGCCGTGCGACTAAAGAAGAGTCAACTCCACCACTCATCGCTACCGTAGCCCCTTTTGCTGCTGCGGCATCTACGGTGTTTTTTATAAAATCTGTAATCTTAAGTCTAATCGTTCTGAGATCTACGTGTGTGAGTACTAATGAATACATTTACAACAGGTAACAATAACATCAAAATATCTAATCATTTGCGCTAAAGACGTCCTTTACGGTGTTAAAAACTTTTGATTTTCGGCTCACTTTCGGGATGCTTTCACCGCTAATCGAGGCATATTCACGCAATAACTCCTTTTGTTTCTCATTAAGCTTTGTTGGCACTTTTACTATGAGCGTCACATATTGACTTCCTCGACCGCGTCCGTGTATGTTTGGTGCACCTTTGTCTTTGAGACGGTAAACCGTCCCTGTCTGAGTGCCCTCTGGGATATCCAAAGTAACGCTATCATAAATAGTCGGCACTTCAATACGGGTTCCAAGCGCTGCTTGAGAGATTGAGATAGGAATATCGATGTAAATGTCATCTCCTTCGCGCTTAAATGCTTCGTGCGGTCTAACGTTTATAAAAACAAGCAAATCACCATTTGGCCCTCCGCGGATGCCTGAAGAACCCTCTCCCGTCTTCCTTATTTGTACACCGGAATATGAACCGGGAGGGACTTTGATGGAGATTACTTTTTCCTTCCTCAGTCTGCCTGTCCCTTTGCACGTTTTACACGCATTCTCAAAAATGGTGCCCTCGCCTTCACAATTACTACACGTCTCGATTCGAATTACTTGACCGCCCAAAATGTTCATTGCACGTTGAATTTCACCAGTACCCCGACAAGATGGACACGTTTTCGTCCCCGTGCCAGGCTCAGCACCCTTTCCTTCACAATGAGAGCATCGCTCATATCGATCAATTTTCACTCCTGCCTCAGTACCAAAAATAGAGTCTTCAAATGAAATTTCAAGATCGGCCTCTATGTCAGAACCTTTCTGAGATCGTGACGCGCGCTTTTTGGATTGCGTTCGGAACGGGCTACCCCCAAAGCCACTTCCGAAAAATGACTCAAATATGTCTGAAAAGCCTCCAAATCCTTCGAAACCTCCAAACCCAAAGTCTCCGAACCCCGAAGTGCCCTGTCCTTGTTGAAATGCTGATTGTCCTAACCTGTCGTAAGTCGAGCGTTTCTCTGGATTACTTAGCACTTCATATGCTGCTGAAATTTCTTTAAACTTCTCTTCTGCTTCTTTGTTGCCCTGATTTACGTCCGGGTGATATTGTCGAGCAAGTTTTCTATATGCTTTTTTTATCTCTGCCTCAGAGGCGGTTTTGCTTATCCCTAGCACTTCATAGAAATCGCGATTCATATGTGGTGGTCCGATTCACGTATATTTTTTTGCCCTTTTCGAACTCGATTACTTTTCATCAACTACTTCGTAATCTGAACTCCCGGCCGGTTCTTCTTGATAGTCCTTCTCAGAGGTCTTTGAATAGAGTTCTGATGATATTTGGTACATCGTGTTTGTCAGATCCCCAGTCGCTTGTTTTATCCTTTGAATATCGCTGCCTTTTAATGCCTCTCGTACTTTTTCGATTTCATCAGTTATCTTACTCTTGCTCGACTCATCAACTTTTTCGCCAAGCTCTTTTAACGTTTTTTCAGCAGTATAGACGATCGAATCCGCATTATTTCTAATTTCGGCCTCTTCCCTTTTCCTTTTATCCTCCTCCGCGTGAGCCTCTGCGTCTTTTACCATTTGTTTAATTTCGTCTTCATTTAGTCCACTTGAGGCTGTTATGGTTATCTTCTGTTCATTTCCCGTTCCCAAGTCCTTCGCGGACACATGCACGATACCATTAGCGTCTATATCAAACCCAACCTCGATTTGCGGGACCCCTCTCGGTGCGGGAGGGATGCCCACAAGCTGGAACCTCCCTAACGTTTTGTTACCAACAGCCATCTCACGCTCTCCTTGCAAGACGTGTATCTCAACAGACGTCTGAAAGTCGGCTGCAGTGGAAAATACTTGAGACTTCTTCGTGGGAATTGTGGTATTTCTCTCGATTAATTTAGTAAATACTCCCCCTAAAGTTTCTATGCCAAGAGACAATGGGGTTATATCAAGCAGCAATATGTCTTTAACCTCGCCCACTAGCACACCTGCTTGTATTGCAGCCCCAATGGCCACACACTCATCAGGATTTACACTTCGGTCAGGCTCTTTACCAATATAGCTTCTTATGGCATTTTGGACAGCCGGGATTCGCGTAGACCCCCCTACTAATATAACGCGATCTATATCGCTTGGATTTAACCCGGCATCCTTAATTGCCTGCCTAGTAGGACCCATTGTTTTCTCTACGAGATCTTGAGTGAGCTTGTCAAACTGAGCCCTCGTCAGCGTTGTATCGAAATGCTTGGGACCATTCTGGTCTGCTGTGATAAATGGGAGGTTTATCACCGCGGTGGTAAGAGTAGAGAGCTCAACTTTTGCCTTCTCAGCAGCTTCTTTCAATCTCTGAAGTGCCATCTTATCATTTCTAATGTCTATCCCTTGCTCTTTTTTGAAATCATCAGCGAGATGGTCAATGATGCGCTGATCGAAGTCGTCACCGCCAAGAAGGTTGTTTCCACTAGTCGCTTTAACCTCGAAAACTCCTTCTCCGATATCTAAAATCGATACATCAAACGTACCTCCGCCTAAATCAAAAACCAGTATGGTTTGCTCTTCCCCTTTGTCAAGCCCATATGCTAAAGATGCAGCGGTCGGTTCGTTAATAATTCTCAAAACTTCAAGTCCAGCAATAGTGCCCGCATCTTTTGTCGCCTGCCGTTGGCTATCAGTAAAATAAGCTGGTACGGTAATAACTGCCTGCGTTACTTTTTCCCCGAGGTAGTTCTCCGCATCGTGCTTTAACTTCTGCACAACCATTGCTGAGATCTCCTGCGGAGTGTACTCTTTGTCTTCAATTTTTATTTTTTCGTTAGAGCCCATCTTCCTTTTTATCGATGAGATCGTGTGATCAGGATTAGTAATCGCCTGTCTCTTAGCTATCTGTCCGACCACTCTTTCATTTTTTACAAAAGAGACTACAGACGGTGTTGTTCTATCCCCTTCTGCATTTGGGATTACTACCGGCTCCCCACCTTCCATCACTGCCACTACTGAATTCGTCGTCCCTAAATCAATTCCAATCGCTTTGCTCATCTTCTCACCTAACTAACTTGTTTTTGAAACCTTCACTGCTGAAGGCCGTATGACCTTGTCGTACAATTTGTACCCTTTCTTGAACTCCTCAATAACTTCATTATCTGGATAGTCATCGGAGGTAATATTCATAATAGCTTCGTGAATATATGGATCAAACTGCTCCCCTACTGACTTTATTACAATAACGCCATTTTTGCTTAATATTTCACAAAACTGTTTGTGTATCATCGCAATCCCTTCGATGAAACCCTCCGCCCCCTCTATCGTCTTCATTGATTCAATAGCTCTCTCGAGATTATCAGACACTTCTAAAAGCTCTCTTATCAGATCAAACGAGGCATACTTTAAAAGCTCTTCGTTTCCTACTCTCGTTCTTCTCTTATAATTCTCAAAATCTGCTTGAAGTCGCTGCAAACGTGAATAATAGTCTTCGATTTGACTTTTTGCCTCTTCAAGTTCCTCACGAATGATGGTTAGTTCTGCCCCTTCGTCCAACGTACTTAAGTCTAAATCCTCCTGAATTTTCTATCCCTCCACTTAGCAAAAGTCATTTTTTTATATGTATGCACTTCTATATAAAAACTATCTTTGGGTTTAAATTAATAAAATATTGCGCGTACGACCTCCAAACGCGTTAACTAACTTGTGTGATATGTGGTTATTCTTAGCAGTATGTGTTATGAAATAATTATGTTTCTTAGGATTGCTTGTACGTTATTGAGGTAATCGTGATACATTCAATTACATATTCAAAGTGTAACGACTTTAGCAAGAAACGTTT
The DNA here is from genome assembly GCA_035624185.1 of Candidatus Acidiferrales bacterium. Classification (GTDB taxonomy): domain Archaea; phylum Halobacteriota; class Bog-38; order Methanoflorentales; family Methanoflorentaceae; genus DASPRZ01. The sequence goes on from DASPRZ010000046.1 coordinate 23,850, forward strand.
CATAAATTTCAGGCGTTAAACACAAGAACCAAGTCAAAAGCGTCAAGATACTACGATTTTAGATATTCTAACTCGCGCTTTTATGAATGTGTTTCACTCTTTCTTTATACTGGCCGTCGAAAATGCGAGCGGCTTAAGAAAGCCATAGGATAATTGAAACTGGCTTGTGTTATGCTTTTAGAATGAGAATATAGCAGTAGTTAGTCCAATAGAAAGCCTTTTTAAGGAAACCTCGAAGAATTAGAGCACGGTGCTGTAATTTATAATGTTTTTTCTTATATTAGTCCCAGATTCAACGTTGCAGTGGATGCCTATTATTTTTCCAGATTCGACCAAAACATTATGTCCAAAACGGCAATTTTCTCCTATAATCGCTCCTATATTCATAACATGCTGAAATTCACCGTCAAGATTTACGCTCGTTAAATTATCCTGCTCAGTAATGAAATGTGAGCCTAATATCGAATTTTTGCCTATAATTGAATTAGATATAAACGAATTCGAACCAACTCGAACATCACTCATAATAATAGAGTTTCTTATTTCAGTAAATGAGCTTATAACAACTCCATTTCCTATGCTTGTACAAGGCAATATCGTTACATTTGGGCCTATTTCAGCGTCTTTTCCTACAACCACCGGACCAACTAAATACGAGCCAGCCCGGATAACCGAGTTTTCACCCAATACCACTTTTCCTTTTACGGTTGCCCCCTCTTCTATGATCCCTTTCCTCTTGATGGGCTTTTCAGTTCCTAACTTTCCTAAAACTGCTGCATTCGCATTTAATAAATCCCACGGGTAGCTTGCATCAATCCACGTGGACGTCGTATGCACCCCTTTTACTTCATATTGATTATCAATCATCCTTTGAATGGTATCTGTGATTTCGTATTCTCCCCGCAACGATATCTTGGTGTATGGTATTTCATCAAAGACCACAGGGGAGAAGATGTAAACACCGGTATTGATAAAGTGGCTGACGTCCGTCCCTGGCTTTTCAATTACTTGAGTTACTTTATTGCCCTCGGTGGTAACAACGCCGTAACCTTTTACATTTTCCTTTACCGTAAGAAGTAGAGTGACATCGCCAGACATATCGTCAATAGCATCCCTGATGGTTTGGGCGCTAATCAAATTGTCGCCATTTAGAACCAAAAAATTGTTTGAAATAGAGTTCTCAGCTAGCTTTATTGCGTGAGCTGTGCCGAGCTGTTGGGGCTGTTCAACATACGTTAAGTTAACGCCGAATTTCTTACCACTCTCAAAATAGTTCATTACTTTTTCCTTTTTGTAACCAACAACTAACGTGATATCAGAAATACTGCACTGTGAGAGCGATTCAATTACATATTCGAGAATTGGTTTATTAGCTATAGGAATCATTACTTTTGGTTGTGAAAGGGTAAATGGCCTTAATCTTGTACCCTCACCTGCTGCAAGAACTATAGCTTCCAAGAGCACCACTGAAATCTTTTATAAAGGGCAACCTATATAGACGTTGCTCATTCAAGGTCAAACACCGACGGCCTTTCTTTAAATGATTATTAAATGACTAAGCAACGATTATTATCGGGTTAAGAGAATAGATAGTCTAAATAATAGCGCGGATAAATGCAGAAGCTACGGCAAAATTTATGAATGCTAGGAGGGGGAAGACTTTTTTTAAAGAGCAATACCAAATCTACTGCTGAAGTTGAACCCTCACCAATAGACTCGGCAAATGACCAAATCGCTAGATGTCGTTGAGAAACTGATTGCCTCAATAAAATAAAGCATTCACTGCTTAATAGACCATTTCCTATCTGATGAGTGGCTATAATATAGATTAACGGCGTTTGACAGCTGGAAACAATTTAGCGCTAACCTGAATAAAATCGGAACATGAGTTCTTAAAAGTAGTAAACTTGCTTAAAAGTAGTAAACTTGTAGTGCAGTGTATACATAAATAGCTCAAACACATCCTTAAAAATAGATGGCGTATACCCTCGTCAAATGGTGCTGAGGTAGATATCACAAGTATAGAAAACGCACAGCTGTAGAGATAGAATAGCTTTTATAGTGAACGTGCAAAATAAATTACAGATGACGTGTGACAAAAAAAAGATGGCAAAGGACTTTCCTGCAGTCCTAGATGTGCCAAAAACATTTGATGTAACTTCTTCGATAATCGATTGTACATTAAATATTAATTTTAAATCAGCGGACTTTCGATGGTTGAGAGCTCTGTTAAGCAACGCGAGCCTCGAAAGCACTGTAGTATTAAAGGTAAATGAAGCTGCACAGGAGCTCTTTAGTTCGCTTATAATTGCTCATTTTGAAGGTGATGCACTTGCGTAAAGTTATCCTCGCAATTGGAGCGCACCCTGACGACTGTGAACTTGGGTGTTATGCTACATTGGCATACCACAAATCAAAAGGAGATGAAGTGCATCTGCTGGTACTCTCGAAGGGTGAAGCAGGCGGTCCGAGTGAGCAACGGGTAATTGAGTCAAAGAATGCAGCTTCGATACTTGGCGCTGACAGTATCACAATTGAAAATTTAAAAGATACTATGATCATAGATGACTACAATACGATCGAGGTTATACGACGTAAAATAGAGGAATTAAATCCCGATAGAATATTTACGCATAGTCCGCATGATAATCATCAGGATCACAGATACGCAGCGCTTGCTACAATGACATTTTACCGGCATGTAGATGATATTCTTCACTATGAATCACCAAGTGTATCACTTGAATTTACACCGAGAGTTTTTATTAATATCACAAAATTTTTTAAGATAAAACTTGAAGCTCTTAAAGTTCACGAGACGCAAAACGACAAGTACTACATTAGAACTGAAGCAATAGAAGGCCTTGCACGGTACAGAGCGTTCCAGGCTGGTATGTTTGTAACGCATAATCATAGTAAGGCTGAAGCCTATGACATAGCGAAGTTAACGATGTAGCGAAGAAATACAAAAGAACAAGCAGCCGCTATATCTGCTGACGCCGCACATTTTTTTTCGACGTTCTCGCTCTTCTAATGATCCATATTAACAAGAAAAACATGGTTGTACTGCTAAGGGAGGTTAAAATGTTGGATGCTTTGATGCCACCAGTAGCAGACACTAGTGACCCTGCAAAATCAAGGAGCATTCCTATGAATATGACTATAACTAAACTAAGGCCAATCGACATCGCAAGACGTTCAGTTACGTCGAGGTCATAAAATCGTGGAAATAACGCAAGGGACATTGCGAATCCCGGAATTAACAGAACCCCAATAAAAGTCAATGCAATTTGTATCGTACTTGACACGTTGTTGAACACCACTATTCTGCAACTCAACTTGTTAAGCTGTAGGTATATTTAACGTACGTTTAAACGTAATGAAACTGTTCCGGTTCACAAATTGTAGTTAACAATATATCTTTCCTGATCAAATTAGCGATTCAAGTTGAGTTTTACACACTGCCTTTAAACCTGCGAATATGCTTGTCTTAGGCTCATAACCAATAAGCTTCTTTGCTTTGCGTATGTCTGCAAGAGAACGTCTACCATCTGCGGCTCTTGGCGGGAGATTAACAATTGTTGATGTTGAACCAGTGATTTCTTTCACCATTGTTGCCAATTCATTAATTGCCGTCTCTATCCCACTTCCTACATTTATTGGTGTATTCTCGACATTACTTTTCGCTGCATAGAAGTTGGCCTGAGCAATATCTGTAGCGTACACGAAATCTCGTGTCTGTTTACCATCGCCATATATTTCAATGGGCAACCCCTTGCAAGCCCGGTAAATGAACTTACTAATGACACCAGAGTAAGCGTTTTCAGGATGCTGGTATGGGCCATAAACATTGAAATACCTCAAAGTAGGCGTTTTAATCCCATAAGTGCTATGGTAGTAAGACATATAGAGCTCACCACAATACTTACTGATGCTGTAAGGAGAGAGTGGCTGTATCAGTTGCTCTTCGGTTATCGGAAAAACATCGCAGTTCCCATAAACTGCAGCACTTGATGAATAAACCAATTTGGGTACGTCGCATTTTCTTGCTCCCTCACAGACCGAAAGAGTACCCTTGATGTTGTTATCGAGGTCAAAAAATGGTTCACTTATACTTGCTAGGACGTCTATCTGCGCTGCTGTATGAAATATAACGTCGACGTCTTTCAATGCACTGGTAATGGTAGTAATGTCCCTGATATCACCTTTTATTAAATTTACATTCGGTAATTTCACTTCCCTAGCTATGTGGGTGAGATTGTCGAGTACCCGTACCTCCTCAAACTCTCGAGATATTAATTCAACAATCTGGTTACCAATAAAACCGTATCCGCCTGTAACTAGAGCAATCATATTCAGCCTGTAACTAGAGCAATCATATTCAATTAGTACAAATAATTAGGTAACTTACAGTGCTATCATATGATACTTAAAAGCATCGTTGATGCTATCTATTGCGAATTTAACCAATTTACGAACATAAAATAAAGTCAATGAATACCTTTAAGAGTTGCCCACTTAAAAGGATATTCATTCATCAGCTTCGCCTTTCCACACGGAGGCGAATGCATATCAGGGCAATCATTTATGCAATCTGAACTGCAAATCGGTTCGAATTGCCCAAAATGATTCTTCCTTGTAAGCTTGCTTATGTTGTCACACGGACTAAAACGACTTAAATCAACAGAGTTAACGCCGTCCAAGCATGAGGAGAGCTTCATCCCATAACGGCGGAGCAGATTGTCTAACTCATGGTAAAGCTCTAATTGATCTTGCCGATTTAATTTAAAACGTCCGGTGCAATACTGATAACTCGCCTCGATTGCAGGAACTAAATCTGAAAATCTACTTTCACGTATACTTTGAATGAGCCTATGAAACACCCATGGATTAAAGGTGCCAGTTGAAACTGTTACGTGGTCAATTCCTTTTGAATGCAATACTTCTACAAGATCAGTTAGTTCATCAAAGTCGTTCGTAAAGCCTGCTACTATAGGATCAATTCTTGCTGTGACCGTTATCCCAGCACTCTTAAGCTCTTCCATTGCTGCCAATCGTTTCTTTATGTCTGGTGCATTGGAGACGGTCGCTAATTTTGCTCGATTTATGCTTTCACAAGTAAATGATACATGAAATTTCTTATAATTAAACCAATCAGTTTCCAGAATTTTTAAAACGCAGTGCGATTTCGTTATTATCCGGAAGTATACGTTGTGTTTTACCGCAACGGCCATAGAACCGAGTGACGTTTCGTACACAAGACGAAATGGTTGGAACGGGTCGGTCACGGCACAAAAATAAAGAGGGGGACAAATACTAATTTTGCTGAGTTCTTTATCGAGCAGTTCAGGCGTATTTTCAAAGACTTCGATGTAGTTTCCTTTTGTTGACCAAATATACCCGTTTGCGTAACAGTACGAGCAGTTGAAAACACATTGACCGCTTTTCGTCACATTTACTATTCCTGTGTGCGGACATTGTCTTCCACTGATTTTGTAAGGAAAATCATGAATCACTTTCCCTTTTCGCTGTACACCAATAATTTCCAACATTAACCTTAAATTATAAGTTTTTATGTTATGTATAGTATAGTGTATATAACAGATCAATTAAACTATGCGTTTTTGTATACTGATAGGAGCAAATAGTTTAGTAGAATGATTAATGTAAAGATTAACGAGAAACTAGATAGATGGGCATATCTAAACTAGTTTAATTATCGTAACTACCTCAGATTTTGTATAAATATTTTTACACACGTAAAGAAATCATTTCCGTACGTTTATTACCTCTCTTAAGTTTCTAAAGCGTGAGAAAGTGGAATAAATAATATCAGCCCCAAAAATAAATGTATAAACAGACAATCCTTAATAACGCACTCTGATTAATAGTGACTGTTAGTTATCGCGACTTAAAAGCTCTTTCGCAATTGCTAGTTCTTTTGCGTTGACTGTTTCTCTCGAATAATTCTGAAGAGCATATTCTCTGCACATAACAGCAAGTTTGTCATTATGTAGAGCTTTTGAGATCTTTTTTGCAATGTCCTCTGGATCAGCAGAAGTGAGGTATCCGGTAACCCCCTCTTCAATAGTGTCACTAATTCCAAACACATTGGTGCCTACTGCCGGAGTCCCGCAAAACATGGACTCAACTATCACTCTCGGTTGTCCTTCTATCGCACTTGTTAAAACGATTAAATCTGCTAAATTCATGTACTTTGGTATATCGTCAAACTGAACTGCGCCTGTAAAAATGACTTTATTGTTAATTCCGAGCGATGAAGTGTATTTTTTAAGTTCTTCCTCCAAGGTACCCGCCCCGACGATGAACAATTTGAAATTTTCTTGCAGCTTTGCGACGGATTCTAACAGGAGATTGAGCCTTTTTACCGGATGTAGCCGACCAATGTACATCAGCACTTTTTCATCTGTAATATTGAAAAACTCTTTAAGCTCTTCGATGGCAATACCAGGCTTAAAAACGGATTCATCAACTGAATATGGTATCAATACTACTCGCTTGGCACCACGTTCATATGCTTCGTTTTCTAAGGACTTGTGGCGGGCAACTATCACGTTAGCGTTTCTAATCACATAGTTCTCGATGAGCTTTGCAACGGCTCCGAATACTTTTCCTTTGTTGATGTTTGTCACTTGATATGCCCAATTATACTCATAAAAAACCATTGATGGCTTGTTCTTGATTTTTGCAGCTAAAATTGCTCCAGGGCAGCCTGTAATGAATCCTCTAACAAGAGAGTTGCCCTTCAAGCGTTTAGCAATCTTAAATGTGCCGAAGAGCATATACGAAAGGTGCCACAATCCAAATTTATGAAATAATGCTGAAGGAAGATGCTCGATGGGAGGAGTCAAATCAAATTTTATCGTGTCGCCGGTGAACAACAAAAGGTCACACAGGCCTTTATAGTTCAGCATCACCGCTTCAAGCTGACTGATAACACTGCCATCAGTTTTTTTACTGTCAATTAACCTCACATCAAAGGAGTTGACGAATAAAATTCTGCACCTTTCTCTGCTCATTCATCCACCGCTACAAATTAGATATGAATATCCTTTAGATCCTTTGAATAAATTATATTTATCATTACCCTCTTGGATAGTTGATGAGAAGTGGTACGCGTTTTGACGAACTCGTGACAACTTTTCAAAAAGTGCCGACGTTAATAAAAACGACATTCATCAGCAAAGTACTCCGCGGAATGTCAGTTTTGGGATTTGGGTTTATTATTTCAAAACTCATTTCTATGGTAGAAGAACTTTTTGTCGGTCGCTATTTGGGCATAGAAATTTATGGCATTTATTTGGTGGTCCTAGCAATAAGTGGCATGCTCGGCGCTTTTATGACGTTAGGGCTTCCTAAAGCTGTAATTAAAATTATATCAGAAAAAAAGACGTTAATATCTGAAATCCCTATCAATGCTCTCTATATGGCTTTGTTTACTGTCTTACTGGCATCTATTCCGGTAATTGTAATCGGCTCTTCGGACAAAGTGCTGCATATATTGGGAATAACTAACGTTGAACTTTTTTTCGGTTATTTGATCGGAGTTTTGTTAACAATTTACGCAGTTGCCCAATCCTTCCGTCTCGCACTTTATGAGATGAAGTACGTTGTTATCGCAGATATAACTTATTGGACAATCGCACTTGCATTTTTTGTGCTATTTCGCAACTTAACGGTCGGGTTAGCAGGGATCTGCATAGGCTCCATAACTGCCTCAATAATTCTGATGAATAAAATTCCGTTAAAAAGATCAACTCTTTCTTTAGCTAGCATAAGATCGCTGACGCCCCTCACTGCGTATCTAAGCGCTGATAGTGTACTTGGCATCTCTGCCCAGCAAATAAGTATTTTATATTTGAACATCATTGCTTCATTTTCCATAGTAGGTATATTTGGTGCGCACTCGAGATCGAGTATATTTGTCATCTCGCCCTTGGCCACAATAGTAGGAATGGCTCTATATCCAACCTTTTGTTCTATAGATCGAAGATCCCAGATACGGGTGGGGCGATACTTACTCTATCTCGGGCCACCGATAATTTTTGTCGTTATTGGGGTTTCCTATCTTGCGGGATTGATTTTCTTACATGTTTTCCGAGTTCAGGTGATTGCATCACTCTTGCTGTTGCTTTCGATATTTTCTTCAGTGTTTCTTTACAACAGAATTTGGGATAAACTTGTAACAGCGTGTGAAGGTGCAAAAATAGTAGCGTGGGGCGTGTTATTTGGGACCATTGCATTCTTATCGATTATGCTACTACTAACGCCGCTCATAGGCGGGATGATGGCAATAGCGTGTGGAATGATATCAAACGAGATTGTTTATTCAGTTGTCTTACTCTTGTGGTTTAAATCAAATGTTATTAATAAATTTAAGACAAAAACTATAAGTAACCTCATACATAGCGATTAAATACCACAAACAGTATTTAACTATGATTTCAGGAGTCTAATTTTCAGATGCGAGAAGAGGATGAACAATTTTCAAGATACATGAATGAACGTTTGTCGCACTCGAGACCAGTAGAACGTCGCGTTCAACAGGTTCAACGAAACAAACAGTCAAAGAATGTGAGGAGCAGGGTATCGATTGGGCTAATGCTAGCGACTCTAATGTTTCTCCTTATAAGCATCGGTTTTTATGGATATTGGAACAATGGAAGAGACCTCATTGACACCGATACCGCATCATACATTTCGCAAGCACGATATATCCAGCAAAACAGCGCAATCAGTGGTACAAACCCTAATTCAGCAACGAAAGATTTGTGGTACAATGATTCACCACCCGGTCTTCCCATTGTTTTCAGTACAATCGCAACGCTTAGCGGAGTAAATATAGACTTAAATTCAGACCTTATGCTTCTTATGCAGTCATTTTCAGCATTTATCTTAATTGCATTTATTTTAATGACGTTCGTCGTTGCAAAGAAAATAACAGGGGATACTCGAGTTGCTGCTCTGACAGCTTTTTTTTCTGCAACATTTAGTTCAAATCAAGCGATTTTGGGACCACAATACATTGTACCATCGAGCTTTGGACTTATACTAATGTACCTTGCAACGTACTACCTTTATTGTTCTATGGCAGAGGATAAGGACAAAGCCGTAGTTAACTCTAAATACACAATTATTGGGGCACTTACTATAGGCCTGCTCATATTGACTCACAGGCTCTCGGCTATAACCCTCTATTTAATAATCGCCGCGTTCGTAATCTTATACATATTAACGAACCTTGGAGCAAAGATGTATCTAACGAGGGTAGGGTTCTTGGTGCTATTTCCATTGTTTATTACCGCTCCGTGGTGGTTGTTTGCATATCTTGAGCATGGTAGTATGCCTTGGAATATTCCACAAATGCTAACGATATCGATTGCCATTTTTGTTCTTTTGATTATAGGCACACTTTTTAGTGGCTCTGACACGAGGCGATATACATACAAGAGACGAGACAAATTATTTGCTGTTATTGGAAGCATCACCAAAAGCACGTTAAACGCAATAATACTTTTAACATTGGTAGGGATATGTGGATTAATAACAATTTGTTTGGTTTTCTCACTAGATACGGCTTTTTGGCTAATATTTATGATTTCAAGCCTCGGATTTATTCCTCTTCTAAGTGCGATCATCTACAAAACAAACTTCTGGGATAGAAAAGAATCAAACCTACGGAACGTGATTGTTTCAAGTTGGTTTTTAGTAGCGTTAATACCAACTGCGATGGGCGTCCTTGCATGGGCTCTTTCTGGAATGCCGTATCTATTCCAGAGGCTCGTTCCGCACACGCTGCAAAATCAGGACGGATTGCGGTCCATACTCTACTTAATACTACCTTTATCAATACTTGCATCACTTGTTGTCCTGAGACTCATGTATGAAGAACATCCTCGTGTTCAAGGCTTACGAAGACGGCAGGATAATAGACCATTACGAGCGCTGCTCCTCGTATCAATCGTTATCATAACTATGCTCTCCCCTGTTCTTCACATAGCGGTCACTAATACTCTTGCGCAACATGTACAGGATCCAAAGTTATCACAAGACGAAATGGATGCATTAAGCTGGCTAAATACACATGGATCCACAAATGAAGGAGTCTTGTCAGACCCGACGTTTACGCGATACATTAGCACATTCACTAATAAAAAAGCGGTGTTATCTTCAGATATTGAGAGTTCATATGTTGTAACACATCAACAAGCGCAGTTAGACCATCTTTCTCGCTTCATGAACAGCAGTACAGACTCGAATAAAAAGCTGTTTATCTGCAAAATGTATGATGTAAAATATTTTGTGTATGATAAAGTAAAAGCGGGATATGCAAGCAAAGTTTTTGGCATTGAGCTTCCGGACTTTACTCCGGATTCTGGCATTATGACAGAAGTATTCAAAAATAATGCAGTTTCTATTTATAAAATAGATCAAAAAATGTTGGACAGCACGGCTCCGAATTATGCGTCCATAGACAGAGTGATAGTAAAGAAAAATACGGCGGTACTATTTGTCAAAAGTTATTCAGACTCTCCGTTAAATGTGAACGTAGCGTGGGATGATTCAGGGAAACCGGTCACATTGAATCCGTATGAGACAAAAGGCGTTGAGATTCCACTGCCATCAAGTAACGGACGAATATTAGCTATTCCAACTCTCGGGTTCTCAAGCAGCAACTTATTCGTGCGGGTGTGGGACGATACATTTTCTTTTGCATTTGATGCGGTAAATATCAACTCGCAACAGCTTGGATGACCGTTAAATAAAATGGCAAGCGATTTATTCATTTATTTCGAGTATTTCGGCGTAGAAGATGTTAGATCAGACTCGTTTTATCAAAGCCTATATCACTCCCTTTTTATCGCGATAAATACAAGCTGATTGCAAAATATTTTTTTCATTAGAGGGGTCCTCTCAATAAATTGCGTTGCTGATATGAGAAATCGCATAACGTTACGTGGTACCTTTTTCAAGTACCGTATTTCCGGGATCGGGCTGAGGTACTCGAGTTTAAAAAGCGTTAGGTTGCTATTCGACACGTATCGTTTTAGATCTTTTTCTGGTATTGGGTGATCCCTCACGGCACGAGTGTTGTCGTCAATTTTTAAAAAGCCGAGCTTTTGAATCAACCTATCAAGCCCAAACCTCACCGCAAAATAATTTGGAGTGGTCACTATCACATGACCGCCAACTTTCGTGACCCTCGAAAGCTCTTGAATGACTTTGTAAGGATCCGAAACGTGTTCTATCACTTCAGAACAAACAACAGTATCAAAAACACTGTCCACAAAAGGAAGATCTTCTGCTCGAGAGACGAGAACTTCAGATTCTGGGACGTTTAACTTAGTATTTTTTGAGAGAGATGGTGAGATTTCGGTGCCATATAATCCATTGCATATAAATCCACGTGAATTCAGCCTTTGGAACAAAAATCCATAACCACAGCCTACATCAAGTAAAGTGCCGCCTTTCGCTACGTTGTCAATTATGCAATCTTTTATCCGATTATGGGCATAAATAGAAATTACTTCCGGAGCATCGTGCCGTTTAATCCATTCATGTATACTGCTGATGTGCCCAAATTTTTTGAAATATGATTCAAAAGATCCTTCGTTTTCAGACATTGTAAACTCTATTAGTTGATACGTTGAACTCAAAGATGCGACAGGGAAGCCACTAATATGCTTAGTAACCCAGATACGCCACACACGACCCATAACGTTCTTACAAGTTGTGGCTCCTTCATCGACTTTCTCTTCAATATGTAATCAGACAAATTTTTCCGGATGTTATATGATTGTGACGGTTGTAAATATCCCTCTTCTGTAACTTGAGTTGCGGAAAAACGATGACTGTCTGTGACTTTTCTAACGGAAAAAAGAACCATGGCATAATTTATAATATACGGTAGAAGGGCAATCAGAGCAAAAAATTCAATTTTTGATGCAATAACTCCAACAGCAATGGCGCTGCCTATACAAAGTGTGCCCGTATCACCACAAAAGATTTTTGCTGGATACTTGTTATACACAAAAAAACCGAGTAATGCTCCAAATAAGGCGGCTAAAATTAACAGCCCCTCTATAGCTCCTGTTGGCGGCAAAACAGTCAACCCAACAATAATGAGCGATGCTGTGACTATAGCTCCGCATCCGACTTCCATTCCGTTAAATCCGGCAAAGGTATTCACTGCGTTTGCCCCGCCGGTTACGCCGAAAGGAACTATTGGAAGCCATGCAAGGCCGATCCAAACGATTCCAAGAAAAGGGATGAGAACGTAGGGAGCCTCTTTTGCTGTTAATAAGAGTGGGATCCCCGCGAGGTAACCAAGTAGAGGCTTTTCCTTGGCCCCTAATTTCATTACGTCGTCCAAAACTCCGACCACGGCCGATAGCGAAATGACTAACAGGGCAACTATAAGCACTTGAACATTAAAACCCACAAATGCTGTGATCGTTAATGCAGTTACAACTCCACCATATATTGCAAACCCACCCATCTCTGAAATTTCAGGTTTGTTCGGCTTATGTACATCGGTCCCATAGATCCCTGCAGCCTTCATCCTTTTTATTAATGGCTTGGTGACAACTAAGGTAAAAATAAAAGACATTGCGGCAACAATGAGCATCGTAAGGTAAAAAATGCTATTTACGATCATCTAACTCTCTGGGGATCTTTTATCATTCATCATCTATAATTTACATCTTTAACGGGCCCGAAAGTGCGTACGATTCTTGCGCTGTGAGGGTCTAGCACAATATCCCCTTTCCCATCATACATAGTGACAAGTTTTCCATTTACTTGTGGGCCTAGTTGTGTGCGCATTCCGTTAAAACCATCCGGAAAGAAGGCAAGATGTGTGTAAAAGCTTGTTTTGGACACCTGTGGAGAGATCTGAAGACTGTGCGCCTCGTAAAGTTCGACTACCTTTGCTATAATTCTCTTAGTAGATTTACCATCATTTAGTGGATCGGCAAAAATTTTCCCATGTTTGGTCGATCTAATAGCGTTCGTGAGCGTCTCAGGGTCCGGACTTTCTCCTAGTAACCTGTTCCAGCCGTCTTTTATCGTTTCAATATAGTATGTACTATCGGATAGCGTTATACAGGGAGTTTCTAACAGTGCACTTTCTTTTTGCGGCCCCCCCGAGTCCGTCACTAAAACGTGCGACGCCATCATCAATTTGATAAAATCAGTGTAAGGCAGAGGATTTGCGAGATGGATATTGCCCGACGACGACAACGTATCACTCAGGCCGAACTTAATAATGTGCTTTTTTGTATTTGGATGCATTAGCATTATGACATTATATTCATCTAATTCAGTCGCTGCTCTCACGATTTTGCCTAAAGCTTCTGGCGTTCCGATGTTCCAAGGCAACCTCACAGCGATCGTAACAATTGGCGCACTATCAAGATCGAGCTTTTCGATGAAATTGGATTTTTTAGCTATTTTTTTATATTTAAGTAACGCATCGACGAGAGGATCCCCCATATAGTAGATACACTCCGGATCATAACACTCCTCTAATAAATTTAAGTATGCAGAGTAACACACTGGGAAAAAAAGTTTAGAACAAGTCTCAATGACCTTACGACGAACATCACTGTGCAGATCCCGTAAAGATCGATATCCTGATTCAATGTGACCTACTGGTACATAGTTCATCACTGAAGCAATTGCTGCACTAAACGAACTGATAACGTTACCTTGTACGAATACAAAATCTGGTTTGGACTTTGTAAGTATATCATCAATACCACTCACGATCCCTGCAATCTGCTTGTTATAATTAGCATTGCCACATGAGAGGCTAAAGTCTGGTTCGCGAAGATCTAAATCTTCAAGCAGATCTTCATACATCTCAGGATCGTAATGCTGACCGGTATGGGTAAAAATAAGCTCAGTATTATCATTCGAGTCAATTTCTTTTAAAAAAGGGGCCATACCTATTAATTCTGCGCGTGTACCTATAAACACTGCAATCTTCATTTGCTGTCCCCTGTGTGCTTAACATCGGCATAAGCTATATAATTTGTGCAATAAGACTGAATAAACATAAGAGGGCTAAAGAGCTTTTCTTAAATTAAGAAAATAGCAGTGATATATCACCTTATTCTTGATTTAGGGGGATAAATTCCATCTGCCAATGCACCCATACCGAGCTTTGAATCTGGGCCGATCATTGTACCTACGTTTATCATACTGTTGATGCCAGTATGGACATCGTCACCCATCACAACGCCAAGTTTTCTCCTTCCGGTATCTACGCCACCCACTTCAATATTTTTTTCATCTAAGCGAAGATTGGCAATTAATGTACCAGCTCCAAAGTTACATCTGTGTCCGATAACGCTATCTCCCACATAAGATAGATGCCCGATTTTAGTATCATCCATGATAATCGAATTTTTCACTTCGACCGCATTTCCTACCTTGACCCGATGCCCTATCGAAGTACTTGGTCTCAAGTAGCAGTTTGGGCCTATGTCACAATATTCACCGATTACCACTGGTCCAACGATATAAGAGCCGTTTCTGATAATAGATCCTTCGCCTATCTTAACATCCCCGACAATTGTTGAGAATGGCTCTACCGCACCGTCTATTTCGGTGCTTATACCTTTTAGTAATATTTCGTTGGCGCTCAATAGATCCCAAGGCGTTCCTATATCTATCCACATGTTTGGCACATTCAAATATCCGACATCATAACTTTGATCTATCAATAATTGAATAGAATCGGTAATTTCATATTCACCTCGTGACGATAGAACCGTCATATCAATAGCATTAAAGATAACCGGATCAAAACCATAAATACCGAGATTTACTAGGTTTGTTAGAGGTTCTTTAGGCTTCTCTATAATTCTAACAACTTCATCGCCTCTAACTTCTATAACACCATAGCGTTGGGGTTTAACTACCTCTTTAACAGCCACGACTATTGTCTTATCCATCAATTTTTGCGCCAGAGCTTTAACGGTTGATGAACTTACAAGACTATCACCGTTTAGAACGAGAAATTTTTGCTCTATAAAATCTCTTGCCTGTGCAATCGCATGTGCTGTTCCAAGTGGTTGGTTTTGACTTACATATCGTATTTGAGCATTGTAATAATGACCATCACCGAAATAGCTTTTAATAATTTCCTCTTGATAACCAGTAACAATGATAAACTGTTTGATTTCAGCTTCCAAACAAGCTCTAATAATATGCTCAAGGACGGGCTTACCCTCGACAGGCAGCATTACTTTAGGTACTTTATGCGTGAGTGGCATCATCCTTGTTCCCTCACCAGCAGCAAGCACGACCGCTAACATTGCACGCACCTTTTTATAATATTTAGGGCCTTCTCATAGAGTTTCTCCGCCTGCTCATCACCCCTTGCCTCAGCAGTAATTCTTATTTTTGGTTCGGTTCCTGATGATCGAATAAGTATCCACCCGTCCTCAAAATCAAGCCGAACGCCGTCAATCGTGGTAATTTTGTTAAAATCTAGCGATTTTAACTCCTTTTCAATGGGATCCATAACATTAGTGCCTTCGTCGTAAAGAATTGAACCTCTCTTGATATTGTATGTGGGAAATGTTGAAAAAATATCCGACAGTACCTCCTTTTCTGCGATAGATACAATTCTCGCTGCCGCATAAATTCCATCTGGGCAGTACGAAACACGAGGGAAAATCCAACTTCCGCTGCTCTCTCCGCCGAAGTCAGCATCGACTCTCTTAATTTCTTCAGCCACGTAGACGTCGCCAATTCGCGTCTTAAATATTTCGCTATCAATAACATCGTCAACCATGAGTGAGACGTCAATAGGATAAACTATGGATTTTTTGGCCTCTTTTAGACCAAAAAGTGCTAACATCTGATCCCCGCTAATATACCTACCGCCACGGTCAACGCCCATCATTCTATCTGCATCACCATCGTGGGCTATCCCTAAATCAGCGTTAAAAGCTCGTACTGCTTCAATTAAAAGCTCTAAATTCTGTTCAGTAGGCTCAGGGTGTCTTGCAGGAAAGAAACCATCTGGTTGCGCATTTAGCGTTATCACTTTGCATCCCATTTCCCTTAGTATATAAGGAGTTATCGTTGACCCCGAGCCCGACCCGCAATCTACCACTACCTTTAATTTAGAAGGACCTATCTCAGTTAGTACCTTGCTCATATGATCGGAGATCGCCCTGTCATTTATGCTAACGTTCGCGATTTTATTCCAATTAGCTCTCTCCCCACTGTATGAAGAACAACCATCATCTTGTCCTATTAAAGATTCAATTTCGCGTTGTTGAAAAGTGTTAAAAGATGTGCCATCTTTATTCCAGAGTTTGATACCTACATATTCAGAAGTATTATGCGACGCGGTAATCATGACACCGCACTCACAATTTCTCGCCGCGTAAGAAAGTGTTGGCGTCGAGACAAGACCGACTCTCGTCACATCGCACCCACACGCGATAAGTCCTGAGATTATAGCGTGTTCTATCATTTCACTTGCTGTCCTTGGATCGTGTCCTATTACCGCAGATTTATATAGTGATCCAACAGCAAGCCCGACGTTCAATGCAAGTTCAGGCGTTATCCTTTCGTTAGCAATTCCCCGTATTCCAGATGATCCAAACATCATATAACTCACGATACTATTTTCAATCTGATAGCTATTATGTAAGATTTGCGCTTCGTTTATAACAATTTTATCTAATGAAATGATTACGTTATCCTGCGTAGTGGCAATGGCGTAAAATTTAAGATTAACAACAGGCTTTAAAAAATCAGTATGCGTCAATTAACGGAGCAGCTCGTCGAGGGGCCGAATTCACTTTGGAATTGGACGAAAATAAAAAGCCCTTTCATAGTAACTCTGAACTTTGTGATAATACATATATGCAGATATTTGCCATCCCTGAGGCTAAAAAATGCCCTTTATCGTTCCATCGGAATCAAAATTGGAAAGAACGTTTCTGTAGGGCTGGAAGCTACGTTTGACATATTCTTTCCTGAGCTTATTGAAATTGGTGACAATACTATCATCGGCTTTGGATCAACGGTGCTTTGTCACGAGTTTTTAATAGACAAGTGGAAAAAAGGGAGGGTAAAAATTGGTAAAAATGTTTTAATAGGTGCAAATTCCACCGTACTTGCAGGTGTGAATATTGGAGACAATTCAACGATATCGGCGTGCTCACTCGTGAATCAAGAGATACCAGCAGATGTATTCGTTGGAGGGATGCCAGCAAAGGAGATTCCACGTGAGGCTAATAGGGATTTTTAACAAAATACTAAAAAGCACATACATTTTAACACTAATCATAACTATAAATCTAATAGGCACGCTAGCAGGTTTTTATTATTATTCTAACCAATTGAGCTCGTCTCCTGTTTATTTATGGCCCTTTATTCCCGACTGTCCACTGTACACGATGCTTGTAGTTATTGTTCTTGTAACATTCCACTTCACGAACAAAAGCGTCGATCTATTAAGCTTCATCACTTCTATAGGATTAGCAAAATATGGAACGTGGACTGTCTTAGTGGTTCTTGGATTTAGTTCATTCTACTTCTCAATTGATAGGAACGTGTATGTAGCGATAGCGTGTGCACACGTTTTGATGGCTCTTGAGTTCATTTTGCCGTTGTATATTATAAAAGAGATTAAAAAAAGTTATATACTAGCCGCATTGATATGGTTTTTCCTGAATGACTTCTTTGACTATTGTGTTGGCACGCATCCACCTTTACCATCTTGGGGTGTAAGTAGTGTCGCTTTCATGACTTTTGCAATGACGCCTATTTTCATTATAGTCGTTAGTCTAACATACAAACTTTTAAATGATGCTAACCTAAATCAATACGCTTAAGCGGGGGTTGCCAAGCTAGGTCAAAGGCGCAGGGCTTAGGACTTTTACGATCTAGTAAGAAACCCTGTCTCATAGGAGTTCGTGCGTTCAAATCGCACCCCCCGCACAATCTTTTCAAAAAAAGAGCTATTTTATAGATTTTCCAATATCGATTAAAGAACTATCCGATCCTATAACGCTGTATATTAAGTTCTTCAAAAAACGGCTGTTGTTCCACAAATGTTAAATAAAAGCTTAAAGTAAAATTTCTAAAAATGGAGTAACATTCATCAACAATTAATAGTTATCATTCGGGCGTTACTTTGTTTTAGTTTATTTGAGGTGATGAAGATGGGTTTATTAGATTGGCTATTAAGGAGGAAAAAGCCCGAGACTGAAATGCCTACAATGGGCCAAAAGACCGCGGAGAGACAGATTCAACCACAGGAATCCGAAGATACACAGACTACAAAAGATTTAAAAGAATTACCAACAATTGCAAAACAGGTTTCAGAGCAACGAGAAGTAGTTATTGAAGGTAAGGAGGGCGCAGCGCCGTCCCCCAAAGATTACGTCAATGAAGGAGTTGA
>DASPRZ010000100.1:0-15998 GCA_035624185.1 Candidatus Acidiferrales bacterium
GAGTTGTTCAATGATTTTCCGCAAAAAACGGGAGAAATAAGAAAGAAGCATCTCATAGTGAAAAATTCGTGTGACGCCAGCCAAAAGATCGAGGCCAACACCCGTGCAATCCCAGGTGTGCTGACCAATAGAGGATGTGCGTACGCAGGGGCAAAAGGCGTAGTCTTAGGCCCGGTGAAAGACATTCTAGACCTCACCCACGGACCGATAGGTTGTTCATTTTATACGTGGGGCACGAGACGAAACCTCGCGAGAGCCTCAGAAGGCGAAGACAATTTCATTGGGTATTGTCTAAGCACAGACATGAAAGAGACTGACATCGTCTTCGGGGCAGAAAAGAAACTGGCTAAAGCTATACGCGAGGCCTATTCCATCTTCAAGCCTGAATGTATAAGCGTTTATGCCACCTGTCCCGTAGGGCTGATAGGAGATGATATTGAGGCCGTATGTAAGAAAGCAGCCGAAGATTTGGGCATAAAAGTTATCCCTGTAAGGTGCGAGGGATACCGCGGCGTAAGTCAGTCAGCGGGGCATCACCTTGCCTCGAATGCCTTAATGGAACATCTTATAGGCACGGAAGAGCTTGACGACCCTGGACCATATGACATTAACATCTTTGGAGAGTACAATATCGGCGGTGATTACTGGGTTATGAAAGAGCTCTTGGAAAAAATTGGCTACCGCATAATTTGTCCTTTCACGGGAGATGCTTCCTTTCATCAGATAGCCAAAGCTCATAGAGCGAAGCTGAGCATTCTACTGTGTCATAGGTCAATCAACTATACCAACCGCATGATGGAGGAAAAATTTGGGGTCCCGTGGCTGAAGGTCAATTATCTAGGGATAGATGACTTAATCAAAACTCTTAGAGATATGGCCGCGTTCTTTGATGACCCAGACCTTACTAGAAGAACTGAGGAGTTTATAGAAGCAGAGATGTCGAAAATAGAACCACATATCGAGATTTTTAGAAAGAAGCTCGCCGGAAAGAGGGTGATGTTACTCGTTGGTGGCTCACGTGCACATCATCTTAAAAACTTGTTTGAAACGCTCGGCATGGAGGTCATCGTAGCGGGCTTTGAATTCGCTCATAGAGACGACTATGAAGGGAGGAAGGTCATTCCAGAAATACAACATACGGGGAGTTCGAAGATGTTGGAAGACATCCATTACGAGCGAGACCCAACGGTTACCCCTGCTTATGACGAAGAAACGATTCTTAAAAAGAAGCATGGTATCCCCAGCTTAATGGATTATGAAGGGCTCATCGTCCACATGAAGGACGGTGAAATAGTACTGGACGATTACACGCATTATGAATGTGAATATCTGGTAAAAAAGCTTGGAATCGACTTATTCTGCTCTGGTATAAAGGATAAGTACGTTTTTCAGAAGATGCACATACCCTCGCGTCAGATGCACTCGTACGACTATAGTGGTCCCTACACGGGGTTTGAAGGATTTCTAAAATTTGCAGAGGATATTGACATGGCAGTGAACAGCCCGACGTGGAAGTTTATAACGCCACCTTGGAGGGGAGAATCAGATGCTTGACTATACTCCACATGAGATCACAGAGCGGCAATCTCTGGCTATTAACCCCGCCAAAACGTGTCAGCCCTTGGGTGCTGTATTGGCTTATAAAGGGATCCATAATTGTATGCCTTTGACTCATGGCTCGCAAGGATGTTCATCATACTTACGAATGATGTTATCTCGGCATTATAGGGAACCATCAATTGCCGCAACCACCTCATTTACTGAAGATACTGTCGTATTCGGAGGGCGCAAAAATTTAGCTGAAGCCATTGAAAACATCATCGGACTTTACCATCCCGAAGTGATTGGCATTAATACCACATGCTCTTCAGAAACAATAGGAGACGACATTCGAGCCTTTATGGCGGAGATCAAAGAAAAAGAATTCTATGACCCTGAAGTGAAGGTTATTGTAGCCAACACTCCGAGCTATGTCGGGTCACACGTTACGGGATATGATAACGTTGTTAAGTCAGTCACCGAGACCTTACCAGAGAAGGACGAATCCAATAACAAACTGAACATCATCCCGGGTTTTGTTGAGCCTGGCGACATCAGAGAGATAAAAAAGATATTAGAAATGATGAAGATCAGTTCGATCGTTTTCCCCGACACCACCAACGTTTTTGATGCTCCGCTAATGCCGGATTCTGGAGGGCTCTATCCGCCGGGAGGTACAACGATACCTGATCTAAAAGATACAGCAAACTCAATGGGGACGATTGCTTTGAGCAGGAACGCTGGTAGCGCAGGAGCTATGATCCTTAAGGGCAAATTCGGGGTACCGGCTATCATCGGTCCGATGCCCATTGGAATACGAAATACAGACGCTTTTGTGATGAACGTGTGCAAACTAGCAAACGTTCCTATACCAAGAGTACTTGAAGAAGAGCGCGGTCGCCTCGTAGATATGATGACTGACGCGCACCCTCATTTCCACGGGAAGACCACAGCGGTCTTCGGAGACCCTGACACGGTGATAGGTTTAGTGGGAATGCTCGAGGACTTAGGTATGGTGCCCACGTTTGCTCTCACAGGGTCACCGGACCCGCAATTTGTTGAGGAGATCGGTGCGGTCTCACCAGACTGTGAGGCTATGATCGGAGACCTCTTCCTATTGCAACAGAAGATCAAAAACAAGGTTGTTGACGTGCTGATCGGCAATTCCTTCGGGAAGTACATTTCCAGGGCTGAAGACATTCCTCTCGTGCGAGTTGGCTTCCCAATTACTGACCGAGCCAACGTGCACTACTTCCCAACTGTAGGTTATGGAGGAGCTGCACGGCTTGTAGAGGTGATTGGTAACACCTTCTTGGAGCGAAAAGACAGGGATGCTGACGACACTCATTTTGAACTGATTCTATAACGACTAGTGTAAAAAATGGATGTTATAAAAAATGGCAATAATTGCGACAATCGAAGGAAGAGAGACCCATATCCAAGAAAAGAAGGGCGTTGATTTTTCCCCTTTGGCCTGCAACAACGAGAGTCTTGCCGGATCAGTGAGCCAAAGAGCATGTGTCTACTCAGGAGCACGGGTCGTTTTAAACCCGATAACCGATGCAATTCACTTAGTGCATGGCCCCATTGGATGCGCAAGCTATACATGGGACATCAGAGGCAGTAGCACAAGCGGTTCGACGCTCTACAAAAGTAGCTTTTCCACGGATATGAAAGAAATGGAGGTGATTTTCGGCGGAGAGAAGAAACTGACGGCAGCTATACGAGAACTTGTAACCAAGCACAACCCATCCGCAGTATTTGTCTACTCTACATGCATCGTCGGCGTGATAGGCGATGACTTACAAGCTATCTGCAAGGCTGCGACTGAAGAACTTAAGATTCCCGTCATTCCAGTAAAGTCTGAAGGATTTCGAGGCAACAAGAACGAGGGGTACAAGGCTGCATGTAATGCGCTCTTCGAACTTATCGGCACAAGAGAGTACACCTCAAAGAAACGTTTCTCGATTAACCTGCTAGGAGAATACAATGTAGCTGGCGATCTCTGGCCCATAAAATCTTATTTCGAAGAGATGGGAATCGAGGTAATAGCTTCTTTTACTGGCGATTCCAAAACTAAAGAGATTCAGAGGGCACATTATGCACAGCTTAATTTGGTACAGTGCAGCGGTTCGATGACGTTTCTTGCTAATAAGCTTAAAGACCAGTATCATATACCCTACAAGCGTATTAGCTTTTTTGGATTAAGTGCTATGGCCTCAGCCTTACGAACAACTGCAGCGTTTTTCGGAGATCAAACAATGACAAGAAAAGCAGAGGAAATAATCAGCAGAGAGACAAGCAGAGTACAGCCATTAATCGAACACCACCGGAGTCGAATTTATGGAAAAAAAGCTGCCATTTACATGGGTGGCGCAGCAAAGGCCGTTTCACTGGTGAATGCCTTCCAAGAGTTAGGGATGCACGTAGTGATAATTGGCACACAGACTGGTGAGAGAGACGACTACACCAAAATAAGCCATATCGTCAAGGATGGAACAGTAATTATAGATGATGCTAATCCGCTAGAGCTTCAAGATCTCCTAATAAGACAAAAAGTAGATCTTCTTGTTTCCGGAGTTAAAGAGCGATATTTGGCGTATAAGCTTCGTATAGCGTTCTGCGACTTCAACCACGATAGGACTGAAACATTTGAAGGGTTCACAGGAATGGTCAGCTTTGCACGAGAGCTCGACACCAGTATTAACAGTCCAGTATGGAAACTGCCGGTTGAGAGGGTACGACAAACGAACAAATTAAATAGAGCAGCAAATGTCCAAGAGAAGAGTTTCAATGGAGAATTGAAAAATGCAAAACAGCTATGCGACAGTTAACCCATGTTCCATGTGCATGCCTATGGGAAGCATTATTGCCTTCAAGGGGATCGAGAACAGCATGACACTGCTTCACGGCTCGCAGGGGTGTAGCACATATATGCGCTTGCACCTTGTCCACCATTTTAGAGAGCCTGTAGATGTCGGATCCTCGGCACTCAGCGAGAGAGGTGCAGTCTACGGTGGGGCAGTAAACCTCAAGAAGGGTTTGAAGAACATAATCCGAGGCTACAGCCCTACAGTCATTGGGGTTGCTACCACCTGCCTCGCAGAAACGATCGGTGACGATGTACTTCAAATTATACATGAATTCCAGCAAGAAGATCCTATGGCAAAGGAAGCAATCATAATTCGGGTTTCTACGCCCAGCTACACAGGATCCCACGAAGAAGGATATATAGAAACTCTCAAAGCGATCGTTCAGAAGTTAGTAGCGAAAGGCGAACAAAACAACAAGTTCAACCTAATAATTGGGGCGATCATTTCGCCAGCAGACATCCGTTACCTTAAGGCTATGCTACAGCACTGGTACAGGGAATGCATCCTTTTCCCTGATATTTCCGAGACCTTGGACGCTCCTCTTGTCAAGAACCTTCCCAAGATAGCTGAAGGCGGCACGCCACTACATGAGATAAGAGACATGGCAAACTCAATGGAGACTCTTACCATCGGGGGATGTATTCAATCCACAAGCGCTGGCTCCTACTTAGAGATGAACTACGGAGTACCTCACACGACGCTCCCTCTACCAATTGGAATTGAATACACAGATATGTTTGTAGCAAAACTTGAGAAGATTTCGGGGCTTGAGCTGCCACAGAAGTATGAAAGAGAGCGAGGACGATTGCTCGATGCTCTTGTGGACGCTCATAAAGTCGTTTCAGGCATACGAACGGCAGTGTACGGAGACACTGAAGTAGTACTAGGCATCACTAAGACGCTTAGAGAGTCTGGCTTGAACCCACAGATCGTGGCGACAGGCGCCAAGAATCCTACTTTCACGCGAAGAGTAAAACAGATCTCACCAAGTTCAACGATTATGTGCGGAGTAGATTTCGAACAGATCCACACAGAAATTATGAAAAAAGACATTAAACTGATGATTGGCCCCTCGACAGGGAGACAGATATCTCAGAAAGAAGGCATACCTCTTTTACGAATAGGGTTGCCAAACCATGACCGATTTGGTGCAGCGCGTCAAACAATATTAGGGTACGAAGGGGCAACGTGGATGATTGATACCATTGCTAATATGCTTTTAGAACACAATTAGAAAGTAAGGTAGAAAAAAGGTGCTTATAACTGCCAAAACAAAAAGCAAATATGGTATTTGCAATCGGAGAAAGTAAACGTTGAGACATTGATTTGAGATTACTGAAACATACAACAAAACGAAATGTTTAAGAACCCAACGTTAATTGATGTGTGTTTTAAAAATAACGCAAAATTGAGAGATAAGCGGAGGAGGTTAACAAAATGTTATTCATACCATTCATAGGGCCACTTATGGCTCTCCCGTTTTTTATCGTAGCGACTATAGCTTTAATCGGACTGCCAACGCCAGCAAATCTAGAAGCAGCAGCTATACTTTGCTTTGTGGGTCTGCTTTGATATCTTTCGGTAAGTGCTACAACGCGAATAAAGGTCTGCTTGAGAAATTAAACGCTTAAACTGATTGATCGAAAAACGGAGGTGAACAAGAAATGTTAATTTTTATATGGTTCCTTTGGCCCGTAACTATTCCCATAGCCATTGGAAGTGTATTATTAGGCGCCCTAGGACTCTTCACGGGGCCAACAGGTTCTTCACAACTTATTGCTGCAGTGCTGGCAGTGCTATTCTAACGGTCTTTCTCTACTCAATTCTATTCTCTTTTTATTTTTCTTGCAAAAAAGATAAAAGGGGGTCATCCCCCTCAAACCTTTATTACTATCGTGTGGGCGATTCTATCTCCCAACCGCTGCTTTTGATCTGACGACCAGATCAATATTGCTCCAAGCAAAAATGGGATAAAATACGGTATAACATCTATAACCATAAGCACAGTTCGTATAGCTGCTGCGCCGTAATCTATTGGCGACCCATCTTCGCTCACAACTTTGATTTTTAACGCCATCATACCGACGGACTGACCGTATCGTCCTTGAAGCAGTGTAAAATAGAGGAATGGTACAGCAAGCGAAATAAACCCTAACCACCCCAAAACTGCCGCGGACGGACCACCAGAAATGCTAACTTGACCTGTTGCATTGTTAACATTCACGACGTAATTCGTCGCCCCCCGAACGGTCAATGGTAGGTTGATTGCCGAGGTAATAATGCCTACGATTATCCAATCAATAAGGATAGCAACAAATCGTATACCCACGCCTTGATATGATACGCGCTGTCTAGGCGCATATGGCGGGGCTTCATATCCTGGGGATCCGGATGGTGGTATATTTTCCTGATCTGCCAATTCTTCACCTCCTATGTTTTTATGTATAAGAATCAAAAGCTGAAGATTTATATCAATTTTCAATTATGCTGCATGGAATAAACGGTTAAGACTACGTTTTTAATTAAAAGCCATTCAACAACCGCCGATACTCAGTGATATGCAGAATGCTGGCTCACTTACTTAGATATTAGTACCGCTACCTCATTACTCACAGCTGGCGCATATTGGCTATCACCATTGTAGATGACCCTATAGTAGCTTGTCCCCGGCTTACTCAGTGAGTCTGTCTCAATCCATTTATCGCTGAAAGTTCCATTTTGGTCAGTGAATACCACACCAAAGGTAATCCATTTGTTGTCTTGGAGTTGCTGGTATGATAGTTGTGCGTCGTTTATGCCAGTACCATTCGCAACGGTCAAGCTTCCAGAGATTGCATAAAATTGGTTGAGTTTTACTTGCGCGGGAGCGTTGAACGTGAGCGTTGTTGGTTGCTGAGCTGTAGCACTTCTTGCATATATTTCGCGATCCACAGTCGTTATTTTACTCGTTGATGCAGACACAACACTTAGTGCGCTGAGCAACAATATCACTAAGATCAATAAACTCATCGTTCTTTTTATCAAGATCTTATAGACGGCTGACTTTGATGCTATTTTCATTCACCTCGTAGTGGAGACATGTATTAGTAGGTGATGACGTAATAAAACTATCTTCATATGTTTTCTAGTCCAAAGATGATTAATTAAAAAGATTAAAATTGCTTTTAATTACATTCATAGAGTAAATACAATTTTAGAATAAAAAACTTTGAAAACTCTGTGGAGGGAGAACGTAACAATTCGTCTGCGACCAGCGCCCCTCTTATATAGTGGCATAGCGACTCGACGATACAATGCTGAGCTAAGACATCGTATTACCGTCTTATATACTCTTATAGTTTAATGTTACAGACTTACAAACGGCTTACGGCTGTAACATTTGAAGCGGAATACCAAACTCGTGAAACTATTTCTCCACTTGTTTCCAGTGATTCTCGAGATGAGTTCGACCCCGATATCGCTGCACTTTCACAAATGTGATAGAACCCGCGGTATAGATTAACAAATTAGTCGTTTGCTCGGATTAAGATTAATGAATCAAAGTATCGATCACCATTTCACGAGAAAAAAACATTTTTTATGAAGTAAGTGTTCAACCCAACTAAACTTAACTATCAGTTGCTGCAGGCTTTTTTGAGTTGATTAAAATTTAGGTTGCCGTATTTCGAATACTTCGCGAAAGAGTCATCTTCTGAATATTTGATTCTAAGCCCTTGATCCAAAATATGACCGTAAATTACGTTATCCAGTTTGTCTTCAATTTTATCCTCGAGACGTTCAATCACTTCGTTATCGTAATTTCTGGACTGACAAATTTTCACCTCAACGCCTGGGAGAATCTCAGAATCTTTTAAGCATAAATCCAAGTCATCAATGACGTATCCTAGTCTCGAACATTCATTTATAAAAAAAGCTTTCAGTTGATCCACTAATTCAATAAATGAAGCTTCAAATAACTCATCCAGTTTTTCTAGTCTTATTATGTGTCACCCCCTTCACGCTCAACACAGATAGCACGTACTCGTTAACGCTGAAATGTAATTCCATAATTATAAATTATGCTCTTATAAAAAGCGACTATTGTTAAAATTTCCAAAAATTTTAAATACTACTTTAAATATTTTTTAATTTCTTGAATTTTTCTAACAAAATATGACGCCAAGTTCCGTGCATTGATAGAAGAATATAAAACGAAAACTATTCTTCTTCGATGTCTTTCTCTTGTTGTCCCACTCCTGCTTTACTAGCTTGTTCGACTAACGCCGCTAATTTTTCCGCTAACAGCAGATATCCATCACGCATTGCATCTAATAAACCTTCCGTAACGCCCGCATGATTAAACTTGTAGACTATAAATTGTTGCCAGTCCCTCTCTAAATTAATATCTTCCGCGGACAAATTCGGAACCGCAGCTAAGCTTTCAAAAGCTTTCGATTCTTCTGTAAATCTTTCAAGCCTTAAGAATTCATCAACAAGATCGTTTAAATTTAATTGCATTTTCTTCTCCGGATATGAATAACATTATTCATCTTATTTTTAATAAATGTGACCGTCGAGTGTCTATTTTAACCTTAAAGTAAGGCTTAAAGCTGAAGTTATTAAAAAGTTTTACGTAGAAGACGTCAAAAAATACTGGCTTTTTGGGCGGTAACGACCTTATCCCCGGAACTACAGGAATAATGCTTAAATTTTGACTCCTAATAGCTGAATGCTTGGAAAAAATATGATAAAAAAAAACATTTAAATATTATTGGTACTTCGTATTCAGATAATGAATTGTCAAGCATTGACGTTTGAAATGGAACTATTTGGACTCGATGAAGACGAAGAATTTGAAAATTTTTTAGATTTGATTGACCTTAAAAATCCTAACTTTTCGAACTATATTAATGAAGTAGAGATTACGTATTAAATTAATTTACAACTAA
The DNA here is from genome assembly GCA_035624185.1 of Candidatus Acidiferrales bacterium. Taxonomy (GTDB): domain Archaea; phylum Halobacteriota; class Bog-38; order Methanoflorentales; family Methanoflorentaceae; genus DASPRZ01. Next base: position 9,341 of record DASPRZ010000100.1, read on the forward strand.
TAATAATAGTTAGAAAGGTCAATCAAATAACGCTAGAAATGCGTTACTTTCACCATTGAAATAACTTAGTTTATAATTCTATACTATGCTGCTTCACAGCCGGGCAAAAAAATTGATTGCCTTGGTTCGACGAGACGATATTTTTTTTATCAACTTTTAGGTTATGTTTAAAAAGAATGGGAAAATAAACAGCAGAAAACGGAATGAAGACGATAAATTGATTAATAGCAAAACTTACGGCGAGTCTATTAATGAGCTACAATCCTCAGTTATAGGGTGTGCGTTAAGGTGAAAGATCTGAAGCAAAATTTCAATAATTGAATCGTGGTAAATTCACAAAGAAGCCTGTCGTTTACTTTTTTCAAGTGGCAATACTTCGAACTCCGATTCTATAATGCTAGGCGTCTTTATACACAGTAAAATTTTCCCCTCCGGCAGACCAACTAAAATCGTGCCGATTTCCATCTCAGTTACCACATCAAGAACCCCAGCGAGGATAGATATTGACGGCCAAGCGACCACAAATTTTTCAAACCCCGCTAAGTCATTTGAATTCATTAAAATTTTTGGCACATGCAGTGACCCGTGTTTCAACAGGTCTTTTGCTTCTTCAATTTCTGATTGCACTATAGTGCCTAAGTCTATCTCTTCGTTTTTTAATGCGTACTTCATCTTTGCGGCAATAATCAATAATTTAGTCAATTGCCTTTTGCTTTCGATTAACCTATTCTTTCTCTTAGTCTCATCCAAAACTTTTCACATACCTACGTACAACTTAAGAACATATTTGACGATTTTCGATTTACATACGCTAATATAAAAAACTCTTATAACAAATTAACTAACAGCATGTTGTCGACCGATTCCCATGCGCTAATTAAAACCTAATAGGTATATTACTTTATCAAACTTTGAGATCAAAGGTTGTCACGGAGGTAAACTATGCGAAAAATAAGGTACTATGAGTACAACGATCCCAGCAATTATAAGAAAATGCTTGATTTAAAGAAGATATCTGTACTAAATAAATCATTATATGAAGGAATGGGGTCTCTGAAAAAAATACCCAATGACTTAGATATGTTGAATTTCCTCCCAGCTCAACTGTATACGTTCCCACTCGTTTCAGACGAACTGGTGAATACTAACACTTCTATAGGCTCAAGATCGAAAAAAGGGATACATTTAGAGACGCCTATAATGCTTACCGCTATGAGCCTTGGATCTCTTCCCAAAGAACAAAAACTTGCCCTTGCAAAAGCATCAACAATGGCAGGATCTGCTGCAAATACGGGAGAGGGCGGTATGCTCGATGCAGAGCGCGAAGCCGCAAGGTATCTCACGTTACAGTATGCAAGTGGTAGATTTGGAGTCTGGCAAGAACGATTAAAGCAAGCTGATATGATTGAACTTAGAATCAGTCAAGCAGCGTACCCAGCAACAGGGAGCTTCGTTCCGGGGCATAAGGTAACAGAGCTTATCGCTAAAGCAAGAGGGGTCTCTGTTGGAACAGATGCTAAGAGTCCAGCAAGACACATAGATATAAACAGCGCTGAAGACTTAAAAGATAGGATCTCATGGCTGAGAGATGTAACGGGTGGAAAGCCAATTGGAATAAAGTTCGCATCAGGTCGTGTAGAGAAAGATCTTGATGTTATAATGTTTGCTGAACCAGATTACATAGTGACAGATGGATTTGGCGGCGGCAGCGGTGCGCCACCTATGCATATACGAGATAACTTTGGGGTACCACTCATCAATTTTCTTCCAAGAGCTCATCGGTACCTCTCGGAATCCGGGTACAGAGACAAAGTCGAACTTATAGCAGCGGGAAGACTCAGAACATCGGGGGATTTTGCAAAATGTTTAGCGCTCGGTGCCGACGCCGTGTATATAGGTACAGCGGCGTTATGGGCGATGTCCTGTGAGTATTACAGAATGTGCGAGACAAACGAGTGCCCTACAGGTACAACCACACAAGACCCGACTTTAATACAGAGGTTTGATGTTGATACGGGCGCCAAAAAGCTCGCGAACTTCATACATGTTTCAACATACGAGATCGCTAACATTGCGAGAGCAGTCGGGAAAGACGATGTTCATAAACTTGATAAATATGACTTAGTCGCGTTAACCAAAGGCGCTGGTGAGCTTTCCGGTGTAACATATCCGGAAATTTTTTAATGTAACAGTAGTGATGTTTGCTTCATACACTAATAACAAAGTTACGTTACGGTATGTATCAAAAATCTATCACGGTATAAATCGATAGGATGTTGTGATTACGCCCACAGTTCTTCCCACTTTATTCGTAAATGCGTAATGCTAAGCGAAAGTTGATTGTCAAAAAACAAATTTGATTTATCATTAAGCTAACTACGTTCAATATTTTACGATAAATTTTGTATTCCATATTTGAAATTTTAGATGTATGTGCTTCTTGTCAGCTCAAATATCATTCTGGCAAATGTCGCCTTTCAACAAGTCAAAAATTTTTCTAAACTGATAAGAGCTAGTATATCAGCTTTTATTTATGAGATTTGTTTGTTCCGCCCAGTTTCAGATGAATGTGATCTAAATATTAAAAAAGCGACATCTGTAATATTAAGCCCGACGGCCTTTTTTTACGGTGATTGGTAAAGATTTTTTGCTCTACGTTTGTAAATAAGACCATTCATCATTTTTACGGGGTAAAAGGCTTAAAGATTGATGACACAAAATGGAATCATAAAGGCCTAATTTCATTATAACGTTAACGATGAACATTTTGGAGAATGTCCTCGAGAAGTTTTCCAATTTGTGAATCAGGAAAGCCCCTTACTGGCCAAAAAAAGAGACGGAAGGACGTTTACATGAAGGTGATGACATGCAGGCAACTGCGGAACAAACTCAAACAGTAGCTGATATTATAGTACATCAACTCGAAGCCTGGGGGGTAAAATTCGTCTATGGGATCCCAGGAGATACTGAACTTGCCATTGTCGACGCGATCCGGAGGAGTGAGAACATCAAGTTCATTCTCGTGAGGCATGAACAAGCAGCAGCGTTCATGGCCTCAGCTTACGCAAAGCTGACTGGTAATGTAGGTGTTTGCCTTACCATAGCTGGGCCAGGCGCAACTAACCTCATTACAGGGCTCTATGATGCAAAGATGGATCGAGCTCCGGTGCTCGCACTTACAGGACAAATTGGTCTCCAATTCATCGGAACGGGGGCTTTTCAAGAGATCGATCAACACGCACTATTCGAGGCAGTTTCTGACTTTAATCACATCGTTGATGCACCAGAACAGGCTCCTGAGCTAATAGTCCTTGCAATGAAACACGCACTAATTGACGGAATTGTATCTCATTTGGGCATACCGAGGGATATCCAAAATGCTCCAATCGCTCCAAATGTGAAAGTAAAGTCCAAAGAGGGGAGACTCCCCGACAGAAAATCGATGCCGCCCTTGGAAAAGATCGATGTTGCTGTCAATGCAATAGAGACAGCTAAGAATCCAGTGATTATTGTAGGTTACGGTGCGCGCGGTCAAAGGGAGAACATAGTCAAGATTGCTGAGAAGATAGGAGCCCCGATTGCAACGACCTATAAAGCAAAAGGGTTAATCCCAGAGAATCACGAATTAGCGGTCGGAGTGACAGGTAATATCGGCACCGATGCATCAAAGAAAATTGTCTATGGCGCAGATCTTCTTCTCGTCGTAGGATCTTCGTTCGCTGAACATACGTCACTCCCATCATACATAAAAACCGTCCAAGTAGATATTGATGCGATGATGATTGGAAGAAAGTTTCCGATTCATGTCGGGCTCTTAGGCGACGCTTCCGTTATTCTGCCAGAATTACTTAAGAAACTGCCAGAAATGAAAAATGAAAAATATCTTGAGCAAGTGGCTGTTATTAAGAAGCGATGGGAGGAAAAAAAACAGAAAGAAACAGAATCGGACACCGCCCCAATAAGGGGGCCTCAAATAATGAGGGCGTTACAAGACCTTGTGGAGCCTGATGCTATTATCTCTAATGACATAGGAGATAACGCACTCTGGTTCGCAAGAAACTTTGTAGCAACAAATCAAACAATTCTAATATCCGGTTACGTCGGTTCTATGGGCTTCGGGCTCCCTGCTGCATTGTCAGCCAAACTCACATTCCCCAAAAAACAAGTCGTTTGCACGACAGGTGATGGAGGTTTTACCATGGTGATGGGAGACTTTGCTACAGCTGTAGCGAATGATCTTCCGGTCACCATTGTTCTGCTCAACAACGGTAAACTTGACATGATTGAGTATGAACAGGATGAAGGACGATACCCTCATTTCGCAACAGACCTGTCTCCAATAGATTTCGCTACGTACGCAGAGTGCTGTGGGGGGTTGGGGTTTAAAGTAAATCATCCGAACGAGCTGCGAGATACTTTAAAAAGAGCACTTTCGTCGAAAAAGCCGTCGATAGTAGATATAGTTACAGACCCAAAACGCAGATGGTAAAAAGTTAGAATGAACATTTACACCCATCAAAAAAGGTGATCCTAACAGGCTTTGCTATATCTGCCGTGTAGCTCTTAAACCGTTTTCAACTTTTAATGCGACAGCTTAATCGTGAAACACGGCGAAGTTATTAGTCTCACAAATCGATAGAGTGAGTGTTACTAAAATATTAAAATACGTAAAATACGTAAAATATGTAAATAAACATCATTTGTGAGGATTGGAACAAAAGAATCTCCTCGCTTAAACATTTCATTAAAATAGACAACCGCAGGAGCAATACGCTAGATTCTCCTCAGATTTGAGCAGAGAATATGAATCCAAATCTATCTTTGAGGATGTGGTACTCGTAGCGAAGGCTACACTTTTTAATACTATTTCAACAGAAAAATTAAGAGAGAGAATAAACTGTTATCATCCTAATATTTCAAACTGACAAAGTAATTACTGCGTAACTATCGAAATAGTATTATTAGATACATGCCTAGCCTTTCGAGCTGGTAATTCACGTCAGATCTGAAGTGGTGACTGCTGCCCAACACAAACGTTACACGCTAACGGGATGCTCGTGATTTTGATAAAATTTACGAGTAAAAAACTGATTAATTTTCTCAGACTTCTTGACTACCTAATGATGAATTGATTAAAATCTGTACCTTGTTCAATCCACTTAACGCTCAAATCTCTCACAGTTGATAGTCGGGGACCTTCCCGCAGTTTCTTCAGATATCTTTCTATATCCGCACGTTGCCCCAGTGCCAAGATCTTTACACGCCCATCTTGCAAATTAGCAGCATACCCTTTTAGCCCCAAAATATCCGCATTTCTCTTTGCAAATATGCGGTACCCTACGCCTTGCACATAACCCGAGACATATATTTCTGCGCAGGTCATCATTAGTTCAGAAATACTGCGCCATGGTGCTTAAAGCCATTTGTTCGATAATGTTTATCATAAAGTAATATAACGTATAACTATGTCGCGCTCCGTAGTTTTATTATCGGCTGGGTTAGATTCTGTTGTAGCTTTTAAGATAGCGCATGACAGATGCGACAAAATACTATGCATTACTTATGACTATGGGCAACAGGCAAGAACAAAAGAATTAGAATACGCGTCCAAAATTTGCGCTAAATATCATGTGACGCATATACCGATAGCCCTTCCTTGGTTTGAAAATTTCTCAGGTGCTCTTACAAACAAAACGGCGATTCCAGAGCTTCGGGAAGAGCTGCTTGAAAACTTTGAGATTACTACAGAAACTGCTAAAGCAGTGTGGGTTCCCGCCAGGAACCTAGTTTTTCTTGCAATAGCTGCATCATTTTGCGAAAACTATGGATTTGATTACATAATCACTGGTTTCAATAAAGAGGAGGCCGTGACATTTCCTGATAATTCTTACAACTTTATTAACCTCTTTAACAACACTTTAAAATATGGAGCATCAAAGAAAGTGGAAGTCCGAGCCCCATTGATCGAGCTTAATAAAGATGAAATCGTCAAACTAGGGCTTAAAATTGATGCCCCTATTGAATGGTCATGGTCGTGTTACACCGCGCTAGAAAAACCCTGTGGAGTTTGTGAGTCGTGCGTTCGTAGGAGAGCTGCTTTTAAATCTGTTCAGCAAAACGATCCGTTGTTCACAAGACTAGAGGTAGATACGTACTGACAAAAGAGGCTAAAGCAGTGACTGCCGATATTTATGAGATCTTCAATTCGGTTCAGGGGGAGGGGCCTTATGTCGGAGTCCGTCAAGTATTTGTCAGATTTATGGGCTGTCCCCTTACGTGCACGTATTGCGATTCGAGGGAGGCATTCGAAAGAAGTAATAAAGTGAAAATAGATTGCAGGGGAACTACCTTTGAAGAAGTAAATCCTATAACGTCAAATAAATTATTGAAGATCGTGAAGAGCTTATGGACTTCCTCAACAAAAAATATAACGCTAACTGGCGGGGAGCCACTATTGTACCCCGATTTCATAGCAGAGCTTTCATCAATGTGTAGAGAACCGTTCTATCTCGAGACAAATGCAATTTTCTGGCAACAAGCTGAACAAATAAAAGATGTCATCGACATAGCGGCATGCGATGTAAAACTTCCAGAGCATCGATCCTGTTTGGACTACTCGACACTCTTAAAAAATGAATTGAAAACGATTAAAATATTT
>DASPRZ010000104.1:0-36457 GCA_035624185.1 Candidatus Acidiferrales bacterium
ACTCTCAACTCAACGCAAAGGGTGTCATCTGAAAGACGGTGAAGATGGCAAGCCCGCAGCACAGTATATAGATAACCAGGAGCGTGCTCTTCTCCCAGCGGTGGAGACGGTACTTTTCGGGTAATACCTTCCAGCCGAGGGCCAGTAAAAATCCGATCACAATAGGAAGAAGCAGCGCGTTCAGCACTTGCACCGCTACGGCCACGGAGACCAGAGCTTGTCCCATCAAGACAAGGACGGCTGCGACGACAATGCCGGCGCAATAGATTCCATAGAAGGCCGGAGCCTCTCTCCAGCTGCAATTAAGGCTGCGAGTGAAACACATGACCTCACCAAACGCCCACGAAACAGCCAGTGAGACCACATAGGCAGCAACAAGGGCGGCGCCGCTGATGCCGATTGCAAACAACACCCTCCCCCCAAATGTGCCGACAAGAGGAGTGAGCGTATCAGATATCTGCTGCACGGTGGCCAATGAAGCGTTCGGGTTCGCAAGGCCAATCGTGGCGCCGGTGAGTATCAGTACTACCGCCATAATTATCTGTGTAATGACAGCACCGACCGCGGTATCCATACGGCTGTACTTCAATACCTTATCATTCAGGCCCTTGTCTATCACCGCGCCCTGTTGATAGAAGACCATCCAGGGCATGATCACGGCGCCCACGTTGGCGGCAATAAGATACCAATACGAGTTATTACCGAAAGGCAAATTCCTATACAGCGAGTGCAGCAGCTCAGCCGGGGCAGGATGGGCCGTGAACATGGCCGGTATAAAAGCCAGTTCGAACAGGCCCATAAAAATAGCGATCAACTCGACACGATGGTAACGCCTCGAAAGGGTGATCAGGATCAGACCCAGCGCAGCGATGGGAACGGTCTCCCATGGTGAGATGCCAAAGACCTGACCGGCGCCGGAGATCCCGATAAATTCAGTGACCAACGCGCCGATCGCCGATACAAAAAGTGTCGTGACAGAGAGCCACGCCCATTTTGTTCCGAACTGTTCCTTGATCAACTCTCCATGCCCCTTCCCGGTAGTAATCCCGATGCGTGCGGTGAGTTCAAATATAAGATAAAGAACGGGAATGAGTGCGAATTGAAGCCATAATAGTTTGTAGCCCCACAGGGCCCCCGATTGCGCTGCTGTAATGACGGAGCCGGCATCAGTATCAGCCAGCATCACAGTAAACCCAGGCCCCAGCGTGGCCAGGAATAGGGCCCAGTGTACTTTTACGAATCGTGCGAGATTGCTTTGATAACCGGGTAGCTCTATAGATGACATATATTCATTCAGCCTCTTCTTTCGGACTGCTAAACGAGGATCTTTTTAGCATGTCAATAATTGAGCGAACTCTCCGCTCATCTTTAACGAATCTTCAGTTCAGTTCAGTTCACATGTCACATGTCTGCGACATGTTCTGTATAACATTTAGGCTGGCCTAATATATATAACTTTAGTTCTGCCTAAATTTTGAACAGTGCAGCAATGCACATAGCTACAACGATGCATTAAAGTGACGATAAATCTGGTTAAAAATACAGGTTGGGTGAATTATCAAGATGTAAATTCAAATAACTTTAAAATAAGTAAAAATACATGCATCGGAGGGTAAATTATGTGGATAACTCGGAGGGGTGAGGCATAAAAAGTGCTCGTAACTATATATCTCAATGGACTGTCTTACACTTTCAATACTCTTTTCCCTCTCTTTTGTGCCTTTGCTGCACGCAGCTTGTTATAGGGCATGTCCCATTCCATCACCCTTTAAATCGAAACAATAAACCACGATAACCCCTTGCCCGCTATTCGTCAACCTCTCGCCAGTTGATCTCGCGGAATGGCAGGCCGATATATCATTCCTCAATGCATGCTTTTATGACTCATCCATTAAGTGATTCAACAACCGTCTCTCTGCTCTCCTCAGCTGCACACTCAACGTAGAATATGCAATTGATTATTTACGAGGGGAATAATTGTAATTTTACCCCGGGATCTGTACAGTTTCCTCTGCATCTTAACTACCTCTTCAAATGGCACTACGGGATGGGTCTCTACGTGAAAGTTATCCAATATTGCCGTGCCAAGGAGATCAAAGAAATCCTCCTCATCATCAATGTCAACAACGAAGAAGCCGCCCCGTGCATCTGCAAACGCGCCGTTGGCCACAACTTTGCCTGTACCCAGCATATACTGCAGTTGTTCACCCATCTCTTGCTGGACACGGACTATCTCTGCGCTGGTAATCGTATCGAATAGCTTTATTACGATGAGAAATCACATAGTCTCCACTACCCTATTTATTTATGAAACAGTGCATGGAAAAGTGACTTAAATATTTCCCTTGTTTCAGCTAAAATGCGTGTCACGTTTTCTTCAGCAGCAAAACTGACTTAAATGTTTCGTCTTTTTGTGTGCATAATTCGAGATTTAGTAAAGCGCTTAAAATCAGGAAGAGAATTATGGCATTTTTGAGCCTTAATCTAGCCAGAAAATCAATATCTCGTTCCCATGGGAAAGCAGTTAAAGTCAGAGATATAATCTAGTTGTTAATTACGCTGTGCAATAGACGTGTCCTTTGCAATATTTATTGCGGTTGTTAAAAGAATAGTAAGTATCCACGCTCACAATGTTGGGGACAGTTATGTACCAGAATAAAGTCAAGGTTAAGTTAAGCGGCAGATCGGCGTCGATGTTGGGTTGTTTATGGGGCCGGGCACAAATGAGCAAGGAATACAGCTCACTATTTTATGACGCGAAAGCAATTGAACTCGCAGCAAAAATTGAGTATGTACATGTACATGAATGCTGCTCAACGAGTGATGCGCCGCCGTTCCAGGATATAATGTTTGATCTCTTTCATGAAATCAATGTACTTGGTCCATTTACGTTAAGAATAAAGCAGTTCGACGCCAAAATACGGACATATATTGCAGAACATCCTTATGCTTCGGTTATCTGTCTAGCCGCCGGGCTCGACGCGACGTTTTACCGGGTCGATAACGGGTCAATCCACTGGTACGACCTCGACCTCCCCGCGGTCATTGAAGTCAGAAAACAGTTGCTCCCAGAACCTGACAGGGTCACATACATCGCGAAATCCCTCTTCGACCCGGGCTGGTGCAAGGACATCAAACATACCGAGGATGGCATATTCATAATAGCTGAGGCAGTATTGCCCTTCTTCGAGGAATTAGAGATAAAACAGTTCTTTTCGACGTTGGCGGATAATTTCCCGGGCAGTGAAATTGTGTTTGAAGTGCCATCAAAATTAGGTAATGACATCGGAGCATGGATTGGCGTGGTGCCGCAGGAACAACGGGACGCGATGAGAACAGCGACAATAGAGGCGATGAAAGACTGGTGGGAGAAGGCACCGCAAAATCAGAGAGATACGTTGTGCGATATGATAGCCGCGCTCAAAACCCCGACAAAGCCGATGGGTAAGGAATGGGCAGATATCGAAGCGTGGTGGAATCAGCTCAGCGATAAGGGACAGGAAGGGGTAGTGCGCGACCTTTTGACATCCTTTAGCAGAGATTTTATTAAATGGTCGCTAGAGGATGCGAATGAAATCACAAAGTGGGATAATCGCATCATTTTGATGGACCAGTTCCCGATCTACCGAAACATTCCACGAGACTCATTGAACATAGATATGCGACAATTCATGGACTACAGCGATAAAAATACATTATTTAATATTATTCACTTGCGATTATGACTGAACTAACTACCCTCTCGATAAAGTATATACGTGGACACTTTGGGAAAATAAGAAAGCGCAGTCGATTAAGTATTTTGTATAAAGCCATGCTACTTGAGGGCATGAAAGAATTTCTGAATAAAAAAGAACTAGGCGAACGTAAGAAGGAATTAAGATGAGCACAGAACCTGAATCATATAGAGGAAGAGTCATTGATTTGGCGAGTTTTATTGAATACTCAGATAACTCAGTACTGAGCAAGACTTTGGTCGATAAAAACGCAGGAACTATCACGCTATTTTCGTTCGATGCTGGGCAAGGGTTGAGCGAACACACCGCACCGTATGACGCAGTCGTGCAAATTATAGATGGAGAGGCTGAAATCATCATTGGAGGCACTGCATCGCACGTCACAACTGGCCAGATCATCATCATGCCGGGGGGGATCCCCCATGAACTCAGGGCGCCAAAGAAGTTTAAGATGTTGCTCACGATGATCCGGGCGTAGAACGCGCCGTGTGAGCAGGTAAAAAATGACGCAACACAATCACAACAATTCGCCGAGTTATACTGGTGACGAAGAGCCCGACAGCGAACCCCTCATTAGGAAAGCTCGAAAGCTCAGTCCTGACGCTCAAAATGTGCTCTATGCCCTCCTCAGGACGGAGGGTGAGGACGATCCTGCGGAGCGTGAAGGGGTGAAGATCGACGAGATACAGGAGGCTTGTCCCGTCTGTAACTTACGTCTAGAGGACCTAGATGAGGATGACAGTGAGCATAACCACTCGGCCGTGCATAACCCCTCATTCGAAGAGACTGTGCGAGATGCGGTTGCCGAGCTCAGTGACCGTGTGTTCATCGAGATGAAAGGTGAAAGGATGTACCTCAAAACGAGAGTCGATCACATTCGCACCTTTGAAAAGGTGCTGGAGCGGGGTAAGTACGCGATCTCCATGTGACTATTCTATCACCACCAATAGATCTCAACAATATTGCAAACAGGGATGAGAGTATGATAAACTATCGAATACGAGCACAACAGATCCAAGTGATCATGGAGAAAAAGGGCGTAGATGCGATGCTCGTCGCGGGCGTTGAAAACTACTACTACACCACGGGAGACTACCGGCGACAAGCCCGTATGTTATTCTATAGAGATGACGATCCAACGATCATAGTCTTTGAACCTGAAGTGGAACAAGTAAAGGCGAATACGTGGGTTGAGGACGTTCGTGGATGGAATAGCGTGCAAGAACTGATGCAGCACTTCTTTACATCGATGCGGTCTCATAATCTCACGAAAGCGACCGTTGGTTTTGACACCCACACTGCCCCCAGTTTTGAAGTATACCGATTCAGGAAGCTCAACCCTGGGATCACCATGGCCGAAAATGATGATGTGATGAGTGAGCTTCGTATGGTGAAATCAGACGAAGAAATAGAATGCATGCGGAAGACGGCACGAGTTGCCGAGGTTGGCATGAAGGCGGCTATGGAATCGTTAGAAGAGGGTGTGACAGAAAATGATGTTGCCGCTGAAGCAGAATATGCGATGCGAAAGGCAGGGTCTGAGCGGCTTGGCGCCATCACATTCGTGAACTCAGGAGAGAATTCGCTTCACCTTCACGGGTTTGTGTCGCATCGAACGATTGCGAGCGGTGACCCCGTTGTCATCGACCTGCATCCGGTCGCTGATAAGTACGCGTGCGATATGGCACGAACGGCGGTATGTGGGAAAGCATCTGGCGCTCTTGTTGCAAAACCGATCAATACCGAATTTATCAAGCTCGCTGCGGCATACGAGGAGGCACAAAGAGGCGTTATAGAAGAGGTGAAGCAAGGCTGGAAGGTCAAAGACGTAACGCAGTATATGGCTGAATCAATCAGAAAGACTGAATTTAAAAAATATGTCGTCCCCGGCTATATTCACGGCGTTGGCCTTGAGTTTGAGGAGTTCCCGCATCCGAGCCATTATCCCCACCACGGAGAAATAGAACTAAAGCCTAATATGACGATGAGTATCGGCCACGCCGTGTTAGCGGTTCCTGGCGTGGGCGGATTTCGGATAGAAGACGTCGTGAGGATCACCGAGAGTGGATGCGAGGTGCTCACGCCTGGACGCGATATCCCGCGCATTCCCTTTTAGGATAGTTCACTAATTAAAAGGCAGGCGAAATGAGAATTGAAAGATAAAGAATTGAACAGTAAAGAGGTGGAGATACATTATACCACAACACTGCGATACGAGAGACGGTCCTGTTATTACGGCTGCACGAAGAGCCTCTAAATCAGGGATATAGGTGAATATTTATGAAAAGAGATATCATCCGAATTAATGAAGAAAAATGTACTGGTTGTGGAAGTTGTGTTACTGGATGTCCTGAGGGCGCCTTACAGATAATTGAAGGGAAGGCCAGAATTATAAATGATTTATTCTGTGATGGTTTAGGGGCCTGCATTGGGGAGTGCCCGGAAGGAGCTATAGAAGTTGAGACGAGAGAAGCTGAACCTTATGATGAGTACAAGGTTATGGAAAATATCGCAAAAGCAGGACCCGATGTCATAAAAGCCCACATGCAGCACCTTCACGAACATGGCCAAGAGAACCTTGCAAATAAGGCTCTTGACTTTTTGAAGCAAAATAACATCCAAATTCCGGGTTGTCCCGGTACTATGACGTTAGATTTGCGTAGATCTGCGAAACCGGCTCACGAGCCGGTGATGTTAACTTCAGAACTCGGAAACTGGCCCATACAACTACAGCTTTTAAACCCCAGTGCACCGTACCTGAAAAACGCTGATCTTTTGTTGGCAGCCGATTGCGCCCCATTTGCCTATGCTAATTTCCATCAAAGATTCTTAACAGGTAAGATTTTGATCATTTTCTGTCCTAAGTTGGATACAACCTTAGAAGAATACGTGGATAAGTTAACTGAAATCTTCCAGAAACAGGATATAAAATCGATTTCCATTGTGCATATGGAAGTTCCCTGCTGCTCAGGTATCGAGACTATCGTCCAAAGGGCATTGGAAAAAGCCCAAAAAAACATATTAGTCAAAGATTATACGATTTCTATACGCGGGGAAATAATATAGCGCTCTAAATCAAACTGTGGATGGAATTTTATTCCCGTAATCCTGGTATCCGAGAAGTTCTCAATAGATGCGGGGTGTCGAAAACATCTTTTTTATCCCTATCAATGACCAGACGTTCGGCGGATTTACCGTAAAAGTGGTAGCCAGAACCCGCCTCAGACAGCGTGTCGAGCAGTTTATCCGGATCTATCACCGTGACACCTCCAATAGCGTCAACACCGCGGCGAAAAAAGGCTTCCGGGAGCATACTGGCCGTTGGCCCGACCAAAACGGCTTCTGCTCTGTCGCGCTTTTGTTCAAGAATGTCTTCAAGAGTATTGTTGATCAGTGTGGTGCCCGTGACAATAAGCAGGTCCGCGGATGCAAGGCATTCCCGGGCCTTTTCTTGAGGACGGTAATACTTCATCTCATCCTTTTTGAGCGTGCGAGCATCTTTTTCTAAGATGAAAAACGGGCGCCCACGGCGCTTGAGCATCCTGATATAAGGGATAAGAGCGCCAATAACGACGACGACGGAATCGTCGGGGATAACTCTATTTTCAATCGGGTCGACTCCCCTCTTTAGGTTATACTGAGTCGGAGGGTTTTTACGCCAACAAGTGCAAGACAGGGCGTTAAGCACTGCAATTCCCAAAGCCTTTTGCAAGGGGCCTCCCCGTTGCAACCAACGTATGTACTTAGTAACAGGTTGCCCACCTAATTTCCCGGAATTCGGCACAGCGCGCGCAGAACTTGGGCAACAGACAGCTTCGGGGATATCTTTAACCGGGGTAAAACAGATTCCACCTTCACCGTTGGATAGCTTCACTCCGGAGAAAAATAGTCCGATCACTGCCCTTTCCACTTTGAGGTCATTCATTTCAGGGCCTAGGATGGCACCAAGATGGGCCGCCGTTTCCGTTAATATGTCACTTTGGAGATTTTTCACCGATTCCAATAGGCGACCTCCTTACAGATGTCGATTAAATCTACTTAGAAGCTCATGTCTCAAAATATTTCTTATGGGACATAACGAAACTAATATAACAACCCTAACGACAAATTTTAGAAAATGGGGTTTCACGAAATGAATATGCCTAGTCTATTTTTATTTAATACAGGTTATTAAATAGCAGTCACAAAGACAATGATTGTCCTTTTTGTGTAGTGTTTCCGAGCATGTTTTCATCTTATCCCTCCGAGTTATGCATGTAGTTTACCCTTCGACGCATGCGTTTCTTCTTCGTTTTAGAACTATTAGGTTAGCGATAACAAATCACGCAACCTTTATTTCTAGTGGACACACTATTATTTGATTTTAAAAAGTGTTTGTGTGCCTATGGTAGCACTTTGGCCTTTTACTATGCCTTTGGCCATATTACTTCATTAATAAGGGGGTTTAAAAAATGAGCAAAGGACATTATAACCAACACGCCTCGATAATACCCCACAATATAAACCAAACACGCGGCGTTTTATATCAGAGTGCTAGGGCATTGGGGGATATTCAAGCGGTTAGCTCATTAGATCCCGTTAAAATTGAAAAGAGGGTTGTTAGGCGCATGGTAGGTAGGACTGCAGCCAAAACCATGTGGAGGTGGCTTAAATAGTTGGTGAGAGATGGAACGGCAAGGGAGTATGTACCAAGTCAGCATTATTCCCTTTTTTATTGTTTAATTAGTTCGAAATCAAGTGCTTCTGAAAAGGTGGCGAATCACTATGAGGAGGCAATTTTTAATATTGAATTATTTGTACTGCTAAACTACTTGCAATTACATTAGTGATATTTTGGTGTGCATAATGACAAGCGAAATTATAGGAGAACAAATTGAAAACATCCAAGAACAAGGCTTCTTACGACTAAAAGAGCTTTCAATCCTTGTCCTTTCTCTTCAATTAGTCTTCTTTATCGACTATTGGTTTGGCGATTGGTGGGATACACGACCTTTTGTGCTAGAATTGCCGAATGCTAATTCGATCGGTATGGGCTACGATACGACGATGTTAATACTTAGCTTCGTTTTTCTGATTGGCATAGTATCGTACTTCTGGCGGCTACAAAACGCAGCACAACTTCGTGTACTTTTTATACAAGGCAAAAAAGAACGAAAACAAATCGACACGAAGCGTTTTTTTAGATTAATTTTGCTTCCGGCAGCCGTATCAATAGGGTTGTCGGTATCTCCATTATACTATGGCCTCGGATTGGAGGGGTCACTAGCAGCACACGCAAGTAATGGTTTTGGGGTGGTGGGGGAGAATTACTGGTGGTCGCCCGCAAACACCGACAAATTTTTTGTATTCTATCCTTTGATTATTGTGATATGCTCCTGTGTGCTTCTCTATTTTATATACCGCATCACCCCTGTACGCTTGCAAAGAGGTGTTCCTTGGCTATTTTTTATTCCCATAGGTTTGTCAAGCGTTACTTTGCTGTCCCAGATAGGTTATAACCTCCTCGACTGGTACTCGAGCGCCTCGACTGCTGCCGCGCCTCGATTTGGGAGTCCTGAATTCGTAGCAAACGTCGTACTTTTCAGTTATTATACGCTGTTTCTTGCTTCTTTTAGTGTGCTTCTCTATCTCACATACCACATTTATGTGAGATATAGGACGCCCTTTACAGTTGTTGAAGAGAAACACCTGCACGGTATAGTCGAAGAGGGTATAGTAATTCTGCCGAAGAAAGTTCGTGAAGGCGAATCACATCACATATTTCTTAATCTGACGCTCTCTAAGGACTTTATCAAACGAGCTTCGCACATAGACGATCGTTACAGATCTAACGAATATCTCGAGGCAGAACTTCAAGCCCCGGGACTAATTGTTGATGGTGAGAAACGAATAAGAATCTTTGAGGATGCTCCGCTGCCCATCATATCATGGACATGTCATTTTCCCACCATCGGTATTCAGAAAATCGCCATTATGATAAACTTAGTAAAGTCAGACCATTCGAGGCGTCTAATTTTCATGCAAAGACGCGATATCAAGGTTGACAGTCTTATGAATATTGCGTGGATGCCGGCACTTGCTGTGGTGACACCCGTTTTAATAGCAATAGCTCAAATTGTGTTTAAAATGAGGTAGTTAATTAACAAGCCGTCAGACAAGTCTATAACAATAACAATACCCTCATTGCGTACTTCATTATTAAGTCTCAATTAGCTAGGGTCGTTTAGCTCGAAATGTCCACAACGGCGCACGTCCAATTTATCGAACATGCTAAGCTCTCTGCCACTCCGTAGTGGGTCGAGGCACGGTTCGAAGAGCTTCACGCACCACTTGCAGATCTCTTTCCGATGTTGCTGGTTTTCCATATCATACATACTCTATGCTCAGACGAGCTTACATAAAAGCATCATTGGAAAGCGTAGTGCAAGTATCCGAGGGGTAAAATAGAGATAAATGACTGTAAATTGTAAATTATACCATAAACGTCATAAACAACCTGACTGCGCTATTTCACATAGAAAGGCAGCGTAAAGTAAAATGTCGACCCTCTTCCTAGCTCCGACTCCACCCAAATCCTCCCGCCGTGCCGTTCAACGATCTTCCTGCAGAGCGCTAAGCCTACGCCTGTTCCCATGTACTCCTCGTTCGTGTGCAACCGCTGGAAGATCGTGAAAATCTTATCGGCGTACTGCATGTCCATCCCGATGCCATTATCCTTTACGGAAAACTGCCACCTCTTTCCTGTAGCATCGAGCTCCGCACCAATCTGCACTTCTGGCGGTTTTTCACTTCGGAATTTGATCGCGTTTCCGATGAGGTTCTGGAAGAGCTGGGTGAGCTGCATCTTGTCGCCCATCACCATCGGCAGCGGTTTATCAGGCAGCCTAATCGTCGTCCCGCTCTCCTCGACGGCGATCTTGAGGTTGTCGATAGCCTGCCGGACGACGTAATTGCAGTACACCGGTTTAAACTTTTCGCCACGGCTCATGATGCGGGAGTACTCGAGCAAGTCCTTGATGAGCTGCTGCATCTGCAGCGTCCCGTCGACAGCATACGTGATGAGCGCATCTGCATCCTCGCCGAGCTTGTCTTTGTACCCCTTTTCGAGGAGGCCAATCGAGCTCGTTACCGTCCTGAGCGGCTCCTGCAGATCGTGAGAGGCAATATAGGCGAACTGCTCGAGTTCATTGTTTGACAGTTGGAGCTCTTCAGTGCGTTCTTCGAGCGCTCTATTTGCGGTTTGTAATTCCTCGGTGGTTACCCGGAGTTCCTCCTCGGTCACCTTGTGATCCTCGATCTCCTCCTGTAAGTCTTGGGTGCGCTCCTTCACGATCTGTTCCAGTTCATTGTGCGCCCGTCTGAGCGCTTCCTCAGCCCGCTTCCGCTCGGTAACGTCTCTCGCAGCGGCAAAAACTCCTTGAACCTCTCCGGCTTCATTTCGGTACACCGTGGCGTTGTAGAGGACGTCGGCTATCTTACCTGATACATGACGGATGGCAAGAGGATAGTCCCTCACGAAGCCTTCGGTAAACACCTTCTGATAGCCCTCCCTCGCCTTTTTGGGATCTATGAAGTAGCTGCTGAAGTCAGTGCCGATCAATTCTTCACGGGAATAACCAGTTACATCCTCAGTAGCTTTATTGACATCGGTGATTTTGCCTTCGGCGCTAATCGTGACTAAAGGGTCAAGACTCGCTTCGATGAGACTTCTCGAGTATAACGAGGCTGCATGCACCTTCTCCTCTGCCACTTTCCGCTCGGTAATGTCTCGTACCATGCCAAGCACTAGCTCAACATCGCCCTCCTCTCCACGTATCGGCGTCATGATATATTCGTGTTCCCGTACCCCTGAAATCCCCGGATATGGAATCTCTCCTTGTGTTGCCATTCCCATCGTGAGCGCCTTTCTGAAGTTCACTTCCACCGGTTCGATGAGGGCAGGGGGCGCGCCGAGATCCCGCAGCGTTTTTCCAATCATCTGTTCGGTGGTCAGCCCGAGGTCATCAGCCGCTGACTTGCTTGCGTAGAGAAGGCGCATATCCTTATCAAGAATGAACATGTGATCTACCGACGAACTGAAGATCGCGGTGAGCAAGGAGGCGCGCAAGTCGAGCAGTGCTTCTGCCTCCTTCCGCTCGGTTAAGTCTACTATCGCCCCTACATACCCCTCAATCACACCTTCCGGATTGATAAGCGGCGCGATTGCCATATCGAGTATCAGTATCCCAGACTTTGTCGATTTGAAGCGCCCCTGCTCAACAGCCGCATTGAGGTCATACACCATGTCAAAGCGCACCGTCTCTCCTCGTCGTAGCTGTTCCTTGACAGTGTCGGCTATAGCTGGATTATCGAAGACTCCTACTCCTTTGATGGTGGCAACATCCATGACACCGACGAGGTCAAGCTCTGCTTTGTTCGCGTCGATCAAACGCCCTTCCGCGTCATAGAGAATAGTAGCGATAGGGGATGTCTCAAAGAGCTTCCGGAAGCGCTCCTCGCTCTTACGGAGTGCTGCTCCCTTAGTCGCCTGTTGCTCGATCGCATAGCGTATCGCCCGCACAAGACTGTCGGTGTTCATGCGCGCTCTCCCCGTAACTATATAGTCTTGTGCGCCGCTACGCACCGCTTGTATCGCTATCTCATCATCGTCGCTAATAGTAAGTATGACAATCGGCACGTGCGGCAGCGCCTCGTGTAGGGCTGTAAAGGTGTCGATACCCTGGCTGTCGGGAAGGCCAAGGTCGAGGAAGGCAATATCAAAATGGTGTTCGCTACCAGCGTACCGTTCTAACACCGTCGAGAGGCGATCATACATTTCGAGAGAATAAGTAAAGTTAGTCGCCTGCTTCAGCAGATGTTTGATGAGGCGAACGTCTGCGGGATTGTCCTCAACGATAAGAATATTAGTGGGCTTGGTTGCCCAGTCAGTGCGACTGTGTGCCAAGTTGCTCTCCATCCTTTCTTGTTAGCCCCTACGCTGTTTCAATAGTAGAGCGATTTATATGAATTTTGCGGGAAATAATCGCAAAAAGTGTATCTGATATGAATACTTAAAGATTTGGCAGCCCTGTTTCAATGAAACCTTAAAATGAGAGAGGGTGCGCGTCAAAAGGCAATTTATATTTATATGCGCAATTCGGAGGAGATAAGGCATGAAAACATGTGTGGACATACAGCTTAGATCCTACTGAGCGCTCTTACACTTTCAACTTCTTCTCCGCTCTATACGTCTTCGCCGCACGCTCTGAGAAGCATCCTCCTTTTTGTTAGTTTTAATGCTTAAAAATTGAAATCTTATGCAGTGAGTAGAGTAGAGTGGTGTAACAGGCATCTCGAGCAGCAATTTATACTCTTGAGCTGAAGCTTTTTATCCTCGTGGTGCTAAATATACTAACTCCATTTCTCTCTCTTTGGGAGAATGCAGTTTCATCAAAAACATAACCGTTATTTAATGATTCTGCATAATAGTTTGAAAACTCTTCTTCTAAATAATGTTCACACAATTCAGTTCGCGCAATCCAGTCGAATCTGTCTGCCCACGCATTCAATTTTTCAATAGGCCTTCCTTCGATTTCCTGTGCTACTTTATGCAGCGAGCGTTGACTGCCCAGATTTAGAAAAACGCAAAAAGCGAGATACGCTTCACCTGTTTCGTTTGGCAGTCTGTTCCACGGCTTCTGTCCATTTCCTTCCATTTGGCACCTCGTGTCCTCATAATATAATATGAGATACACATTGTGACGGGATTGAGCGCTCAGACCGACTATGTGTACCTGATGTGTTCGCCAACCTAATCTAAATAAATAATTCACACAATTTTTGTGTAACACGAGAATTAGCTAAAATGGCTTGTTGTGAACGCGTCCACAAAAACGAACAATGCGCTTGCAAAAGTAGAAAAGCCACAATTTTATGCTTGATGCGCAAAATCATCGGATCTCGCAGATATTACCACAGGATATGAGGGCAACGCATATCGTTTGACTAGAATAAATGAGTGTTTAATGCTCGCGGAAGCTGAACAAGCGATTGAGTGGAATAAAACGGGATCACGCCTTATGAACCTGGGACGCTACGCTGAAGCACTACCCTATTTTGATAAGGTGCTCAAGATTAATCCGGACGATAAACAAGCGTGGTTCTATAAAGGGGTGAGCCTCGATATCTTAGGGCGCCAAGAATGACGCATCATCTCATTTTGATGAGTCCCTTAAACACGCTAAAGAATATCTTTAGATATTAGGAGATGTGTCAAGAGGAGTTGAGATGCAATGCATGAACAAAAACAAGAGGACATAATAACGAATTTCTTCGAATCGGTGTACCACGGCGAGCCACCGTGGGACATTGGACGCCCCCAGAAAGAGTATATGCAGCTAGAGCAGGAGGGAGAGATTGTGGGATCGGTGCTCGATGTCGGATGCGGCACAGGAGAGAATGCCCTGTATTTGGCCGAACACGGGCACGACGTGTGGGGAGTCGATTTTATCCCCACTGCAATCCAAAAAGCACAGGAGAAAGCCGTACAGCGTCATCTAACAGCAACGTTTCGTGTGTTGAACGTGTTGGAGCTACACACACTCGGGAGAACGTTTGATACCGTCATCGATTCAGGGCTGTTCCACTCGTTGAGCGATGACGACCGTCCACGTTTTGTCGATAACCTCGCAGCCGTCATGGATCGTGGAGGGACGTATTTTATGCTGTGTTTTAGTGAATTAGCGCCCGTGCTAGACTTCAGCAAACTGAAAGATTTCATGCCGAAAGATTTCATGCCCGATCTTAGTAAATTGAAACCAGATGATTACAAGAGGCTGCAAGTGACACAAGCTGAGATAAAGGAATCATTCCAAGACGGGTGGCGCATTAACTATATAAGACAAGCAACGTTGGAGACCAGATTGCAGGCAACATTGGGGGGCGGATTGGAATCAGGAGAACTCCACGCGTGGCTCGCATCAATTTCGAGGGAATAGGGCAAGCTTCGTGCTGCTTGCTTCTTTCGGGTCAAAATACTTTCAATTCTCTTTTCCCGCTCTCCGTCCCCTTTACCACACGCAGCGTGTTGTAGGGGATGTCTATTCCATCACCCGTGAAATCGAAACAAGCAGCGTGCTGTAGTGGATGTCAATTCCATCACCTGTGACATAGAAACGGCCGACCACGATAACCCCTTTGTCCGGTGTTCGTCAACCTTTCGCCAGTTGATCTCACGGAAAGGCCGGCCGATATGTCAAAAGATTCATTCATCATGCGATACATCAACCGTCCCTGTGACTTCCTTAGATGCATATATTCCCGCAAAGCAAAGAGATTGTCTCTTAAATTTCGGCGTTCCGTTCAGATTAATTTCTAGGATACGGACCCATTCGACCAATACCCCTAAATAGGATTAATTACGATACAGAACTGTACCGGTACAATACTGTACCGATATTAATTTGGTATCCGTATATTTCACAAACCAACACCGCGTAAGATATAACAAGGGAGCATTCTGAAAGCGCATGACTCGTCATGAACCACAGAACCGCAGGCCTGTCGGGCGTCCACGCAGCGCTCAGGCACATCAGGCGATTATTACCGCGACGCTAGAACTGCTGGCTGAAGAGGGATTCGATGGTATGAGCCTTGAAGGGGTGGCAGCTCGAGCTGGCATTGCCAGGACGATGATTTACCGGCGCTGGCCGTCGAAAGAGGCACTCGTTATCGATGCTCTGCGCGAGCAGCACGCCGAAATGCCGCTCACAGATACCGGCAATTTGCGTGCAGACATAGTAACGCTGTTACGTAAAGAAGTCTCACAGGCGGCAAATCCGCTACAGGCAAAACTGCTGTTCAGGGTTGCCGGAGAGATCTTCGCACGTCCAGAGCTTTTTAGTGTGGTGTTTCGTCAACAGCTCGCGCCGCGCCTGAATCACATGGAGCAGCTCTTCGAGCGAGCGCAGGCCCACGGGGAACTTCGCCAAGACCTTGATGCTACATTCATGCTAGGTCTTATCCTCGGGCCCCTCCTGTATTATTTGCTTGTCTCAATGGAGATGTCAACGCCCCACACGCTTGATGAGTTGCCCGAGCTCATCTTTGATGCTGTCTTGCACGGGATTGAAGGCCACTTGAAAGAAGAGTGAAAACGTGCTCTCCTGGGCACGAGCCGAGGTGGCAGATTAGGAGTGCTTAGCATGCGCTCTGTACAGGAAAAGGTTGAAACATGGATAAAGATCTAGACACGGGTGAAACAGCACAGCTCACGAACACCGGCACTGGCACAAGATCTCTCCTCGTCCTCTTCGAAATTGCGGGTTATTGTTTTGTATACGGAAGCGATGGTGATCGCTGCAACATCGGGGTGACCAAAGGTCATTGCTGCAGCGGCGAATCACCTCTACATAGTGAATAGTATTGGTAAAATGAAATGGAGTTACCACAATGAACAATGCTGATAAAACGGAACCACAGGACAGTTACTACGTCTGTCCAGTGTGCAAGCAGCCATTAACCCCTACAACAAAGGGGCTATTCTGCCGGCGAGACGAGATCGAATACCCTGTTAAAAATGGCATCGTGGACTTTGTCGCAGAAGATCTCATGGAGAGTCCAGATCTCTTTTTGAGGTCTGTAGATAAGCTCGATAGTGCAGCTGAGACCTATGAAGGCCCATCGTGGCTTGGCACTTTCGATATGATAAGCGCTGAGTTAGGTCTCCCGTCGCATGAAGATATAGTAAAAACGATGGCGAAGATCATAGATGCGAATCACGGCGTAGGACTGGACGTAGCCTGCGGAACAGGAATAGTCACTCGATCCTTAGCACAGAAGATGCGACTCGTCTACGGCATCGACATATCAATGGGCATGCTGGAAAAGGCGGTCGAATATG
Source organism: Candidatus Acidiferrales bacterium (assembly GCA_035624185.1). Classification (GTDB taxonomy): domain Archaea; phylum Halobacteriota; class Bog-38; order Methanoflorentales; family Methanoflorentaceae; genus DASPRZ01. The sequence goes on from DASPRZ010000104.1 coordinate 16,618, forward strand.
CAGGAGAAGGAAGGATAGGAAACGTCTGTTTTGCCCGTAGTATGGGGGAGAAACTTCCCTTCACGGATGACGTATTTGACGGCGTTACCTGTAGTGGAGCGCTCCATCTGTTTCAAAACACCGCAGAGGCATTGAAAGAGATGGCGAGGGTCATGAAAAGGGGTGCTAGGATGGTAGTGCAGACATTTGTGAAACAAGATCTTTCCAATTTTAGGAAGAGTTTTGAGCGTTTGGGAGCTGGTAATCCTTTTGTTACAGAAGCACTAGAGGCAGTACATTTTTTCGATGTAGAGGAACTTGAGAGGTACCTCTCACAGACAGGGTTCAAAGGGTTTGCGTATAATATTTACGGGCCTTCCATACTGTTTCATGCAGAGAAGGGGTAAAATGTGGGCTGGATGAGCCATCAAAGTGTAAGTTCAAGTAACCTAAAAATGAGAGGGGCATACGTCGAAGGCTAAACTACAGACATGACTCGGAGGGGTAAGGCGTGAAAAACACATTCAGACACATAGTATAGACCTCAGTGACCGTCATAACTCACTTCTTTTCCCGTTCTCCGTGTCGTCGCCTTAAGCAGCGTGTTGTAGGGGATGTCCATTCCATCACCCGTGAAACGGCCGACCACGATAACCCCTTTGTTCGATATTCGTCAACGTTCCCTCAGTTGATCTCTAGGCAAGGTCAGTCGCGTTGAGCGTGTTATTTTAGGATTTAGAGGCTACTCAGGACTTAATTTTTCCTCCGATGATAAAAATGCGGTGGTTAATCTGAGGATGTCCAGATGAGGATGTCCTAACGCGGTTTTTCTGATGCCCTGTAGTGTAGAGCAAAAAGTAATTCAATGAGGAGCATCGGGATCGTTTGGGTATAAAAAGGTATCTAAGCTGACTTTGTGCCCCGTCGTATTAGGATTCTCAATGCAAGTGAGCATGTAATTAATCACCGTTCTGTTATGAGTTACTCCGACATGGCTAACTCCTGCAAAAGAGTGGAAATCAGCACCATCGATCCAACTCTGCACATTCGCTAGCACTCCATCACCACGGAAGGTGCGATAGTAGCATCCCTGGCCCGGGCCCGTGTCCGTGCAACCGGGCAGGCGCGCCCACGTTTTACCACCGCCATCCGACAGAAAATCCAGAAGGACAGCGGCTGGTAGCCCTCCCGTGTCAGATATGTCAGATCCAAACCCCCCAACATTATTTGTGTTGTTTCCTACGATGACCCGGTACGTGACGTTGGGAGCGAGTCCTTTTGCACCAAACTTCGGATCGTCGAGTCCTTTGACAATGTCACTATCCGTCCTCGTATCTGTATATGCCCTTTTGCCGATAAGGGGATCAAGAGTGGACAATAGCACATCAGGTGCTCGATCTGCAAAGGCACCGCCGTGGCTTGCAGGCGCTATCCCAATCCACTGCGTGACGTTTTCAGCTCCTCCCTCGCGCTCCATGTACCAGCGGGTTACTAATGCTCCCATCGAGTGGCACACGATGGTGAACTTGCTATTACTGTAGTTATACTGCGCACTGTAGTTTGCCTTTAACTTTTCAATAAAATCAACGAAAGATGGGATAGCATTCGTAGCACCAGCTTTGCTATCATAGTTAAATACGAAATAATGAATCCCCTCGATAAAGCCGGCATTGTCCAACGCTTGTGTCATGTCTTTCCACGGATATTCCTTTTTGTCGCTAGATCCAAGGTAGCCATGGACGAAGATAACAGGATATGTTATGAGGGTTTTGAACGGCGTGCCGTAATTCCCCTGACAGCTTACAATATACTTGTAGATACCCGGTTCATTCTCCTTTACGAGAAGAAACTCAACTCGGCCATCCGCATTGGTGGTACCGTCTCGAATTTTTTCCCACTGAGAAGAGATAGGGGTCCATCTGTACAACTCTGCTGGTTTATTTGCATAATAGGTGGTGTCATTACTCTGGAAGCGACCCCATACAACGAATGGGCAGTTGACAAAAGTAATCAGATCATATTGGAATTTCGAACTACTTGGTGCTTGCATATCGATTGCGTCTGTGTGTGGAACGCCCATCGCTATACTGGTTGATTTATAGGAGTCGTTCTGCCCCAGCACATTAAGTAGGGCACTGTCATTCGGTACACCGCTGAATCGACTGTTTTCAGCGGGCAATGTGGAGTGTGAGAGTATTTGTTGTCCACCCAGTCCAGCGGTCGGTATATGCCCTCCGAAGATGGCAAGCACAAAGAATGATGATAATAATAATGAGAGTACTTTCTTATTCATTGCGACGTTCTCATCGATGCCCCTCGTTCTATTGAAGGCCATCAAGTATTAATTTGGAGTTGCACTTAGTATCGGTATGCGATTGCTCGCGCGCCGCGCAAATCCTCCAAACATTTTTCTTAGGGCGTTGCTTACTTAAATATTGCGGTACCGCGAAAATTTAGGATAACATCAAAAATGAAGAAGAAACTCATGCGTTGAAGATAAACTACATGCATAACTCGGACGGTATTGACATGCAAACTACACACTGCTCTGACGAGATCGGTGGAGTGAAAGAAGTCTTAATGAGGGTTAGGGATTAACCAAATATTTTTTTAATACTCTCAATACACGTCATACCCATCCAGGCAATGAGTGCTTATGCAAGCACCTCTAGCACGCATGAGAAACCTTATCGTCAATGCATTTCCCTACACGAGTTATGCGTGTCGAATTAAATCCACTGGAAAAAACCTTGGTACTTCCGCTATGGCACAGAGCACAGATAAGCAAGTCGTACCCTTCATTGCCGAATGATCCGAAAGCCGTCGAGCTTGTCGATTACCTTCAGTACGATTTTTCAATGTTCGAACAGCGCTTTACCTTCTGGGATAGCCTGTGGTTTGCGGCACGAGCGCGCCAATTCGACGACAAACTACGGACGTACATAGTCACGCATCCCCGAGCCTCAGTGGTAAATCTCGGCGCGGGACTCGACACTGCGTTCTACCGCGTCGATAACGGATTAATCCACTGGCACGACATCGACCTGCCAAACGTCATCGCTCTGCGCAAGCAGCTATTGCCAGAGACTGACCGCATACGGTACATTGCAAAATCGCTATTTGACATGAGCTGGCGGGCTGACATTGGCCACACCGATAATGGCCTCTTCATGCTCGCAAGCGGTGTTTTAGTATGGTTTGAAGAGGCGCAGGTCAGGTACTTCCTCTCTTCCCTCGCTGACGTGCTGCCAGGGGCAGAACTCGTCTTCGATGCGAACTCGAAAGTTGGAGCTCCGCTATTAATCGCTCATTAAAAGATGTCGATATGACCGACGTGGAAGTGACGTGGGAGTTGGAGGATGCACGTATCATAACAAGATGGGATGGACGTCTGAACCTCATCGAGCAGATACCGCTTTTTGCAATTTCCCGCAACCCGGCGTGGGGTGAGCAAGCCTTGAAAATTATGAATTCATGTGACCAAATCAATGCGTATACCATTGTTCATTTAAAGGTCTAATCATTTTCCTAGTCTTTAGGTACGACAACCTACTCTAGTCACGCAACCGCCTAAAAAAGAAGGAAAACCTCCGATTAGAAAGCATCAATTGCGGTAGATTCGTCAACATAATTTCGCCAATTACTCTGCGATATGGCCGGCCGATGAGTTTCCTTCAATGCGCTTTTTATGACTCATTCATTATGTGATTCAACAACCGTCTCTCTGCTCTTCTGAGTTGCACATCCACTGTAGAACGTGAAAGATCAAGTCGTTCGGCAAGCTGCACAAGACCTACCTTCTTCGGTATATCGTAGTATCCGAGCGCATGGGCCGTGATGAGGGTTTTCCGCTGTTTTTCTGTTAGACGACTAAGTGGCGAATGAGTCGGGAACTTTCCATCAGAATGTAAAACCATTTTATAACGGATACCCGCATCCTCTAGTAACTCGATAAAATTCCTCACCTGCTTCGTGCTTCCTCCTCACCGCCGACGTGTTCCCCTCCATGGTGCCTTTATGACTGATTCATTATATGATTCAGTACCTGCCTTTCTGCTCTCCTCAGTTGCAAGCGCAAGTTGACGTCGTAATTACAAAAATGTTGTCAGAAAATGACGACAATTGTCGCCGTAATCATAATCCCTTAGTTGTCTAATAGTGTGAGTAGAGGGTGGTTAACGTCAATCGAGAGAAAATGGAGATGAGTGATATGAATCCTGTAGAAGTGGTCAACAAGTTGATGGAGATATGGCACGCGCATGATATCGATAGTGCGGCAGCATTGCTTGCCCCAGACTTCGTCTACACGACCTCGGTTATGGCGAGTCTAGACATCAAACAATTGGACAAGGAAAGCTTCCTGAAGCAGGTGTGGCAAGTGACGTCGAACTCGTTCCCCGACACCCATGTTGAGATCACAAACACAGTCGCTGCTGGTGACCAAGTGGTGCTCGAAGTGATCGAAAACGGTACGATGAAGGTGGACATCAAATGGCCCACAGGCGTCATTCCGGCGACGAATCGTTTTTACAGCGTGCCCTACGTCTACTTCTTCAAAGTCAACTCGAAGGGGCTGATCACGTCACTTAGAATCATCAGCGATACATGGCAGTTCAGGGAGCAGCTGCGGATCCCTGTCGAGATGATGTATCCGAATTCTGAAATAACTAAAAATATAATCACGGCTCGCCGTTACGTTGAGGGAGATCCTAAGGAAGGACGGGATAACGTTGTTGTTTGGGATGAGATCTGCGCTCCAGACATCGTGATGAAGGGCGGTGCCGGATATGGCGAGATCCATGGGTTGGAGAACCTCAAGAAGGTGGTAGGCGCCCTCCACAATGCGGCCACACGAGTAATTACCATTGAGGAGACGATTACAGAGGGAGACAGGGTCACGGTCAGATATGCCGTCACTGTGACTGCTAAAGTATCTCTGACATTGCCCGGTGGCATATCGGTTCCGGCGGGCAAGACATTCTCGATGAATGGTATCAGCATTATCCGACTGCGCTATGGAAAAGTCATCGAAGAAGATGCTTGGGCTGATTGGCAGAGCGTAGTTCAGCAGCTAGGTCAGAGCGAGTTTGTACAATAAAAGAACAACATAGACAGGGTTCTGAGGATTTTCATATGATGTTTATGGGCCTGTCATGCTCTTCTACACAGAGAAGGGTTAAAAATGTGGGCTGGATGATTGATAATAACATCCCTCCTGCGGTCACCTTGCTCTTTGGGGCAAGAGCAAAGCATTTTGGCGATGAAATTAAATCGTACATTTCAGAGCGCGGTCAAAAGTATGCCGTTATGGGGCTTGACTAGATGCTAACCAAATGGAAGTAGACTAGGTGTAGTGCCGCACGCTTAACAAATTTGTACCAGGAGGAGAGAGGCGATAACTAAGCTTATAGCATTAATTGACTAGAAACTTCCGATTTTTGTGGAGCTCAAAGCCATTTGAGGCAATAGCATCTGACCGAGCTTGCAAACTTGACGATTTTTCACATGTGGGCTCTATTCTTTACCTGATAATATTTTTTTAAGCAACCCGGTTTCTTTGTATCTTCTAAACCAGATTCGTGTAATTATATCTTGAAGCGCGTTCATAGGACTGAAATAAAGAATTAGTTTTATAGTTGTGCACGGGAGTGAGAATACTGCAATGACTATCAAATAGGAATAGTAATGGTATGTAGCAAAAACTACAAGACATTAAATGTTAAACAAGACATTAAATGTTAAAATAGCTATATCAATACTAACAGGGTATGACTATCTGCAATCTTGAGGAGTCGGTAATTTCGTTGCACTGTTGACGAAAAGAAGCCTAGATTCGATGGTCAAACTCAGTTTGGAATGATTGATGTTTGATAAGTGGCTAAAAAGTTACCTGAATAGATTCTCTCTTATATTACTTAGATGGCAACAAGAAAAGTTACACCAATAATCAGGCCGCGTGGAACACGGGACTTTACGCCTGAGGAGATGCGAAAGCGTCGCTTTGCAGAGTCACAGCTCAGACAGATTGCTGAGCTCTGGGGATATAGAGAAATTGCAACACCTGCATTCGAGCCTCTCGAGTTGTTCACCGTAAAGTCGGGTGAGGCAATAGTAGAGGAGATCTACAGTTTCAAAGATAAAGCTGGACGTTCGTTGGCATTACGTCCTGAGCTGACCGCTCCTGTCACCCGTATGTATGTTAATGAGCTCCAATCTTATCCAAAACCGCTCAAGTTTTACTACTTCGGCGATTGCTTTAGGTATGAGCGGCCGCAGTCAGGTAGATATCGCCAGTTTTGGCAATTTGGCGTTGAGCTTATAGGCAGCACGCGACCTGAGGCTGATGCAGAGGTAATTGCACTTTCACAAGCGTTGCTCGAGTGCTTGGGGCTTGGGGTCGATATACACATTGGGTACCTTGACGTGCTACGCGCTGTCTTTTGTGAACTCGATGACGAAACTTGCGCTCTTGCTATGCGCTTAATTGACAAAGGTGACCTTGAGAGTTTAAAAGGCATTCCCAATGGTAATGCGGCGATTAAAATCATTGAGGGAACGGATCCTCTCAGTGAAGCCGAGAATATAGTGGATACTAGTTATCTATTAACGGTGCTTGAGCTGCTAGACAGCCTTGGCATAATCTATACAGTTGATTTCAGTATTGCACGAGGGCTTGAGTATTACACAGGCATAGTATTCGAAGCCTATATAGAAGGTCTTGGGGCTCAGAATCAGGTCTTAGGAGGCGGTTCATATCGGCTTGCGCATCTTTTTGGCGGTGAAGATGTACCTGCTACGGGATTTGGAGTTGGATTTGATAGGGTGATGGCTGTAGTTGATGTGGAGATTAAAGAGCCCGTGCGAGTGATGGTAATCTCAACAGAGGACACACGTCGAGAGGCATTAAAGGTCGTCAATAGACTTCGATCTCATATCTCTGCAGATATAGATCTCATGGGACGGAAGATGGCGGCGCAGCTGTCATCCGCTAATGCTCAGGGCTTTGACTATGCAATCTTCGTAGGACACAGAGAAATCATGTCGGGAAATCTGACGCTACGGGATCTCAATACGGGCAAACAAGATTCTTTGACTGTAGATGGGATAGTGAAACGATTGATGAGATAGTGAAACGATTGGCTGAGGTAGAATAAGCTTCACTATTTCCTGGGGTAGTATAGCAAAGGTAACAGGTCATTGAATATTCTTAATGCCGAGCATTATTTCGAAACGCTTTGTAACAGCGTTTTGAAGCAACAGTTAGCAATACGATTCAGTTTGTACTCTGCATTGGTTCTCTTTTCAAACAATTAAATGGAACAGCAGAGCTTGTTAAGATCCTTAGGTTAAAGTTTCACCTTTGATTGCATTTAAACTTTTGTGTGGGTAGGTCTACATCTGAGCGTCGACAAAAAAATTCAAAGGCAAAAGGTCACCTGAATCGATTAAATCAACTGATGTTGTGTTATCTGGCAAGGAGCAACTGAAGCGGGAAATGATTGATCATTGGTTAGTGGATGCAAAAGATCTTTACCTCTAATAATCTGAGACTAAAGAACGATTATTCAAAACACAGCTTACTATGCTACGATAATTAAAGTATAAGACACAGTAAAAATTTGTTAACATGTCTAAAATATCACAAGCTCAAAAAGTAATCTATACTGCTCTTGCAGGAGTCTTTGAGTTGAAAGAGAACTTATCGTTGAGAGCAGTAGTCCAGCGTTATGTTGGATATATCATGGGAAATGTGTTATATGGATAAAATTCAAATGGCGCTTTGGAAGCTTGTAAATCCGGTGACCATAATCACAGCCAACCACGAGGGCAAGTTGAGCGGTTTTATAGGGACATGGGTGACGCAAGCATCCTTCGCACCGCCTCTTATTATGGCTGCCATAAACCCGCGTCACTACACTTATGAACTTGTGAAGGCTAGCGGATCTTTCGCGGTTAACGTTCTTAAGTCTGATCAGGCCACTCTCGTTGATTCATTTGGTAAAAGGTCCGGCAAGACAGTAGACAAATTCGAGAACATTGAATATGAGTTTGGAATAACTAGCTCGCCGATACTCAATGATTGTGTGGCGTACTTTGACTGTCAGGTCGTGTGGGAAAAGGAAGCCGGTGACCATCACATAGTTATTGGGTCGATTGTCGATGCGAATATTAAGGCAGGAGGAGAAACTCTCGTAGAATCTCCTTCGATGTATAAAACGCATAGTTAACTCTATAATCTTTTACGCCCGTAGTTCTGGTACATATGTTACAGCTTAACTTCAAGAGTGGTTTAATTACAGTAGCTACACAAGATTGCATTACCGGCGAGGTGCTGATGATAGCCTTTATGAATGAAGAGGCCTTTAAGGCGACGCTTCAGACGGGGTGCGTTCACTATTGGAGCCGGACACAAAAGAGAGTGTGGAAAAAGGGGGAAGTTTCAGGGCATTTCCAGTTTGTGAGGGATATTTTAGTTGATTGCGATGAAGACGCGCTCGTCATCAAAGTCGAACAGATTGTAGCGGCATGCCACACTGGTTTTAAGTCTTGTTTTTTTAGAAAAATTGACGGTGAATTCATAGGGGTGAGGGAGTTTAACCCTGAAGAAGTCTATAAATGAGAGCAAAATGCAAAAGATAGAGACACCAAGATTTTTTACCCAATACAAGTTTGAGGACTTCAACGAAGCACTTACTAGTATTATAAGAATTTAAGAGATTAGTCTTTAATAGGTGTTATTGTAGTGGAAATTTGTGGAGCAAACATGAAGTATGTTCCGGATACGAGCGTTATAATAGATGGGAGGATTACAAAACTCATCGAACAAGGTGAGCTTAAAGCGGCGACTATAATCATCCCAGAAGCCGCAATCTCAGAGCTCGAGGCGCAAGCAAACCATGGCCGTGAAATTGGGTTTAGGGGATTAAATGAGCTTAAGGCCCTCGATGAAAAGCGCAGAGCAGGGGAGATAAGTCTCATCTATGCGGGCAAGCGGCCCACTCTTGAGCAGGTGAGGCTTGCTGGAGCCGGCGAAATCGATGCGATGATAAGGACAATTGCAATCGATAATGATGCAACATTTATCACGAGTGACGTTGTGCAGTCTGAAGTTGCTCGAGCGAAAGGCATTGATGTAATGTATCTCAGGCCTGAAAAGGAGGAGGTAACCCCCCTTTTGCTTGATGAGTTCTTTACGCCAGACACGATGTCCGTACATCTTAAGGAGAACGTACCGCCAATGGCGAAGCGTGGATCAATTGAAGCGCCTCATCTCGTTAAGATTCGTGATACACCTATGAGCGAAAAAGAGATGCGCGATATAGCCACTGAGATTATTGAGAGGGCGAAATCGCGAATGGATGGATTTATTGAGCTGGAACGGCGCGGGGCTACTGTTGTTCAACTCGGGCCTCTCCGGGTGGCCATCGCTCGCCCGCCGTTTTCTGATGGAATCGAAATAACGGTAGTTCGACCTATCGCTACTGTTAGGCTTGATGAGTACAGATTTGCAGAAGAATTAAAAAGCCGTCTGGTCGGACCCTCGAAAGGAATAATAATTGCAGGCCCCCCAGGGTCTGGAAAATCAACGCTTGCACAAGGCGTTGCAGAATTTTTGCTCAGTTGTGACTACATAGTAAAGACCATGGAAAGTCCACGGGATTTACAAGTCCCTGACGAAATCACTCAGTATACAGCTCTTGAAGGTGACATGGCGAAAACGTCCGATATACTGCTTCTAGTGAGACCCGACTACACGATATACGATGAAGTGCGAAAGACTCATGACTTTGAGATATTTGCCGACATGCGGCTGGCTGGAGTTGGCATGGTGGGCGTTGTTCACACCTCTCGCGCTATAGATGCAATACAGCGACTCATTGGTCGCGTTGACTTCGGAGTAATACCACAAATTGTGGATACCGTCATCTTCATTAAAAAGGGAGAGATTGAAACAGTCTACAATGTCAACTTTGTGGTTAAGGTGCCCGCGGGTATGACCGAAGCTGATCTCGCTCGGCCAGTTATCGAGGTGGTTAACTTCGAAACTGAAAAACTTGAGTATGAGATCTACCTCTTCAGCGGGCAGATAGTGGTCATGCCGGTGAGAAAGGCTGAAAAGCCTGAAACAAAGCGTGTATGGAAGTTTGCAGCGAAGGAAATTGAGCGCGAAGTCGGCAAGTATGCAAAGGACGTGCTTCGTGTGGAAATGCTCTCTGACAATAGAGCTAAGGTTTATGTGAGTGACAAAGATATCTCGCACGTTATCGGCAAAGGTGGCAAAACGATTGAGAGGATTGAAGAGGTCCTTGGCATTGACATTGACGTTGAACCGACAACTGAAAAGCCAAGGAAGGGGTATGAGGTGGAGACCTCGAAACTTACAGCTTCTCAGGCAGAGGTCGAGTTTAGTGATAAACACGTGGTGATTACTTCTAACGCTTCGGCTGGTGATATTGTAGACGTATTGATAGACGATGAATATTTATTTACAGCTACAATGGGACGGGGCGGAGAAATTAAAGTTACTAAAGGGACCAACATCGCCAATCGAATTATTAATGCGATAGATTTAGGTGAGAGAATCATGATACGGAAAACTTGATCGGTGGCCTAATCGAGAGCCAAGTAATGCACAGAGACCCTAGAATGATAGTTAAAAGTGTAAGACATTTGATCTAAACCGATTTCGTGATCATTTACGTTTTTTAATTACACATAAGTTGTTTTCCAGGTATATTACGTATACTAATGATATTCTGCAGGCTGTCGCTCATCAACGTGTGGAATGTAATGACAAGAGTGTATTTGAAATCAAACCACAGTAGAACTCGTGTAGGAGATAGGATCTAGCGTAAGTGACATGATCTCAAGCAATTCACATAAGAGTCGTAAGTCAGAGATACTAAACAGAATGCATTTAATATCTGGTTGACGATACTCATTTAAGAAGGCGCTTTACCGATATCTGAAAAGTGATAAATTTTACATTGAGTTTTAGGTTGTTGGTCGTCGCACGACTTGTAATTCGGAACAAAAACAACATAATGTACTCCGTGCACAGCATATGACTCTGCACAGCATATGACTCGTCTAAACTTCACATGACATCGAACGCAAAGTCCTTGCTGACGTGGCCTCCGTGGGGGACTGAAACACCTAAAAATACACGAAAGGGAATGTTTATACCATTCCATAAGCTTGAACATAGGCTGAGATTGACAAGTAATATGAAGTATTTATCAGGTGCAGCCCAACACCAAAGGTAGGGGTAATGTCTCCAGCGATTCAGTTAGTTTGATAAGTAAGTTTGTGATAAATGTATTTTAGTGCTGAAGAAGCAACCTTATAGCACGCGCTAGGAGGAATATGTCGCAAGAGGAAGTTGCAGGAAAAGGTTTTATAGCCGAGAATCTGAATTTTACGAAGTCTAAGCCGGCCATTTTTTATCTGGCAATATTTGCAGGAGTACCGATTATCGCTACAATCATATTTCTCTTAGTAATCCAGAGCTTCGATCCTACTGCAGCGGTCATAATCTTTATGCTTACGCTCATCACCGTTTCAATGTACATCTTTGTGCCCAGAGAAAGACCTGAACAGAAAGGAAGTTTGAGAGCTAAGAAAGAAAAAACACTGTCAAAGCTCCCAGAGCCCGTAAGTCAAGCTCTTGAAAATATTACTGGAGAGGAACCTAAGCAAAAATCGAAAGCAAGGTCGCGCCTCGTTGAGTTTGAAGCTGGTGAGCGAAAAGAGTCCTTCGTTGAGGTGGTCAAAAAGACTACCCAGCATCCTTCAGCCCAAGCTCAGGTAAGGCGGAAAACGAAGAGCAAGAGTGTCAGAAAAAAAGCTAAGAAAAAGAGGTAGCAACCCCCGCCTTTCATAGGGTGAAGTAGGTAGATTTTATCGCCTATTTTATCTGGCTGAAACTACGAAGTTAGTTAAACATAAAGCGTATGCCTTCGATATCGCCAGATTACAGTGAAACTTATTTGCATACTTGCTGCTTTCAAGAGCATGATTAGCGCCACTGACTTATTCTCTGCGAGGAAAACCGTAAAGTGTTTTGGGGTTAGCCATCGATTAAATCACTCCTTTCGACTTTGCTTGACCGGCGCGAGAGAAATCTCATTCAAACAAAGAAGTTGATCTGCATTATGGGGCGATCCTCGTCGACCTACACATGAAGCAGTGATAATGCTGTTTTTGCTTAGGCAGTCTTCTGCGTGTCAAAGTAAGACTTGTATCTCGTGATTCCAGGCATCTAGATTCAAGATTTTATAAGATTCTAGAGCATATTTTTACGAGCCTTTGCTTGAGCGAATGAGTCAAATTTACGTCTCTCATTGTTGTAATAGCTATTAGACTGTTAACGGTTTGAAGTACGTGAGAGATGAAAAACTCTTATAAAAATCACATTACTATTAAACTGTAAAAGATAAACGGAATTGTAAATGAAATAATAGGTTATGGGCTTAGCCATTATATACTTAGATTTGCCGAAGCCGTTTTTAGTAGTCTATGGCTGCCATTAACCGAATAAACTATCCGTTTACCCCTGTCCCACTTTGAGTCTATTGCAACGAACTCAGGACAAATAGAAGGCTCTCTTTCCGTTCCCGCGTCATTTAGTCAATTGGCTCAAATTGAATGCCGTGATCACCGCGATACGGCTTGTGGTGGTCAAACTTACAGAGAAGTATTTCGTCAGGTATGCCCTCTGGGAAGGCATCACACAGTAAACCCGCTTCCTCGGTGCATCCTCTCATATGCTTACAGTCTACGCAAATCGGTATAGACGTCCCTAATTTCGTCATACTGCTCATGTGAAGGTTTAAACAGTATAATAATTTTATTACTTTGTTTAGAGCAAATTTGGGGGCTGCTAATTATTGTCTCTCTAACGTATAAATAGAGCGGAATCAACAACCGATTCGTGAGAAGGTCGATCACAAGATATTTTGATTCTTGCATTATAAGTTTACGTCACTAAAGGACGGCGCATTCATGTCACTGTTTATTACCTACTATACAACTCTCTATTTAAAATTAGAAACTTGTCGCATTACTCGGTAAAACTGACGGTTCATTCAAGTTACGACGTTATGTGACTTTTGTCGACGTTGTCCTTGAGGTGTTTCCGCTCAAATTAGCACCAATTATACTCAATGAATTCAAATTTCAAGCTGTTAAGAGTCCTCTATTATATTTCGAGGTTCTAAGCATTTGTCGAAGAAAACAGCCGCTCATCGATCTTTTGCTTGAAATAATAGAATTTCATCCTTATTCCGCTAGGATATATGTATAAAGATGTGCACATTGGAAAAAAATAGGTGAGCAAATAGTACGATCACTATTAAAATTTGAGAGATAGCCGAAGTGACCGTAAATAATATGGCTGAAAATCGTAGGGATCTGTTAAGTAACGAAACTGTTTGTTGCAGCAATGACTGAAACGTTTTTCATTCTTTCTATTTAATTTCATTTTTATTAAAAATAAAGAGATATAAAAATGAAACGTCACATATAAAACAAGACGGTACTCTAGTAATTAATGGAGTGAAACAAATGAAGGTGTCAAATACCGAAGAGAATTTGTCTACGTGCATATGCGGGGGATGCCCGACCTTCCACTTTAATCTCTTAGAGGGGGGATTTTTCTGTGCTTTGTCGCCCTTTTTGAAAGCATCAGATAGGAAAGGATGCAATTGTCCGGCGTGTCGAGTGTTCTCTAAGTATAGCCTCAATCGAGGGTACTTTTGTATTTGGGGTGCTGCTCGAGAGTAACCCAGCCTTTGTTATATTTTATGAGGAGACCTGATCGAATGAGAGTTACAAACAATTTCACAAACATGGGGAAATGCATCTGTTACAAAGGTACGTGTGCGACTTATCACGAGAACAATTTGAGCGGAGGGCTCTTTTGCTCAACAGTTGCTTGCCAACAACCCTTGCAACAAAAAGGCTGTTCGTGCAACAACTGTGTTTTATGGGATGAATATTGCCTTATAGACCTCTATTTCTGCGCTGAAGGGTCTGAAATTGAATAATTTTTCCCACGCATGATTTGATCTTAAGCAGTTGGAGTGCTATGAATCTATCACAAATAAGTATGCACGCTTCTTGTCTGTACGAGTTTTTCATATTTAACTCGAAGGACGAACTATGAACAGGTAGTCTGACAAATCGGAAGTTGATATATATTTTGTTCTGGAGGAGATACCAATGAAAGTCCGCTATACATTTGAAAAAATGGGTCAATGTCTGTGTTATAAAGGCATCTGTCCTACGTTTAGACAAAACAAATTACAAGGGGGATTATTTTGCTCTCTCGGCAAAAGTGAAAAGATCCCAGAGAAGAAGGGCTGTCCGTGTAGCCGGTGTCTGGTGCAGATTGAATGCGGGATCGCAAGTTTTTACTACTGTATTAACGGAGCTGTTGAATAGCAGCATCTTTAACATGTGTCAGTCCAATTGATAGAGGAAAACGGTTGAAAATGACCACTCTATTGAGATCGAAATAGCAGAACATAAAATGACGCCCTAAGTAGATTTATAAACTTAAACGTTGTTTAACGGCCAATTAAACAAAAAAGTTACGATTAAACGAGATGTAACTAAAATGAGTGCAGCGGCAAGAACGAAGGCAATTGAGATTCTTTTAGTAGAGAATAATCCTGTTGACGTGCGCTTAACACGAGAAATATTCAAAGATGCTAGAGTTAGTAACAATGTTAGCGTAGCCATTGATGGCCAAGCGGCAATGGACATTCTTTACCACAGAGGTACCTACGTCGACGCACCAAAACCAGATCTCATCATTCTTGATCTCAGTCTTCCAAAAAAAGATGGTCGTGAAGTACTCGAAGACATAAAGAACGATGATAATCTGAAAGCTATCCCTGTAATAATTCTGTCTACGTCGGATTACGATAAAGACATCATTGGTGCATATGCTCATCACGCGAATTGTTATATTGTGAAGCCATTAGAATTTGATAAGTTCGCAGAGGCGATGAAATCTTTACGAGACTTTTGGCTCTTTTTTGTTAAGTTTCCGACGAAATAGGATTGACTGTGTGAATTGGTTGCTCTAGGACCTGATGATCTCAAGCTATGTACATCTCTTGAATTCATTACAAATTAAGTAGTGATTTGTGATGTGAGCAAACTATGTGTTTCTCATCCTTTCCACGTTCTATAAATTGTCGTAAAAACGTTGCTTTTGGTTCACTCACTTCTCCTTGAAGATGGCTAGATGAGGGTATTCTGCCATAAGCTCTTCTAGTCTTTTTTTTGCATCGAGTGAATTTCCCCACAAGTAATCAAAGCTGGCTTCCAAATGCTGTGCATACTCTGAATTATCTGTCCAGAAGAACACATCATCGGCATCTTTTGCACGGTGGACTGTATCTAATTTGACAGTTGTAAGGCTTTCTCGCAAATCTCTTACTAAAAATTGAGTTCCATTATACCCACCAAGGTGTCGAAGTTCTATGTCCGAAAGTACTTCGTGCACTGCATTGAGATTTTGGGGTACGATGTCGGTAATACATCGCACACGAACACCGCGGTTTGCCGCAGCAATTAAATAATCAAGTTGCCCGCTTATAGAGAAGATTGGCAATGCAACGGGAGAAATTATGGCCAAAATGTCATGCACGGCTGATTTAATTAACAGGCTGATGGTAGCTATTACGCTCGCCCTGCCCTTTATCACCTTATACTTCGTGAAATCATTATCAGTCGTACTCGCACTTCGTTCAGGTAAGCTCTTTGAAGCCGTCACAACGTGGTTCTTACGGGCTTGCATCCACTGCAACCCATATGTTTGTTTCTCTATTGCGGCATCGATCGCAGTAGCAATTGGAACTGCTGCATACTTCGTGGGGCTCTCCATTGTTATTTCAATCATGCCCTTTTCATCTAAAGTTTCAAGTGTTCGGTAAACGTCCATTCGATAGCTGTTCAGCACCTTTGCTAGTTCGCCGGAAGTTTTTGCACCGTATTTGAGTAATATTACGTAGAGATGTGCTTCTTTTTCATTGAGACCAAAAACTTCAAGCTCCTGAATGAGCTCTTCTTCCATGACTTTTTTATATGTGCGACGGGTCGCATATAAGTTTTGATTGGTGTCAGTTTAAAAGTCAGGATATTACATCTCCATTCTGTTTAATAAATATTTAGACAAAATAAATTAACGCGAGATTGGCATAGGCAACAAAGTTTCCATTAATGTTTATCGTAAAGCACTAATGTTAGTTCATTTTTCCGCTAAAGTTTATTTTACTTCGCGTGGACGCTGTATTGTGTTTAGCGTGGATATCTAGTCTTTAGCAAACTATCACGCCTCTACCTATAAATTATAAGCAAGATTGGCGTTTCCACTCAGCTCGAATTTATATGTGCGCATTAAGAAAAAAAGTTATAACAATTTTTTGTGGTTATCTTCTGTATTGATTTTCTTATTATGTCGAAATTACATTGAAATTAGTTTCAAATGTGATATGGTACAATCTGTGTTGCAGAAATGGGGTAAAGAAGTTCACAAATAAGGTGAGCAGGAATCATTATAATTAAAAACAATCTGTCTACATCCGTATAATATAAGCATCTTATAAGAGATAAACGAAACATAACTTTAATATGATAACAGACGAAAAAGGCACTGAATCCTCTTAATGCAGGAACATTTATACAACTATCCACTATCGGACCCCCCTCGATTGGAATTGTAGAAATAGATGATCGCAAGATGCTTATAAAGCAAAGCCGATATAAGCAAAAACCTACGTCTATTAACGTCTCATCAACGTCTGAACTTGCAGGATAAATTTCTAACGCTTGTATTAATAGTGTGGCACAAACCGTTATGCGATAAAACATTTAGATTTGACAACTTTAAAAAATGTAAAAGAAATCGTAACTTCTTACTCAGTTTGCCAGATTGTTATCAAAGTGATGGGTATACGTTTAGCAATACGATGTGACACATACTTCTCTTGAAACAGAGACTAGCTGCAATGTTGCCGTCTATATACTTTTTTAAGGGCCCTCTCTTTGACACACTTAAACGAGATAAGATTTACAAAAAATTTTTGTTAGATGTATATTTAAGAAACGTTTGAAATAGTCTTGTCGTACAGATAACGACTGTAGGTACGTATATCTCATGTCACAACAAAAGAGCGTATTTAAACAGGGCAAGATGACGGAAGAATCTTTAACCGTTCACGATCGCATGCTGCACGATCAGGTCGATCTAATTCAGCAATTGCTAGACGTAAAATGCACGATTTTTCAATGGCAAGAAAAGAGAATTAGTGAGAATCTATCGGAACTAAGGGTAACTGGGTGCGAACACAGTTCAATTCCCATCCTTCTATTTGAGGCTAAGGGTGTTGCGAGAACATTCGGATCTACTCAAGAGGCTGATGCTTTTGCTTCAGATGTTGCGGCAGAGTTCACGCATATGGAAAACTCTGAAAAGAGCATGTACTTTCAAATGGTTCCAAATGGTTGTCAC
The DNA here is from genome assembly GCA_035624185.1 of Candidatus Acidiferrales bacterium. GTDB lineage: Archaea > Halobacteriota > Bog-38 > Methanoflorentales > Methanoflorentaceae > DASPRZ01. Next base: position 34,121 of record DASPRZ010000104.1, read on the forward strand.
TTGAGAGTCAATCTTGTTTTGAAGCCGAGTACCGCTAAAACGGTAATGTGCTTCGATATCGACATGTCGTCCTTGCAGTTAGTTAATAGCCTAAACTGAACGGATTATCGTCAAATAAACAGAATAAGGGAATCTATGATGACATTTCACAGGGTAAAAGCAAACTGAAGACTTATGTACCTCCCTTAGAAAAGTAAACAAAATAATTTAGTCATAGCAATAAATCATTGACTCAGATAAATTTGCATATAAATCATCGAAAATATGTCGGCTTTGGTTAAGCTAGTAATGTCGGAGCTTAGATTCACGAAAAACCGACTTTGCGTTCTTAAGTGTTTCAGTTTTTGTTGTTCTTGCTTAACAGCCTTTCTTTCTAATAGTTAAAAGTCATTCTTTTACAAAAAAAATCTTTCTAAAATGTTCAGCAAGAGTTGTGGTGGGGCTCGTAAAAATTGGCTTTTTTAGGCGTAAAGTCATCGTATTTCATGGCGAAATTATTTCTTGTTCAGTAAAAGCTTTCATGGGTAATATTAATCTTATATGTACATGAATTTTAGAGAAAGCGAAGAATGTAAAAACTAAGATATATGTATACAAAGTCCCTCAAAAATTACAAGAGCGTTCATGTAAGAACTTTGTTATTGCAGTAATATGTCAAAACTTTGCGTCAGCCGTGTGAAAGATGCATGGAGTGTGTGGCCATGCGTATGAATAAGCGCCCAATGTAAAAATTTGTTCTTTAAAAATAAGGAGTATTATGATAAAACAGAAGACTTATGAGATAATGATTCATCTGTGGTGGGAAAAGCAGATCCGAAAAATAACTATAATTTCAGAAGACAAGAGGGTCGAAATGTGGTTTAGAAACTTTGGAAATGTTACTCTAGATGAGCGAAAAACGAGAGACATCTTTAGTGGGATAATACAAGGATTGATGGGCATAACTGAAGGGGAGGTACCTGAAGTATACGCAAGTGTATATAGGGGAAAAAGTCCAAAACAGAAGGAGCGGGTACGAAACAAAACAGAGCTTTTGGATTTGATTAAAAAGAGTTTAACCTCTTAGGTGATTTTTTTGGCGTATGTTGAGAAATTGTTATCCATTATTTTATGGGTGGTACAGTATAATTGTCTTGGAAATGAACAGGTATGCACATATATCGCTAAAGCTCAAAGACTCGACACTCTAACAGTAACGGGACGCGCGAACCAGTCGAATAAAAGGTTATATCTTAGATGATAAATCTTTGTCTGATGTACTTGCGAAAAGCGATGTACTGACTTCTATAAATTATGCCGACGGATGGTTTTTACTGTTCGACTGTCTGTTGTTCTTTCATTTGTCTGTTGACTAAGGGCATGAAGACATACTTGTAACTGGTCTCTATTCTCACATTATTTTTACAGAATATATATCAAACGACCACGCTTACGTGGAAAGCGAAAAGTTGGACGTTAACATTACGCCTACAGAACGTTGCATCTCAAACAAAAATGGATATGAACGTCAAACTACACGTTAGGCAAAGACCTAGAGGGAATTAAAGCCGTTCATAGTACTACTGCTTTGGCGGTTGAAATTCCATCAAGCGCAATTATGTCGGCGAGAATCTCTTCTGTGAGTGGATCATCAAGTGCTAAGACCATAACTGCTTTCCCCCTCACTTTGTCGCGTCCAACGTTCATACGGGCGATATTGATGTTGTTGCCACCAAGTAATGTACCTACCCTGCCTATGACACCTGGCTTATCAATATGTGATGTAATAAGCATACACCCCTCTGTTTCTGCGTCGACGTGATAATTTCCTATTTTTACGATCCTCGGCTGGTCACCGAGGAATAACGTTCCAGCAACAGACCAATCCTCCCTGTCACTTTTTATACGCACTGTTACTAAGCTTGTGAAGTCTTCAACCGCTCCTATCTTCGTCTCCGATATCCGTATGCCCCGTTTCTTTGCAAAAATCTCCGCGTTTACAAAGTTCACCGGCGATTGAAGCACACGGTCAAGTGCGCCCTTAATCACGGCTATGGTAAGCGGATGGACGTCGCACCGTCCCACATCACCGTTCATACGCCCCTCACAAAGGATACACATCACATGATCGGAATGAAGGAAATCGAGATGATGCGCGCTGGGGTGCGGATACTCAATGTTGCTCGAGGTGGAATCATCGACGAAGATGCACTCTACAAGGGGCTTGTCACAGGAAAGGTTGCAGGAGCTGCTCTTGACGTCTTCGAACATGAACCCCCAGTCGGCAATAAGCTCATGACTCTCGACAATGTTATCATGACACCTCACCTTGGTGCATCGACCGTTGAAGCACAAGTC
>DASPRZ010000107.1:0-11227 GCA_035624185.1 Candidatus Acidiferrales bacterium
CCTCTTCATCTATTGCTTTATGTTGAAATTGAATTTCTTTCGGTGCGGTGCATTCAGTCTGCACTGCTCTTCACCGTAGTATGCCTAGTATGTTGAGTATAATATAGCTTATGCTCATTACCGTGCCGATAAGAAGTGGTGATGGCAAGCTACAACGAGGTAGGCCTGAGATGTCCCAGGATTACATAAAAAAAATTAAAACACTATGGTGTCGTAGCTAAGCTATCGTACGCCGCTAAAATCCTGATCGTCACATTAGCGGAAAAAAATGAGAGTATGTGAGAGAGCCTCACATGTTTTCTATCCACGTCTTGATCATTTTCAGGGTCTCGACCTTGTACTGCAGGTCCTTGATGGACTGCTCTTTCTTCATGATCTTCGCGTCAAGGATCCGATGCATGAGCGTCTTCTTTTCGCTCTCGCCGAGCTTCTCCCACAGCATCATCAAATGCTCTTTACCCATCATCATGTGCTCTTTACCTTCTTCACACATTGTGTTTCAACTCCGTTCGACGCGTCCATCATTGCGCCGAACATGAAACTCTGAGACGTGTCTATATAATTATCCCGATAAAAAGACTCTATGGTGTGTGCGGCCGGTTAAGACCATAATATTGACAAAAAAAGCAACGTACAGAACACCAAACCTTTTTCAGGGTATAACGCGCGGTGCCTCCGACTTCTTATTCCTACCGGATTATATCCAACAGTTTAATGTAAAGTGAATTATTGAAAACGTGCCGTCTCAACCGTTTTTCTATCCCGAGGAGCTCATAAACAACTCGTTTGGACTCGTGCTCATTGGGTTGTGGGTTTATATCAGTCTCGGCATCAGGAACCGAGTGAAAATGCCACATAATCGGGTAGCGGTGATGTGGCGGCACTCGGGGTATGGACAGTAAGTCTTATTCTCGGTCTGCATATCTACCTAACAATGCCCAGTTAAGCCTAATAGCTAATAACCACGCATAAGGCTTGAATCATGCAAGATAGATATTAAACGACCTCATTTCTACGACACTATTGAGTCGCGCTAGCGTGCCTTCTCCCTGAAAGGTAGTCTCCATCGTGCCATCGTCGTCAAGCACTCGCATGCCTATCGTCTTGCCTTTTCCTTCGCATATCAATTCACCCAACATTTTGATTACCTTGATGGGAGGTCAAATGTGTTTATATATAAGTATAAATTTCTATGACACAAATAGATGTTTGACAATCTGATTAAAAGCGTAGAAAGGAGATGAAACAAGTGAATAAAACAATTGCCGCACTTGTATCAGTCGTGATTTCAGTAGTCATGGGGGTATCGTTTGCTGCTGCCGCCACGTCTGTACCACATGTCAACGCCGTGCCGTCGACGAGCATAGCAATTATTAATTATCCCAAAAAAGTAACGATTGGAAAGGAGTTTAACATCACTGGAACACTGACCTCTGGCAGTACCGGTCTAGGTAATAAAGTGGTATACTATGAATTGCAAAATAAAGACGGTGAGTGGGTTCCGGGTGGCTGGTACGTAACGACGAATGCAGATGGCTCTTTTATTGATGGTGGTCTTTCTGCAGGTCGAAAGGACTCATGGTCGTTCAGGTATGAGTTCGGGGGCGACGCTCAATACGCCCCATGTTTTAGCGATGTGCTTGCAATAACAGCAAGCTAGCTGTACAACAGTAATTAAGAAGGCAAACTAGACTGAGAATAGAATTTAGAAGCCGAAGCAGCCTGCGGTACGTTTTCTGGGGAGTACCATTCACGACATCAAGGTTTCGCTCTCTTTTCCTTTTTCCGAAGCTATTAAGACCAAAAAGAGACATAGGAGTCTCAGACGGTGAGTATTATAAAAGGTGCATAGAATATGAGCGCCATCAATTCAAACGATGAGTTCCTGCAGCAACTATACTTTCATTTAGGTGGTGACCCAACCATATGGGAAATGGACGTCTATACGATCGGCAAAAAGTGGGGGTACACTGACGATGAGATTGACAGTTTCCTCGACTATTGGGAAACAAAGCGCTGTATCGAAGTAACCCGCACTTTAGGCGCCGAAACCGTAGCGGTGCGACTGACACTGGATGGGCTTAAATGCGTTCGGGATGCGTTTTTATTGTAGGTTTGTGAAGTGATACTAACGCAATGTAATTTATTAAAATTTTATCTTGTTATACTCCTCTCGCAGATCTTTTTCCTAAAAATTTCAAATAGCCTGTCCTCGTCTGAATGTTTGAATGCCCCAACAGCTGTTGCGGCCTTCGGAGATCGACGCCATTTCGTATCAGTTACATTTTGTGATATAAAGGAAGCGATTTTGATGAGATTTCGTGTTTCGACGTCAGATGGTAAGGATAGAAGAGAAATTTAACACAATGCGGACAAAATTTGCTTTATCAATAGCTATATTTCCACTCAAACTGTCCCAGTAGTACCAAATCGTCGTTTTATTCAGTGGACACGGCTCGGACTGCGGCCCCTTCATGATAAAGCTAATACTGAGGTGTTAAAAACTATGTTTCTGTATCCCAGCTCAGGTTTCTACTCAGTCAGTGGCATATTCTGTCCAGTCTATTCTGGTGTTACACAAAAATTTCGTGAATTATCTTTTTAGATTGCTTTGGCAATTGATCACGTACCGATTGTCATTGTCGATCCAGACACTCGATGCCGGCACACGTTTGACTCCAATTATAAAAACACGCGAGGCTAAATGAGAGGAAATGGAAAGAAGCCGTGGCAGAGATTGCCAGATGAAACCGTTACTGCATATCGCGCGTTTTGCATTTTTTTAAATCTGGGTAGTCAACGCTCGCTATCTAATGTAGCGCAAGAAATCGATGGAAGAACGACGCGCACTGGAATATTAAAGGCATGGGCGGTTAGGTTCGACTGGACGGCACGAGCTGAACTATGTGACCAGTACATTGAAGAAGAGTTTTCAGTCAACACGATAGAATTATCGAATTATGGTTACGATTTTGATAAGATTTCGCAGTCGCCAAGAGCACATCAAAAGGAGTTAGTATATCTTGCGCAGCGAGGACAAAAGGCTCCTTTAAGAGAGTAAATAGCCATCACGAAGCCAGTAATATCATTTCATAAAATTACAATAAAACGCAAATTGTGGACAATTAATTGTAAAATGACAGCTCGGACGTATGAACCAATAGCACGCTTTCTTTCGAATATTCTAAGAACCATATCGCAGAGAGATGAGAAGATGGCCCCTATCAGTAATTCTTCAGTGGCATTTATAGAAAAAAGTGAACGCGTCCACAAAAACAAAAAATGCACTCGCAAAAGTAGAAAAGCCACAATTTTATACTTGATGCGTAAAATCATCGGATATCGCAGATATTACCACAGGATATGAGGACAACGCCTATCGTTTGACTAGAATAAATGAGTGTTTAATGCTCGCTGAGGCTGAACAAGCGATTGAGTGGAATAATAAGGGATCAAGCCTTATGAACCTGGGACGCTACGCTGAAGCGCTTCCTTATTTTGATAAGGTGCTCAAGATTGATCCAAATTTTAAAGATGCGTGGAACGATAAAGGGTTGTGTCTTATAAACTTAGAGCGCTACGAAGAAGCGATAGTGTGCTATGATAAGGCGCTCAAGATTGATCCGGACGATAAACAAGCGTGGTTCTATAAAGGAGTGTGCCTCGATATCTTAGGGCGCCAAGAATGACGCATCATCTTATTTTGATGAATCGCTTAAACACTAGAAAAAATATCTTGACATATAATAGAAGATGCGTCAAAACGAGTTGAGACGCAATGCGTGAACAAAAGGAAGAAGAGGGTATAACAATGGACTTCTTAGAATCGATTTACCACGGCGAAGCTCCGTGGGACATCGGACGCTCTCAGAAAGAGTACGTACAATTAAAACAGGCAGGAGAAATCGTTGGATCGGTACTCGATGTCAGATGTGGCACAGGGGAGAATGCTCTGTATTTAGCAGAAAGCGGGCACGACGTGCGGGGAGTCGATTTTGCCCCTACTGCCATCCAGAAGGCACAAGAAAAAGCCGCACAGCGTCATCTGACAGCAACGTTTCTTGTGTCGAACGTATTAGAGCTGCACACACTGGGGAGAACGTTCGATACCGTCATCGACTCAGGGATGTTCCACTCGTTGAACTTCGAAGAGCGCCCTCTTTTTGTCGATAACCTCGCGACTGCCATGAACTGTGGAGGGACGTACTTTATGCTCTGTATAAGTGAATTGACGACGTTACCAGATTTCAGTAAATTGAAAGATTTTTTTCCTGATTTTGATAAATTGAAAGACCTTATGCCTTATTTCGATAAATTGAAAGAGGGAGACTATGGGCCGCGGCGGGTGACACAGGCCCAGATAAAGGAGCTATTCCAGGTGGGTGGCGCATTAACTACATCAGGCAGGCAACGTTGGAGGCCAGATTGGAACCAGGCGAACCCCGCGGGTGGCTCTCGTCAATTCGAAGGAATAGGCCGAGATTCGTGTGCATATGTTTATTCTGATACTTCTTTTTCCGCTCTTCGTGCCTTTGCAGCCAGCAGTGTGTTGTAGGGAATGTCCGTCATCCTTGAAACGGCCTACCACGATAGCCCCTTCGCCCGGTATTCGTCAACCTTCTATCAGTTGATCTCGCGAAAGGGCTGCCGATGCGCCCCCATCATTTTGTGCTTTTATGACTCTTTTATTAAGTGAATAGCATCTCAAAAGATTTACCAATACAAACATCTATGAAATTTGTATAACTCGATAATAAACGTGGAATTATGCTTCCGGAATGGTTTTATTTTGTAATTTTCTCACTCATTTTAATTTCCACCACCAACATCATTGACAAAATAGTCGTTTCTGGCTACTCAGTTACCCCTTCAGCATACGTCATGATATTAAGTGGTGCAAGCCTCATACCCATTATAACCATTCCATTTTTTGGACTCACACCCCTTCCCGCATATGTAATCGCGCTGACGATAATTGTAGGATTTCTACGCATTTACAGTAACTTGCCATATTACAAAGCGCTGACTATAGAAGAGGTTTCGCGCGTCGTTCCTCTGATACAATTGACCCCGATCTTTGTGCTCGGGCTCTCCAGCATCATCCTCAATGAAACGTTGAAGACGCAAAACTACATCGCGTTTGCTTTGTTAGTTCTTGGAGGGACGCTATTCTCGATAAAGCCGGGGAAAGGTGTGCGGTTATCCATGGCATTTTACCTCCTTTTGCTGTCGGATCTTTTGATAGCAGCATATAGCATCATAGTGAAGTTTCTCTACTCATTCAACGACTTTTATACCATTTTCATTTTGGTGCAGGTTGGGATGTTTCTCGCATTTTGTCAAATGGTAACCCTCAAAAGTTTCAGAAATGATCTCATTCAGGCGTACAAAACCGCTACCAAGCGCATTGGAATGGTACTTATAGTGGAACAGGTAATGTCATATATCGCTATCGCGTCTTCCAGCTATGCAATTAGTCTCGGGCCAATAGCTCTCATTAGTGCGCTTTCATCCCTACAACCTGTGTTTGTGCTTCTCTTTGCCACGATACTGTCACTGCAGTTTCCACGAGTGCTTGACGAGAGCATGACGCGTGCGGACTTTTTACTTAAAGGTCTCGGTATCAGCGCCATTTTCGGAGCTACGTACATCATTAACTTCGTAACGACTTGACCATACGTTTTCCCCAATTACGTGCTCGTGTAAAAAACGCGTGAAATTCCAACAAAGCCAAAAGTACTAATGGAAGCGCAGTCAAGATCCAGGCAACCGTCTGATTACACACAGAAAGGCGGAATATTCACTTGAATTGAGCAAATATTGGCACATTCAACATATTGACTTAATAAGGAGGCGGATGCTGAGCGTGAGCGAGGATGAGCGCGCAGTTACATCCAGTGAAGTGTAATAGCGTCCTCAGGCGGAGAGATAAGTTGGGAGTGGTAAACGGCTGGATTGCCAAGATCGCGGGGCGTTACTTCGGAATGGGGCCAACCACACAAGGGCAGGTCACCGAGACGCGCGACGTGCCGATGCACATATGAGATGGCGTGGATTTGCTCACAGATTTATATCAACCGTAAAGCGCCTCGCCTCTGCCGGTAGTTCTGATGCGTACTCCATACGGACGACGGGCGATCGGCGGATTGATGGAGCGGGGCGATGAGCGGATTGATGGAGCGTAGCCTCACGCTGCGTGGTTACCAGGTGGTGAGTCAGCGCTGTCGTGACACCTTTGGTTCTGGCGGAGTGTTCTTACCATTCCAGTCCGATGCCGAAGATGGGGCTGACACGCTCAAATGGATCATCGAGCAATCCTGGTACAGGGGCCACGTCCTCATGTTCGGGTTTAGTTACCCGGCTTATGCAGAATGGGCGCTTGCTGCTGAGCGCCTGAAGGCATGTTGTCCTGTCTGGTCATCCAGAACGCTGCTTCGCGTGTTTATGACATATTTCGGCCGCAAGGAACCGTCGGTCTGGCCAACTTATTGAATTGGGTGTACCTACAGAGCATTCGGTACCGGCCGACAGGCAGGCTCTATACCGCGTTGGCTCGCCGACGACGAAGAGTTGCAAAGGCGTCAGCGCATCTTCCCCTGACCGAAGCAGACACGATCGCCACGGGGAAGCCTTATCCATTCTTCCAACAGGTCCTACAAAGTCCACACCCCGATGATGCGCTCTGGCAGCTGGCTGACCATTCGAGCACTGTCGGGAGCGTCGAAGTCCCGATCCATCTAATAGGCGGATGGTACGACTTCTTTCTCGACCCACAGCTTAACGACTACGTGAGTCCCTTTAGGGCCGGAAAAAGGCCATATCTCACGATCGGCCCCTGGTCTCACCGATCAACGGATGCCATTCGAGCGGGATACAGCGAGACGATGCATTGGTTCAATGCAGCCGCCACGGATGACTGGATGTCTCTTCGGTCGAAGCCCGTATACGTTTAGGTCATTGGACCTCAAAAATGGTGTGATTTCGACGAATGGCCCCCGCAGTCGCAGGATCAGCACCTTTTTCTTACTAGGGCGGGTCGACTTTCGCCCTCAGCGGCGACCCGATCGGATGCGCCAACCAAGTACAGATATGACCCAGCCGACCACACGCCTTCAGTAGGCGGCGCGCTGTTGTACGACGGTTCAGGCCAAGTTGACAATCGAGAGCTTGAGCGCCGCTCTGATGTCCTGACATTCACGACTGCGCCCCTTTCGGAGCCGCTCGACGCGGTCGGCGTTCCTCGGGTCCGACTACTCGTACGGACCACGGCAAGGACGATCGAGTTCTTCATCAGATTGTGTAACGTGACGCATCGAGGAAAATCGCTAAACATCACTAATGGCGTCGCTCGGTTTCCCATCTGCGACCACGAGATGATCGATGATGGAACAATCCACATTGAAGTCGACCTGTCGGCAACCGCATGTCGATTCGAGACCGGTCACCGAATACGGCTGCAAGTGTCAAGCGGCGCACATCGGCGTTATGTGCGAAATCTCAGTTTCGAGAATCCAGCAGCTGAACTGATTGATCCACAGGTTGCTTCGCAGGAAATATTCCATGATCCTGACCATCCGTCCGAGGACGTTGTTCCAGTACTCACGGGCCACCTCACCAAGCCTTTAGAATGACGACGCTTGTTATATGGCCCATGACATGGACAGGCCGAAAGGCATGCATAAGAAGACATTTGAACGTCTGCGTCAGGCGATATTTGAAGCCGCCGATGAAGAGCACGAGGCGTACACGCAGGCTCTGTATGCGTTTGCTCAGAGTATGTGAAGACGAAACCAAAAGGTCGAAAGATGCCGGGCTGGGAAAAATACCGGTGTAAGTTAGCGTATTTAACTCAGATGAGAAGGGCTAATGGTTGGGACTGATAACAAATCTTGAAATAATTTACAGCCGCGAGGGATACACTATTGATCTGTAAAAGCGGTCGAGCTCATCATACAGTTTATTACATGAAATGATCTCGTTATTTAACAGTGTCACCATGCCTATATTTTCATATCCAATATCTAATTCGACGAATTACGATATTCGCAAGGGTCTTTTGGAAAACCGTATTTGCCACATTCGATAATCAATTTAAGCTTCTCAAATAGCTTGTAATCTACTAGTTTTGCTTTGCCTTCAAGTGGGATCGCATCTCTCCGACAACTGTTTACCATTTGGACTAATTTTTGAATGTTGTGATGTGTAATCTCATCATCGAGACCATATTCCGTTACTAATTCTATTGGAGATGCTGCTATTAATGTCGCCTTCAGTTGTAGTTCAATTGCCATAGCTATAGAAAAAGCGATTGTTCCACGTAGGATGGGTGGATGTATTCCAAGCGGGTCATTAACTGGTCCGCCGGCTTTTACGTGTTTTTCTAATCTCTCTCTTCGCTCCCCGAATTCTTGATCGTCGACTTCCTGTTGTTTTAATAACAATTCTGATGTTCGTTTGAAGCTCCCAGCATTACAAAACCAAACGTCACTCTGTCTTGCATATTGTGCAAAGTCCCTTCGCAATCCCTGATAACTAAGTTCTTCTTCTTTTTTATTGCGTTTCATTTTTATTTCACCAATTGTTTCCGAGGTTAGTTAGGTATAAAAAGGGGGCTTCCGTCGATCATGATTTATGGATGAGTAAAGCTACCAATGCTGGTAGACAAGCGGATAACTGTGATCATCGTGTGGCATTTCACGCGAAGAAGGTGTATGCGCCCAATGCCCCGTGAACTATGCCTATGATGAGAGCAAACATTGCTACACTATAGTGCCATTTAATCGCCGTCTTGATTGTTCCCTTCGAGAGAAGAATGACGGGAGCTGCGATTAAAAAAGAGGCTAACGTGACGAACCCCGTATATGCTGTCAGCGTATAGAGGTCTATTACATTCTGTAACATGTCTTATACGTTTAATACTTTGCAATAAAAGAATCTTTTGTTAGCTAGAAACTCCACTCAACAAAGCCAACGGTTAACCAAATACGTCTACTTGCTATTGATTAGCTAGCTGTGTTTGTATGCGTCAACGGGTAAACTATATGTGTTACTCGAGGGTACGGCATCAAAACATGAGCCGATGCAATTGCCTCTCCGATTTTTTGTTATACTAAGCCTTCGCGCGGCGTTCTCTCTCGGTTAAAATAACAAATTTCGAAAAATTATTGCAAGCTGTTGCAACACTTTGTAGCCACGCAACCTTTAATATAGACGCTTGAAATATTTATCAAATTTAAAGTAACGGCAGAGAGAATTATGAGGGAAGAGTACGATGTCATCGTGGTCGGGGCGGAACCAGGCGATTCTATCGCGGCGCGGACCGCTGCTGAAGAGTGCGACGTTTTATTGATCGAGAAGCGTCAGGAGATTGGGGCGCCGGTGCGATGCGCTGAGTTCGTTCCCAAAGACCAATTCTTGAATGCGTCCAAATATATCCAGCTTAATAAAAAATGGATTGCAAGCGAGATCAATGGAATCCGGTATATCGCTCCTGATGGCACAATGCTTGAATTGTCAGGAGAGGCGCTAGGAATGGAAGGGGTGCTCGGATATGGTTTGGAACGCAAAATCTTCGACAGGGAGCTGGCGAAGGACGCGGCGCGGGCAGGAGCGCACGTCATGGTACGCACCCGTGCAACAGGGCTTATTATAGAAGACGGCGCAGTAAAGGGCGTTAAGCTCAACAGGCTTGGCGAGGACTTAGAGGTCCGCTCAAAGGTGGTTATCGGCGCAGACGGAGTGGAATCACAGGTCGGACGGCGGGCGGGATCAACACCACCCTCAAACTCAAGGACATCGGGAGCTGTGTTCAGTACCTTATGACCAACATTGATGTGACAGAAAATTTTTTGGATATTTATACAGGCTCGCAGGCTCCCGGCTGCTACGCCTGGATATTTCCGAAAAGCAAGAGGGCAGCAAATGTAGGGCTTGGCGTGATCGGGAGCAAATTACACCGAAAAATGCCCATAGACTACCTCAACGAGTTTGTATCAAAAAACGTTCCTGAGGGGCAACCAGTGGAACTAGTGATGGGAGGAGTTCCCGTAAGTGATGCACTTAAGAACATCGTGAGCAACGGATTGATGCTCATCGGCGACGCGGCGCGTCACACCGAGCCAAGTTCTGGTGGGGGAATTCCAACCGCCATCGGGGGAGGCGCCATAGCAGGAGAAGTCGCTCAGAAAGCCGTGCACCAAAACGATTCATCAGTTCGGGTCCTCAAGGAGCACGAAACGAGGTGGCACACCTCATTTGGTAAAATACATAAAGGTATGTATAAAATAAAAGAATTTAGAAGAGAACTATCTGACGACGGGCACAACGAGCTTATACGGCTATTTAAAGATCTTAAACCGCAGATGAGCGCTATTGAAATCTTGTCACTTCGGAGCGCAAGACGTTTACTTGTAGCGAACCCGAAGCTTCTGTTCCTTGCGCCCCACCTACCACTTATAAGAAAGCATATTTTATTCGCTAGTGAACGCCCTCAATAACATTCTCGGTCGGTCTAATGACAGTGTAAGCTAGAATGAAGACGATGTTACGGCTTTAAGTTGGAAGGAGAGAAGCAGGCATTCTTTCATTAAAGAGGTCTACGCGAATCCAATCAAACGTGTTGGAGTTTATAATGTACAGCATCTTTTCCGCAACCTTCTCAATGATAAAAAATTAAACCTTACGCCCCCCTATTGCAAGCGCTGTTTATTATCTATTCAGCCTAGTTTTATATGAAGGTTCGAACCCTCGACGCATACTTTCTCCTTGCACCAATTTACAGTAGATGAATGTATCAATCCATAATCTATCAACAAAAGATAAAAGTAATGGGTGACGAGTGATAGCTACTTATAAGGCAGATACTTTAACTTTATAGAATATAACCACGGGGGGGCGATTCACGTGGGTTTGGTATTAGCAACAATAGTGGCAACTTCGATAGGTTTAGGGAAGTTTATAACCTTTACATACTTGCTGTAGGAGTGCCGATAGTGCTTCTGCTCCATTAAGTGGTTAACTGCCAGCAATGGATAATGATTAACCTAAAATTACCTAAAAATTTATGACTATCGCAGAAATTACAGGAAATAATCAAAAATGGCTGCACAAATACATATGAATGTAAAAAATATATTGCTAAGTTTGACAATTGCGGGCGTATTATTGCTTTGCGCTTTCAATAGTGTTGCTGCCACTGAGGCGTCGGGTGGTAAATTTTCACCCTACA
>DASPRZ010000109.1:0-5971 GCA_035624185.1 Candidatus Acidiferrales bacterium
TTTACACACCTCACCTTTTGCCTTGAAAATGCCCGCATGTTGCCTATCAAATCCGGTAGGAAATGAGTGTTTATGACGCGTTCCGCCACATCTCTCTCGTCAACCGCCCGTATGATTCTTGCAAGTTCAAGTTGCGTCTCCATTTTGTCTATCATCGATTCAAGTACCTTATAGGCGCTGTTTATGGGACCACGCGAAATTGAAGAAGTATCGTGAGTGAAACCAAAATCCCTGTACTCATTTTCCGTTCCAATCCGAGATTCTACAGTCGCAATGTTTAACCGCTTCGGTTCTTCGTATTTCAATGTCGCTTCGTAGAATTCGAGCGGGTAACTGTTCACAATATCAAGGTTGTGAACTTCTTCGTCTATCTCTTTCGGGTCAATTCTTGTGGTCAATACAAGAGGTGCATCCATTTTGCCGCCGCGTCTGTCAGGAAGGTAAGACTGTGAAAAATTTAGAAGGCCGTCTAAAAGCAGCATAAATGAGTCCTCATCGCCATCGCAGTTTCGCCTCTTTGCCGCATGGAAAAACGGATGAGCGAAACTCGCTGAGGCGCCAGTAAACCCTATAACCCTCGCCAGAACTCCGGCGCTTGTATGAGGAGCAAGCCCTATTACGAGCTCCCCGACTAGATCCTCTTTTGTGCCCGCGTTATAGTAAGACTCTACCTTGTAGTATCTGATAAGAAGATCGTCTATGAATTTTGAGACCTGTAGGAGCCACTCACCGCAGTCATAGGAAAGAACGACATCCTGGGGTTCAAGTTCAATGACCTCTTCCTCATCTTTAGCATTATACCCGAGTTCCCTGAGTTTCTCAACGCTAGTTGAAATCTCCTTCGGTATAAAATGTGTGGTCGGAAGATCCGTCAGGTCATATCTGCACGAACCATCCTTAAAAACGTTGATTTCGTGCTTCGCCCTTAAAATTCCCTTTTCAATGGGCTCTGGAGTTTTGTTCTTCGACGTTAGCCCTAAAACTCCCTTGAACGATTTAAATCCACCATGTTCTTCGAGCCTCGCCAAAGCCTGCTGGTAAAGGCTCCTGAGATCTATCGACTGAAGCTTATAGCTAACACCTTGCCTTCTGCATTTAGGGCAACTCTTTTCATTTGAGATGTTTCTGTCGCATGTCGGACAGATGTTGATGACTTGCGTGAATTCCCCGCATTCGCATCTTGTTTTATATGTGGTCGTACGACAACTCGGACAGATACGAACCCCTAGGTTTACATCAACAATGCCGAGATACTGAACGTCTATTTCGAGTCCGTTTTCCACGGCGGCTTTTGATGATCCTGTAGCTCTCCTGAATGACCTGTCGCGTCCTCCTGCAATTCCAATAGGGAAAAGTACGTGGGGGGCAGGCTTCATCTCCCGGGCGCTCGACTTTTCTGGCCTTCCCATCCTTCCACCGATTCTCGAGGGGGCGCGCTCCCTTACCTCAATGCCGCTAAGAAGTGTAACGGCACCAATAGTCGACTTTATCCTCGGGGATCTCAGCGAAAACCACGTCTTATCGAGGGTATCGTCAAGCCCCAGGCAAGTCAAAAGCGCAGACGCATCATGAATAATAATATTCTTGCCGTCAAACTCATGCAAGACGAGGAGGTACTCGAGGATTTCTTTCACCTCTCGGTCATTCGGTATGACGAGGTCAACTTTTTTATTTCCCTGTTGTTGATCGGCATCGTTAAGGTCATTGCCAAGTGGCCTCGTATGTCCGTTTTCACTTACGAAACGAGCAAGTTTCTCAAATTCCTTAAGCGTTATGTCATGCCAAAGGTACGTAAATTTTGGATGAAGCGGGACTTTAAACACAGTTGATATGCGAAGCGCCTTAGAGGAACTTAGATCTTTAGGGTTAACTTCAGGAGGGGACACTCCCATTTTATCCGCTGCTTCGCTGAGTTCCTGCAGCCACCATTCATGCACGTAGGATGAGGGGATGAGCTGGTGGTTATTCTCTAAAAAATCACCATAATTTATCAATATCTCGCCGAGGTCAATTATTTCTTCGAGTTGAAGCTTGTATTTGTTAGCATCTTCGAATTTATCAATCCTTATAACATTGCCATCTTGGAGTCTGACCGTGGGCCCTTCTATCGAGTCCACAGGTGATATGCCAGCAGCTTTACCTGGCCTTTCTGTTTTCATCTGCGTGCCAGGCGCAAGGAACTCGCCTAATATTACCATAGTGGCGGGATTGATGCCTGCAGAAGCTAGTCCAGTATTGCGGGCCCTCCCGTATCTGAGCCTGAACCCGCCCCTTCGTGAGGGGTGGGAGAATACAGGTCTACCGGCTATGATATCCTTCATATACTTCCAATTTGGCTTTATCCCGTTGTCGGAGCCTACATCATCGTAACCGAAAGGTTTTGCAGTGTGGGTTATCTCGTCAAGCCATTCCCAGCCGTCAAGCCCAAGCTGTGATACGTACTTTTTCACCTTTGGCGCCTTTTGTGCTAATCCTTCGGCTAGGACAAGTGCCATCCCGCCCCTTACTGCGTTTGTTCCCACCCTCTCGAGGTTTCTGTAGCCAGAGACCTCCTCCTCTTCGGTACCCTCTCCGTCAATGCAGATTGGGCAGTTTCTCACGATCGTCCGGATCTCATCATCTGATGGGGTATACTGGAGGTTTACGAGCCTTTTGTAGAGTGGCACCTCTTCAACGTATCTCTCTATCTCTTCATTTCTCGCGATGTAGCGATCGATACCCACCGCTCGCCTGACATAATCTGCAACTAAAACAGAAAGGGCTTGAGCGGTACCACCCGCACTCCTGACAGGCCCTGCGTAAAAAATCTTCAGATAATCTGTTTTATCATCGTTTTTTCCGAGCTCCACCCTTGCAATCCCTTCGATGGGCGCTGCGACCACGCCTTCCGTTAACATAGCAACGGCCGTTCTGACAGCTCTATCTACAGCCTCAGATTTGCTCTCATACTCTCCAAACTTTCCTTCTGCGAAGTCGAGGCCTATCGCAAGAGCAGCCTCTTCACGAGACATTCCTTCTTCAAGCTCTCTAATCCTCCTGGCAAGCCCCGCGATACCCATAAGGTTTTCTACCCGCTCAGCAAGGTCACGAGCAGGGAGAATTTCTGGATACGGCACTGGATCTTCACCTCGCTTCCGAGCCTCGGAAGCAACTTTAAAGCAGCTGTTGAGCTCAGATTCAAGCCTATCAAAGTACTCATTGATGTTGTTGGTCATCGGACTCATCTTTCGATGTATTCAAATCGTTGAAATTCGTTGCAAAAATACCTGCCGATTTGGAATAGGTTGATAAGTAGGATCTTGGCTCTAGAACTATATAATAAAAACGCTCAATGCAACGTTTGATTACAAAACGAATCTAATAATTTTAATATGCTATCTGTAGTAGAATAAACCTAAATACTTTCAGTTGTAACTATTGTTGATTAAAATGCCCTCAATAAACATATTCAAACTCGGAAACACCTTCGTCTTTAAGCAATTTTTAGATGATAGAGCCTTATTTGCGCAGCTGGGTAGTTATTACAACAACGCTAAGTACCGCTTTGAGATACCCCCCAACGACCTTAAAAATGTTCAAGATATGCTACAAGCGGCAGGATACGACGTTGAGGTTATCGAGAATTTGAGGGATTTCTTAGTAAGTATAGGCAAATTTCAGAAGCACAAGCAAATTCTCAAAAACAGTGTAGAAGTTGAAGAAGTCGATGAAGAAAAAGTATTTTTGATGAAAGACAAAGAATCGGTGGAAATGGCTTTATCTCAAGGTGCTAAGAAATATGAGGGGGAGCTTTTTTCCTGATTGGCAGAGCCTAAAAGTTGTTGTCGTGAATTAATTACAACGATAAAGTAGAATTACGGCACTCCGTTTACCTATCACTGTAAATCTGTATTTTTAATGTTCCTCAGCGGCTACAGTAACGTTTATTGCAGGGTCCCATTTTTAGAGCAGAACACGTTGACATGCAGGCCAGTTTTAAATATTGTTGTGGGTATCAGTTTGCGCAGGTTTTCCATCACTGCCTCGCGCAGAACAGCCAACATTACTTGGTCCATAATATTTCGATAGAATTACTTGCAATCGACAGCACCTATCCCCTTATCTGACCTAATTAAATTCAATAAAATTATATATGGATAACCTGTTTTCAAGTAAACGTTAAAGCATCAATATCTAGACTGTGTCGAACTTATAACGGAGTCACGCAAAATATGTTGATAGTTCTAATACGTTGGGGTACGGTGAACTTATATGGAGACTGAGAGTAAACGAAGCCGATCAAATGCCAGCCCATTGACGATATGCATGGTTACACCGTTCCCACCGAGACATGATGGCATAGCGACATATTCATCTGAGTTAATAAATGCAATAGAAAGTTACGGCCATACGGTTCACGTCATCAGCCATCCAGATGTTGACGTAGGGGGGCACGAGAATCAGAAAGACGTGTACGGGCTTATAGATATCCAGAAAGAAGGGTGGGAGCGGGACGTATTTCACAAGATAAAGGAATTGCAACCTGATGTCGTTCACATACAGCACGAATATGGCCTCTACGTATATGAGGGCGATTATGGAATACCCGTGCTTGACCTTTTATTTCTATTATATGTTTCGAGGATCCCCTCGGTCATCACCTACCACTCAGTCTACAGCACGCTGAGCCGCGAGGAGGCAGCTTTTACAGGCCTCAGCCTATTTGTCGCCAGCGCAGGAATAGTCCATGAGGAATTCCAGAAGATCTTCTTGCCTGCAAATCTAGGCTGGATTCCCAATAATGTCTATGTCATACCCCACGGAGCGAAGACTACGGTTACTGAAGCAGTCCCATCTGAGCTTGAATCCAGGAAGTTGTACGGGCTTGAAAAGAGCAAAGTTGTGCTCTGCATAGGGTGGTGGGAACCGAATAAGCGGTTTGAGGACGTGGTGGAAATCTGGCCCGAGGTCGTTAAGGAGGTCAAAAATGCAATCCTTGTCATTGCAGGAGATGCCAGACCCGGCTCACCAAGTGGGATATTTTACAAACCGAAACTTATGAAGGCAATCGAATCGTCTCCGGTGAAGGATAAGATCAAGGTTATCATAGGCGCGTTTACCCCGAAGGAGTACGACACCATACTCAATGTGGCTGATGTCGTCGTCCTCCCTTACGATAGGGCCTCTCAAAGCGGTAATCTCGCCCATGCATTTGCCCTCGGGAAACCTGCAATTGTTACTGCCGTTGAAGGCCTGAAGGCAGAGGTCGAAGCCAGTGGGGCCGGAGTTGACGTCCCGCTCGGGTCTTTCCAGGATTTAAAGGCAGCCCTCGTGTTGGTCTTAAAAGACGATGAGTTAAGAAAATTATTTTCAAAGCGAGCATGTGAATATGTCCATAAGGAAATAGGTTGGTCGCACGTTGCGCAGAAACATATCCTGCTTTACAAAACGATCATGGAGAGAGAGCGGATGAAAGTCACTCCTGTCGCAGGACCTGATACGATCCGTGGCTAATATTTTACGCAACGTTAAGTAAGCCTACATTTCTCAATCGTGTCTTCGAATCATAAATGTTTGAGAGCGTACCCTTCCTTCTCATTACAAATGTTTCTCAAGATAGCATTAAGTAATATTAAATGAATGCTTAGTTGCTCTCCACCCTGACAGGTTCGAAAACGATTTATTAGGTGAAGCGTGCAACGCATCGCGTAGCGCACGAAAGATTTATGACGTTTAATAATGTAATAAACGAAGAAGTTTCTGGGTGTCAAAAAATAGAAATATGGTGATCACAAGTCGCATGCCGATAACTCTCGATGATATAACAATCTCCAGTTTTTTGGATCTGTTTAAGCAGATTGTGGAACAAAAGGAGAAGGTGGGCTTGAAGCCCATTCAAAATAACCCTCCAGACCTGCTCGAAAGAGCTCAATTATATGGGACACAGTTTAAAAATGGCTCGTGGAATTGGGGATCTAACATATGGAGCAGA
>DASPRZ010000110.1:0-17273 GCA_035624185.1 Candidatus Acidiferrales bacterium
CTATCTTCATCCGCACCGGGCTGTCCACTGCTCGTATGCCATCGCGTGTGGCAAAAAGCTCCGCTGCCTTCTCGTTCCTCTTTTTAGCCTCCATTCATTTTTATGTACGACCATAAACTACAAATAGTTATTGTTCGCATAGCATAGAACGTTCGTTATTATACGAACAATATACCAACGATATGGAGTGAAGACTCATGAAAGCGGTTGAAATCACAGAGGGTGTATACTGGGTAGGGGCTATCGATTGGAACATTCGTGACTACCACGGGTACACACTACCGGGCACGACATATAACGCATATCTCATCGTGGGCGACAGGATTGCTCTGATAGACAGCGCGTATCCCGGCTTCGATAACCAGATAATCGAGCGTGTACGGTCAGTCGTCGACCCCACGAAGATCGACTACTTGATAGCGAACCACGTGGAAAAGGACCATTCAGGCACGTTGCCTGCGCTGACGAATCTGTTGCCCGGCGTCCCGGTGTATTGTACGGCCAACGGAAAGCAAGGCCTCTCGAAGCACTACGATACCACGAACTGGAACTTCACACAAGTGAAGAGCGGCGACACGTTAGGCCTGGGCAAGGGAAAAACGCTGGCTTTCCTTGAAGCGCCCCTGCTGCATTGGCCTGACAGCATGTTTACGTACCTTGCCGAGGAGGAGATTCTCTTCCCGAATGATGCGTTCGGGCAGCACATCGCCTGCTCACAGCGTTTCGATGATGAACTAGGCAGGGAAGAGTCGCTGAAACACGCGCAAAAGTTCTTCGCCAACCTCATCATCCCTCTGGCGCCCCGCGTTCTTAAGAAGCTTGACGAGGTCGGAAAACTTGGCATCGCAATCAGGATGATCGCCCCTAGCCACGGTGTCATCTGGCGCTCTTACGTCGGGGATGTAGTCAACTCTTACGTGAACTGGAGTAACGGGATCTCGAAGGAGAAGGTGACGATCGTGTACGATACGATGCACAGTTCGACCAATGCTATGGCGAATGCCATCGCCGAGGGCATCATGGAGGAGGAAGTCGAGGTAAAGGTCTATATCCTTAAGGATGGCAAGGCCGATGGCACGCACCGCAGCAACATTGTGCCTGACGTGCTCGACTCGAAGGCCGTTGTGGTCGGCTCGCCTACGCTGCAAAACCAGATGTACCCGACAGTAGCCGACTTTTTGTGCTACCTTAAAGGCCTTGAGCCCGGGAAGCTCGCGCAGAAAAAGCTCGGCTTCGCGTTCGGCTCGCACGGCGGCAAGGGCGGTACCATAAAGCTCATAATGGCGGACATGAAGGCGGCTGGCATCGACGTCATCAATGAAGGATTCGAGGTCTATTACAAGCCTGACGACAAAGAACTGGAACGCTGCACCGAAATGGGCCGGGATATCGCAAGGAGGGTGAAATCCCTCTGACCGGCCCTCTCTTCCCTCCCCGGTGTGGGAAGGATATCAAATAACAAAGTGCAAGCTTCGAGCGGCCCCTCCACAAGAACAAGGATCTTTCAACGTCCTTTTCTTTTAACTCCTCCTGTCATATCATACCTCTGTAAGACAAAAAAGAGTGATGCCCCCTTAGAATCCGCGAAGATATTCTTGGGGTAAAGGATATACCTCGCTTATGACAATTATTGGAATTGTTGGCGTTATAACGCATGTGACTTCGAGCCAGTCCGAGCGGACGCCCAGTATGAGGTTCGATGTTTAATTTAAAATAATATCTTGGTGTACCTTGTAAAAGTTAAAAGCTGTGAAAGAATCTAAAGGCGGTAGTTTGTACTATTTGGCTGGATAAGTATAGTGTAAAAACGTCGGCACGAGTCCGATAAGTCCGGCTATGATATAAGCTATGATTATAGAACCGCCGCTTATGAATGCAGACGGGATCGCACCATTTAAAAGTGGGGCTATTCTCATGCATCTTGTTCTGCGCCCGCTCAGAGATCTGTACGCCGTATATCCGTTCTTACTAATAATTAAACGCCTCACAGTCCTGCGAGTACTTCATCTTTGACGTTTCATACGCATTGACGGAAAGCACGTAATCACGACCTTCAAGATCGAGGATGAGGGAATCAATTTCCACGAGGTCTTCAACCGGTATCACTTTATCGCCATTGACATCGTATACCGCAATTATAATACAACAGAGGTTCTGTTAGCAGGGGCTGGTTCTTTCTTTGCAATGATTAGTAATCCTGCCACCGGGGCGATATTTGCAGCAGTACTCTTTTAATTTTAAGCATGAGGATACACGAAAAGCACGCGAACATGAATATCAGTGCAACCACCGTGTCGGTTTTTCATTTCGCATAATTTGAAAAAAGCGAAATTTGACTATATACAAAAAGAGAGCAGATGAGAACATAGACGCAGACGCCAAAAAATCTCAAGGAGGCTATGGCCAAAGCTACGCGGAGGTCATATTGGCATATCCGGCTGAAGCCTATGTTTGGAACGACACCTGTTTCCTTCGATCTCTAGCGTGGGCCGGGGATTCTGGTCCAGCCCCAACCTGGAGCACCGCCCCCGCTACCGATACTGCAGCCAGTACCAGAGTTGCCGCTGGGTCACACCCATGATCAGCGAATTCTATATTTCAATGCTCTGTAGTTTTCATATAAAGGAAGGCACTAAAGACTACCCATTTCTTGGTCATCTTCTATAGAGACCGATTCTATCTTGGGAAAGTGACATGCGAGTCTCAGAACTTGCCGCGCTACACCGAGAGACCTAGAACCAAAAACAATTTCAATTTGTTCTTCTCGAATAGGTTCGCCATAGCTTGGAATCGTTGAGGAAGTTTCCAAAAGACTCTGATATTCAATAAATTCTATTGCATTTGATTGAATTTGGCAGACCGTTTAATGAAAGAATTCGTGCTACGACTTAGAATCAGCGGAAATTCCTAAAAACACCAAAGAAATGTTGTGGAAGTATTTAAAATACAACACAACGTGATAATGGAACATCGGAGGAAGAAAAAACGTGAAACTACAAACGTTAATAGTGGCTACCTTCTTAATCGCTTTAACATCTGCAATGACCATTTTTGCTGCAGTGAATTCTGCGCAGCATGTCGCACCAACAGCGCAGATGCTAAAGAAGGATAACGAAGACCTACGTGGGCAACCATATTATCCGCCCCTCCCAAGTGGATACCCGAGTGTGCTGCCAAGTGGATACCCGAGTGCATCCCCGAGTACATAGCAAGCCTATAGCACCACGCTAGTCTCCATAGTTTAGATATATAATGCAAGATAAGATAAGAGACTCAGACACTTCATAAATTATGCTGTCGACGTGGCGAAGCAGACGAAACAGCACCATGGATCCGTAAATATCATATGCGAAGTCTCAGGACCCTACCTGTGAGAGATACGTGTCGGCCACCCTCTACTAAATCGAAGATAATAGTTTTGATCGCTCAATTTTGTTATTACTTTGTCTTGATCTGCCACATCATAGACTGGTCAAGTGCGTAATGGCACACCTTAACTCCCATAAAAACTTGTGCTCAGGAGACCGCGCTTGCAATGGGAATCAGCGCGTAAGTGGCACTGGCACTGGCGCGGGGTGTGGGAGAAGCCCGATAAGTCCGTATATAATATAAGCCGCGATGGTAGAACCGCCGCTTATGAACGCAGCCGGGATTACACCATTTAAAAGTGGGGCTGCAACCAGCGCGACAGCGCCTATAAGTGCAGCGATAATCGCCCCACCCGCGGTTATGAATCCAGCAAGGAGGACGGCAATATCAAAGGTAACAGTTATTGCCTGCCCTCTGGAAGAGTTCCCGTTCAATCCAGCGACTGAGTGGACAGGCGCGGTCGCACGGGGTTGCGCAGGCGACACCTTAGGTGCTTTTAGAGTAGTTGATGTTGTAGATGAGGGACTTGTGGCATTCGCAACGCTTCCGGCGCACCTCGTTACGAGCGGCGTAACAAACATGATCGTAACCATCAAAATAACTAAAAATTGTTTTACGACGGGATGACGCATCTGATGTGCGTCAGTTCTGTGCTTGCATAATTCAAAAGGCACTACTACCACCTCTTTCTATTGATCTACGTTACCTGCTTAAACATTGTGTTTTGTTTCTGATAACCGAAAAACCATAAAATAATATCCGATTGCCCAAAAATAGCGGAAATATTTGAAGATTTCACGTTTTAACTGATAACTTATTAGCCTACTATATTGCCGTAACAGCAGCCTGAAATAATTGATCATCTTTGTTCTGCCGCCAAGGTTACGTAATCAGCATCTCGTGATCACGTCGAATTACTTTCATGTTGGCTCACTTCTTCTGGATGAAGCCAACCCCTTGTTTTCAATTGCCAGCTTATCCATTTCTCAGCCTACCCTTATTATCCATCTGTCAAATTAGGGAGTTATGGCCTGTGTGCCGTCTCACAGGAAGGAACAGTGGGAGAGCAGTAAATTCTGTGATCAAACAGAATGCGATTAACAGTGGCAGCGACACGCTATAGAGGATGCCAATCATCCCGCTCCCCAGAAACCAGAAAATTCCATAGCTGGCTGTGAAAAGACCATACGCCGAAGCGCGCTGTCCATTTCCAACTGATATCACGGGATGCTCACGAGAGAGAGCGTCGTCTCTCTTATCCCAATTTCCCGTGACATGCGCGCTTTTATATACTATAACCAAATAGTTACGTAACTGTTTGGTTACATTGGAGAACGAGCATGTCAGAACCTGGAAGCAGACGAGGAGAGAAGACCCGCGAGGCGATTCTTACAGCAGCTGAATCCGTCTTTGCGGAACACGGCTTCGATGGTGCGCGGATCGACACCATTGCGGAAGTCTCAGGCTATAACAAAACCCTGATCTTTCGCTACTTTGGCGATAAATTTGGTCTCTATGCTGAAGTTCTCAAGCGGGTTGACAGAGGAATGAACGAACTACAGGCACGTCTCGCCCCGGTGCTTGAGGATGAAACCATCGTCTCAGATGTTCAGAGGTTCAGGGCCTTCCTCGAAACAGGTATTGGAGCATTGTTTGATTATCTGCTTGAACATCCGAACTTCATGCGCATGTTAACCTGGGAGATGGCCGAGGGCTGGCAGACGTACGCGAAGATCACCCAACTATTGAAAATTGATGATATTAACCAGTTCGCGACGCTCTTTCAGCCGATGCAGAGTGCTGGGCTGCTCCGATCTGGTTTAAATCCCGTCTTGCAGTTAACGATGATCATGCAGATTTGCCAGTCCTACCTCACCTCACTTCCTCTGTATCAGATGATGCTTCCGGGTGAAGATATTTCCTCTGCTAATGCCCTTTCACACGCACGGGAGTACATCATTGATTTTGTCATCAATGGGATCATGGTCGATCCCTCGGAGACGACGCTGTAAAATCAGAAAGAGGAGAGATATGAACAGATCACAGGAAGAAATGACGACACCAGAGGAACGAGGCGCGGAATGGAATTTACCGCCAAGAAAGGAGATGTAACGATGGAGGAAAACAAGTTAAACAAAGCCAACGAGACGCTCGTTAAGGAGATGTTAGACCTCATGGCCAATGACAGTGAGAATCTGGAACGGACGATGAAGCACCTGACCGACGATTGTGTCTGGGTTATGGAGCCGGGCGGCACTGAATACCACGGTGCCGCTCAGCTCAAGGGATTTGTCGAGATCGCCATGTCAAGTAGAGCACACGATAAGGGCCACAAAATAGAGATACTGAATTGGTTCGCGGATGAAGAGAATCTCTGCGTCGAGTATACCCATGGTTTAGTATCGACAGGCACATTTACGGCCGGCCTTAAAGTAAAAATAAAGACCGGAGTGACGAGATACTGCATTACCTATCACATGCGAGACGGGAAGATCGACCGGGTTCATGAGTACATCAACGCTTCTTC
Source organism: Candidatus Acidiferrales bacterium (assembly GCA_035624185.1). Lineage (GTDB taxonomy): Archaea > Halobacteriota > Bog-38 > Methanoflorentales > Methanoflorentaceae > DASPRZ01. The sequence goes on from DASPRZ010000110.1 coordinate 5,897, forward strand.
TTGGTGGTTGAATTGCCTCATGCCAATTATGCTTGCATACTTGCACCGGCTTACGAAGAAGAAATTGGCTAAGGCAGACAAAAGAACATAAAGAACTACTCTGATGAATTCGAAGATGTCACGTTGTGCTTCTAAATAGGCCCTTGAATTTGGGCAAAGCGAACTCCCATGTCAAAAGCTTTTTGACAATCTTTTGGAAATTCTTCTTTTCGTCTCTTTGCTTTTTCTTCAACATTAAATAATGTTGACTCATACTTAGAAAAATCGTCAAATTGATAGGTATCAGTAACAAACAGCGATTCTGATTCTCCGAAGATCCTTTTCATTACCATTTCAACAACATTGAGATGCTGATCATAGCCTATTAGTTTCATCTGGTCTTCTCGTGCATTCATAGTGTAAATTAAACCCGTCTTGATCCTCTTCTTAAAAAGCGTTGAATGGTTCGCATCATACGTCACGTACGGAAATAGCAACCTTTCCATTAAGGATCTCATCTCGCCGGTGGCTGTTCCTAGGTAAATAGGGGAGCCCAAGATAATGGCATCAGCTTCCTCAGCTTTTTTGAGAATTGGTGTCAAATCATCGTTTACGGCACACCTGCCATAGCTCTCGCCATTTTTCAATTTACAGGCAAAGCAGCTTATACATCCTTTAAAATTGAGTTTATAAAGATGAACAAGTTCAGTCTCTGCTCCCTGTGAAGCTGCTCCTTCAAGCGCATTTTTTAATAGGGTTGCGGTATTACATTTGGTTCTCGGACTTCCGTTTATTGCTAATACTTTCACAAACATTGGTTCTCCCTTATAGTGATTTAACCTTTTGTTTATACGAACGTGCATCTGAATAGTGACGCCTCAGACGCCTCAACCCGCACGTTCGACATCCCGCAACACTTCATGTAGATGTCAGACACCGGGTGGGCCGAGGACTTTTATAGAACCGTCAATCGACTCCAAAAACGCCGTGTGTTAGTATGTAGTTCTTGTTTGACTGATCCCACCGCAGTATGTCGCCCTGTTGCTCACAATATTTTCCGATCTCCTGGCAACGTCTCGGCAGCAAGATAAGTCCAGTGACAAAGTCAGACCATGAAGTCTACATATTTCCGATACTTCATGTAGATAACGTATGTGTTCTCTGGCAATGGATTTCGATAATGGCTCCACGAAACGCCTGAAACGCCTTATTTCAAGATGTAAGCTCGATTTGGCTAATGCCGTTGATGTTTATGGTTGATGTTATTACTCGACCACATCACATCACATCACACGTCTCGTCTCCTTGGCATCAAACTCTCAAGTGAACGATATTAAATCTTCCATTTCTATCACTATAGTCCATGAATTGTCTCATCTCTGCGCTCAATGAGTCTCGTGGGATGTCTCGGTACAACGGAAACTGGTCTAGCACGGTGATGCGGTCATCCCACTTCGTGATGTCGTTTGCATCTTCTAGCGCCCATTTCATAACGCCTTTGCTGGAGGATTTTATGTAGTCGCGCATTAAACCCTCCTTTTCCGTATCGCTGAGCTTATTCCACCACGCTTCGAGATCGGGCCACTCCTTACCGTTCGGTTTTGTCGGGGTCTCGAGCGCGGCTATCATGTCATTCACCTTGTCTTTCTGGTCCTGTGGCGCTTTCTCCCACCAGCCCTTCAGTGCCTCCATCCATGCCTCCATCCATGCTGCTCGCATCGCGTCCCGTTGCTCCTGTGGAAGCATATCAATCCATGCTCCGAAGTCTACATCTAATTTTGATAGGACATCAAACACAATTTCACCGTCAGAGAAATTGTCTGCGAGCATCGAAAAGAACTGCTTCATCTCCGATTCCTCAAAGAACTGGAATACTCCGCCTGCTATCATGAATACCCCGTCCTCGGTGTTAACGTCCTTACACCAGCTCGGGTCGAGGAGGGACTTTGCGATGTACGTTACCCTGTCAGGTTCCGGCAGCAGCCGCCTCCTGATGTCGATGACCGCGGGAAGGTCGAGATCGTACCATCGGATGGTTCCGTTGTCGACGCGGTAAAACGTTGTATCAAGCCCTGCGGCTAGGCTGATAACCGAAGCATGAGGATGTTCTGCAATATATGCCCGTATTTTGTCGTCGAAGTGCTTCGCTCGCAGTACAGGTGGTCCACATGGGGGTAGGTTGAGTTTACGAGAGATGTTAAGCCAAATACTTTGAAATGGCACATCACTCGTTGAGAAGTCAAAGTCAATTCGTTCAACGAGTTCAATAGCTTTCTCGTCATAAAATAGTGAGCTGTACTCTTTGCTCAATTGTGCCCGGACCCATAAACAAGGCAGCAACGACGCCGATACGCCGCTCAGCTCAATCTTCACTTTATCCTGTTGCATGTCTTACTACTCCTATTATTAAACTACTCACTGCATCGTGTGGAAGAAGTGCGTATCACCTTGCTACATCCGTGAGACATCGCACAAATCTTTCGAACTTTTGCAGTGCTGTTACGTGTGTGAGCATGTTGTATCATCTCATATTGATCTAATATCTCATATTGGCCTAATGACATGCTCACCTTTATCTGTGTTAAGTTGACGCCTTCACTTATTGCGTATTTACTTTCTTTCCATAAACGCGTAGTTTAAAAGATGCGACCCAAACTTACTGCTGACTTCTATCGTCTTTAATTCAATAATGGTAAAGCGCGAATCAAAGAGAGCTCTTAGCTCGTCTTCAGAAGAAAAATACAAGACAGTGCCCTCAGTGCCCGACTGAGCCAGCCGAATGTCCCTGTATTTTCCTGATCCACCAAATTGCGGATCTTTCTCACTGAAGCAGACGGACAGGTACGTCCCTCCCGGATTCAGTATCCTGTAAACGTTTTCAACGTAGTGATTCCGTTGTTCTGGGAAAAACTGGTGTAGCACCCCCCAATCATAGGCAAAGTCAAACGTTTCCTCAATCCCGTGCAAGTCTCCAAGAACATCAGCAACAAGAAACGTGCACGCGACCCCTTTTTTCTGTGCAGCGTCTTTGGCAATCTGTATCACGGTGGGGGATATATCAACTCCCGTGACGTCGAACCCTTTGCTAGCAAGATATAGAGCGTAGTTGCCAGCACCGCAGCCGAGATCGATTGTTTTGCCTGGGCTAATGCTTCTGCTTTCTACTAAGGCAACTAACTCTTTTGGAGGGGTCTCGATGTTCCACGGCAGCTCCTCGAGGGGCACATCGCTATAAAGTTGATCTTCTTGTTCCATTTTAAGGTGCTTCATCGTGTCTTCGCCTGTTTTAATTATATTTTTAGTGTATTCTAAAGATATATTTTGAGATATTTTAAAGATATATTTTAAGATATCATATTTAAAGATTTTGTGTCAAAATACAACAATATGTAGGAGGGCCCCCCCATCTAAGGTCGTTACGTTTAGACTCCGAGTTATGTATGTAGTTTACCCTTCGGCGAATTTAAACAGTAGGTTCGGCGGCTTTAAACTAGAACTTCCAGTAAATACGACGTGTTGGATATATGTTCGCCCACATATGTCAATGTGAAAGAAAATACACCCCACGTCCAGTATGTGACGGTTGCAAAACGGGTGAAATGACGGACGCATGGGCAGCAGATTTAGAAACACGTGTTGCTGAGCCATATAGGTTTATACAGCCGCCGCCAAGTAAAGACCGTTATGACTGTTGCTGCGAGCAGTATAAGAATCAATATCCGATGCGCGCAGCAGCAGTTGAAGCTGATCTTCGTAAAATATGATGGGATAACACGGAAAGCAAAAACAGTTAAACTCAAGTAGTTCTCGTTAACAATTTACGCACGTCATTCAATCGTGACGAATCGTCCGGTTTCCTTACATAAATGAAATTGAATGTTGATGCTAGCTTGTTCTTATGTATTTATCGACTTGCGCTTTGTACATCACCTTTTTAATGGCAGTCTCTACGTACTCCAATTGTCAAAAATATATACTTAAGTAAAGATAGGACACAAGGTGTTTTTTATTAACCAAAAAGTATATACAAGTAACAATTTACGGAAGCGCGTCTCGCTAATACGGGGAACAAAACGTATGACAAATGGAAGCGTGTCAGCATCTGATGTGTTCTTTGGTAGAGCCGCGCCTACAGAGCGTTCATTTCGAAATAAAATTGTCGGGCTCATAGCGCTGCAGGAAATGGGACTTAACATCATGATTATGCCAGTTGCACTAGGCACAGCGGCGCTAGCGGGAGCAAGGCTTGATGCCCTTCAGCTTCTGCCCTTGCTTGTCGTAGTGTTTCTCGCGAGCGGCGTTGCAATGATGACAAATGACGTCATCGATGCAGAAAGGGACAAAGAGAAGTGGCCGCTGAAGCCGCTAGCGACTGGACTGATCTCGAAATCCGAGGCTATATTCTGCATGGCAATTTGGGCTGTACTAGGAATTGTGATAGCAGTAGTGTTCTTTAACTGGCTAATCTTGGCACTAGGGCTGTTAGTGCTTGCTGGGAACCTCGTTTACTCACGTTATCTGCGGGACAACATCGGGTATCTTACGGTAATCTTGCCTCTGGTGTTAGTTCCCGTGGGAATATGGAGTGGTTTCTCGCCCGAGACTGTCCTAACGCCGCTCCCGTGGCTCTTAGCTCTTTTTATGGCAGCATACGCACCGGTGGTACAAATCCCGACGGAAGCACTAGACCCAACCATCCCTGCCCTCTTCGTCCGCCCTCGCCCCACGACGGAAAGGGCACTCTACGTAGCGTCCGTCGTCGCCATGTTCGTCTTCGGCTTCGCGATCTACTTGTATGCACAGTTATCGTGGCTCTTCGTGGTAGTACTGGCCGTATTTGCGGCGGCCCTTTTAACTCAGGCAAGAAATTTGGGGGACGATAGGTCTCGCGAAAAGCTGGAAATAGGGTTTAAGCTTGATTCGGTGGGCCTTTCCATCTATTGGTTGAGCATTGCAGCCTTTGTCTGGGTGAAGTAAGGGCATTATTGTCCAAATAAAATAAAATACCCTTTAAATCTACCGTATTACCCTCTCATACGCTGCTCGCAAGTCCGCATCTTTGAACTACGGTGTACCCGCGTGGTGTTGAGGTTTACGTGGCTTTTCGAAAGGAATGCAACATCGATGCCATGCAAGACGTGTTCAATCAGCTGTTATATTCTTGATTATTTATACGAAACGATGTTCTCGGCCTTGTTTTTCCAGAGGTTCTTCTTGAGTTTATCCACAGCAAAGGGCCCGCCGTGTGCAGGAAAAATCCTACGCGCGCCCGCGGCAATGACCTTTTCCCAGCTTTGATAATACTCACGCATGTCGTAGATAAAAACCACGCAATACTTCGTTCCTGCAAACCGAAGGAAGTTTGCCACAGCGTCCCCCATCAGACAGTCGCCGTCGTCAAATAGGATGGAAATAGAGTCCACGGTATGCCCCGGCGTTTCGATGATTTTGCCGTCGAGCGGGAGTCCAATTTCCCGCAGGCCAGTATCTCCGGTGACCAAGATATCGCAGTCACGCAGCTGATAGGGCGGAAACGTGAGGTTTTTCTCTTTGTCAATCGCTTTTTTGAGAATCAGCGAGAGATAGAGCTGCTTTAGATGCATCAGAAGAGCAACTCGCCTGTTCAAAAGACCCCCGCCATGCGTGCGGTCGTTCTCTCCCTTTCGGATGAGATCTTTACAAAGGTGTGACATTACGACCCGAATCGAGTAATTCTCCAGCAAAATGTTGTGTAACAATCCGCAATGATCGTCGTGATGATGGGTCAGAATAATATGACTGATTTGAAACAGTTCCACATCGGCTTCTTTCAGTCTTGTGCGGAACAAATCCCAATCGTCTTCATAGCCGGTGTCGATCAGGACATATTGATCTCCGGTCTTCACCAAAAAGCAGTTTGTCACACTTAATTTTAACGGAATGATATCCATGGCGTCTGTTCTCTCTCCCACCCCTCCTACTTCTTCTCGAAGGTCATTTCATTTATCCAAAAACGTACCCGACCCAATCATATACGACCGATTACGTATGCACGATGTTTTTCAGGCTGCAGTAGTGCCCTGGCGCCCTCGAAATCGATATCGAGGTACTCATATGGCCTGAATTTTATTTTGCGCTCTGAATATGCTTTAGTGTGGCCACCATCCCATCGCCATGGTATCTCCCGATGATTTCAATCAGCTCATCAGGTACGACTAATTTATGTTTACCGTCAAATGTTTGGGGTTTATCACAGCAGAGGGTGTCGTTAAGCCACTCGAATATCACTGCCTGTGCGAGACTTATCCCACCCATCTGGCAATGGCTGCCAGCTCCTTCGAGCTTCGTGAAGATATGGAACGTCCTGTCACAATCGAGCGTGCTCACGAAGTTGATAGTCTCTGACACGAACTTGTGGCCAATATTGGCGATTTCTTCTTCGCCAAAGAGCATGAGCATAGGACACTTGATGCGCTCCTCTAAGCCTTTCAGTGTATATGGTTCAGTCGCCTCGAATAACTCTTGCGGCTGCTCTATACCCATTGTCCATTGTGCGTGACCCATCATCCATCGAAGGACTTCCGTTTCCGGCCCGGACTTTGAAAATATCGAATCGACTGATATCTCCGCTACATCTCCTGATGGTGGCACGAATGACGACGTAACAGCCTCCCTGAAGTCGAATACCAGATTATTTGCTATGCATGCCTTAATGCGAGAATCAAAAGCTGCGGCGCGGGGTGCGAGATATCCGCCAAGCGAATAGCCGATCAACGCAAGTTTATCGCCGTCCACATCCGGTCTCGATAGCGCGTAGTCAACCACGGCTTTGACGGGCTTTTCGTAATCCGGTCTAAATACAAGCCCCGGATTACGGGTTAACGCACTCCACTGGCCCGGTCCTTCGAATATCAGGCAGTTCCATCCATACTCCGCTGCGGCTGCTCCTATAAAGTGATACATCTCTTCCATGGTGGAGTCAAAGCCGCCTAATGCGATCAACGTCGGGCGCTTTCCTCCGTCTCCTGAAATGAAGTACGCCGGTAGTCGGGCGCCCTCGAAATCAATATCGAGGAACTCGATGGACAGCGACATGAGCCTCGCCGCCCGATGGAAACACGTGACGCTTTTTTCCAGCAGGAGAGCATGTCGCTCCTCACGATAATACGAGTAGAATACTGCCATCCGATAGTAACTACTGGCTCGAAGGAACGCGTTACGTGCAGCCACATTTAACCCCTTTGCCGCATACGATACGCCCTCATTTTCAGCCCGGTGAGCGGTATTCTCCCATTCTGTGACCCAGCTATCGAAGTCATTATCATGTATCTTGGAGATCGTCTCCAGGCACTCGCCAAGTTCGGCTCCGCCTGTGCGCATGATACTGATGCCTCTGAGGAACTCGAAGTCAAATGCGCCAACTTTTGTATCTTGTAGATTAACCTTCATGGGAACACCTCACGTTTACTTGAGAACTCCTTGATTTTTCAATTCATTATCCAGTCAACCGAAATCGACCTGATGATGAGGCTTACTTTCTCGACTCAGTCATGTATACAGGACTGAATGTGCTATTAGTTTTAGGTTAACCTAATATATATACTTTAGGTCAGCCAAAAATCTAGCGTTTATTATTGGGTGCGGTTTGTTCGCTATATTATTGGTCAGCTAACCGTATCTCAGCTACCTGCTTCAATATCGATCATCGAACAGCGAAAAACAACAGATCAAGCTACCTTTATTATCTCTGTATAATGCGGATCCTGTGATTTTTAAGGCTTCGTGGTTACAAAATGAATTTTTTCATTTTTGCACAAGAGCTCAACTGCGGCACGTGCGGTAATGGCCGCCACAGGCAGGCCGCCTCCGGGGGAGACCCAATGACCGGCCATATAAAAGTGAGAGAGGCCCGGTAGAGTCAGAGGCATCCGAAGCGACATGGTCTTTTTAGTAAAAAGCCACCCCTCATACGAGCCTTGCCAGTTACCAGTATACCGCATAAACGTCAGCGGAGTGGCCACGTCAATTGCCTCAACTTTGTTTTTGATATCGGGATACAGCTCTGATATGGCGCCAATGACTACCCTTTCGATCCTCTTTTTTTCAACGAGATACTCTTCGTGTTTGTCTTCCAGCTGCGCCCAATAGTCGTAGTTAGCTGGTATCATAAGGGTAAATACCGTCTTACCCTCCGGGGCTAGGGTTTTATCCATGCTGCAATTCCGTAACGAAAGACGTTGTATCTCCTCCCCGCCAATTTCGATCGGCGTTTTAAGTGAAAACCCCAGCCGATGAGGTTCATGCGAGTAATCGCCGTGGATGCCGAGCGACACAAAGACAATGGGTGGAAACGGCTCTAAGGTTTCGTAAAAGCCTCTTATGATATCGTCACTGTACTTTCCATCCAGCCATTTGAAGATAGTCGCGTGTCCATCAGCAGCCGAAAGCACGATATCCCCCCTCTTTTCTGTCCCATCAGCAAGTCTGACGCCTACAGCCGTGTCGCGTTCAACGAGTATTTTTTCAACGCGCGATTTGTATGAGATGATCCCCCCTAGACTGAGGTACCTCTCTTCTATTGACTGTGCGAGCGGTTGTGACCCCCCGATCGGGTAGCCAGCGTCATCTCCTCCCATCGACGCTAACGTCCGAAGTACCACAATAGCAGACATGTCGTGCCAGTCGAAAGCACATTTGAACAGATTTCTCAAAACCGGATTGTTGAACTGCGCGGCAAGTTCAGACACGGGCATGGAGTACTTTCCGGATATCCTCGTTGATTCCGGGTCGGCCATATCAACCTTCATGAGCTTTTTGATATCATCGGTGATTTCAGTTATCAACGCTTCATCCTCCTGCGAGAAGCTGAGCATATGTTCTCTCAGCTTGTCGGGATCGGTGTAGCAAATGAACCGGTTGCCGTGTTCATCGAGAGTATGATTGAAGTACGTATAGTTGATGAACCGTCTGCCCTGCACCGCTCCGAGCTCTTCCCACAGCGTGTACAGCATTGATTTAGGAGAACTTCCCACGAGCCATTCAATACAGAGATCAAACGTGAATCCTTTTCTCTGCCACGCGGTACATAAGCCTCCAGCGATGTTATGCATTTCATAAATTTCAGAATTGAAGCCATTCATTTGGGCATAGCAGCCGGCTGATAAGCCAGCGATGCCGCCGCCGATAATGATAAGAGATTTTGACATAAGGACTCTCCTGTTAACATGCGTTTAGAGTTTTGCTCACGTTGCCCGAACACACAATGGCTTAATGCTTTAAATAGTCCCAGGGCGCTTTTGTTCGGTTCACGTTAACAATAACAAATCGGCATAACCTTTATTTTTAATGGACTATTATTTCTTGGCTTTAAAATCACGCGTAACCTGGTGACGGATGTGAACATAAAAAATGTAATGATATTTTTATTGATCATAACGTTACTGACTCTCTGCGTGCCGAATGTTGCTGTAGCATCGAAAAGCAACTGTTCGACATCGTACTACAGCAGCGCCCGACACACCGGTGATTACAGCCCGGCGGCGATGGACAGCACTTCAAATGGCATATTGAATTGGAAATACGCGACCAACGATTGTGCGACCTCCTCTGCCACCTGTAACAGTGTAGTCTACATAGGGAGTGCAGATAACAATGTTTATGCTCTCAATGCGAGCACAGGGACGAAAGTGTGGAATTATACGACCGGAGACAAGGTGACCTCCTCTCCTACTGTCGCCAACGGAATCGTTTACATTGGGAGCATGGATGACAACGTTTACGCTCTCAATGCAACGACAGGGATGGAGATATGGAGTTATAATACCGAAGGCTTTGTGATGTCCTCCCCCACTGTCGCCAACGGAATTGTCTATGTGGGGAGCTTTGACCACAATGTTTACGCTCTCAGTGCGGCGACCGGTAAGAAAGTGTGGAGTTATACAACGGGGGACGCAGTGTACTCCTCCCCTACTGTCGCCAACGGCTTTGTCTATGTTGGAAGTCACGACCACAACGTCTACGCTCTTAGTGCGAAGACTGGGATGAAGATGTGGAACTACACGACCACGGACTTTGTGTTTTCAAAACCCGCCGTCGCCAACCGGATAGTCTATATCGGAAGCTGGGATGGCAAAGTATACGCTCTCAATGCGAATACTGGAAAGAAAGTGTGGATCTACACGGCCGGAGGAGAATTTCTTGCGCACACATCCCCCACTGTCGTCAACGGAATCGTTTACATTGGGAGCATGGATGACAACGTTTACGCTCTCAATGCGAGGACAGGGGTTAAGATGTGGAATTACACGACTGGAGCTCCCGTGGCCCCTTCCCCCACCGTCGTCAACGGAATTGTCTATGTGGGGAGCGACGATAATAACGTCTACGCCCTCAATGCGACTACCGGGACGAAAGTGTGGAACTACACAGCCGGAAACAAGGTGGAATCATCCCCCACTGTCGCCAACGGAATTGTCTATGTGGGGAGTGATGACTACAATGTTTACGCTCTCAATGCGACTACAGGCATGAAAGTGTGGAGCTATGCGACAGGGAGCTCGGTAGAATCATCCCCCACTGTCGCTGATGTGATCGGATAGAAAAACCTAGCAATCTTGCATCCATGTTCACCTTCACGCGAAAGGTGCCCACTTCCCGCACAACACGTCCTGAAAGGGCATCCCTTTGGCGACCTTTAGCGTGCGTTCACTGAGGAGCCTTTCAACGCTCCCATGAGGTCTCGTTTGGACACGTGATAACGGCCGTGGCCATGTGTGACGTGCATCCCGCTTGTGAGCAGTATAATAAAATAGAGTTTTAGCAAACGATGTCACCCGCATTAAACTAATTCGAAGGTAAAAAACTCAAACGATAAGTATGTTGATCGGATTGCCGCATATGGGTTGGAGTTAGCCGATCCTTACTTCTTCGGCGCCTGCAGGCCGACCGGTGCGCCGCCTAACAAATCTTCTATTTTGGCGTCTTGCGGAAACTCGCGGTACCACTTCCGTATCTGATCTTTGGGCGTGAAGAGCGCAGGATCGATCTCCAAGTCGCGGATCGCCTTCTCCTGGTTGCTGGCGACTGTCCACTTTTGCTTCTGGAGCCCTGTCGGCGGCGTGTTGTCGTACATATTCTGGATTACCCACTGCGGGTTCGGGCGGGCAACGCCGGCAAAATCGGAGAGCGCAGCTTCACGGATCCAGATGCGATCTTTGGTGACATTGACAACGGTGTTATCGATGCCGTAAGCGAAGAAGCCTTTGTAGAACATCCGCAGACCGGCGGAGATTTCGCCGAGCAACTCGTGGTCAAAGGAGAGGTGCGTGGCCATGGCCAGCCGCGGCCGCACCAGATTGGCGAGGTAGCCGAAGCCATAATGCGTCGTATGGTGTATATCGAGCGTGAGGGCACCAAACAT
>DASPRZ010000113.1:0-18740 GCA_035624185.1 Candidatus Acidiferrales bacterium
AATAACTGAGAGAGATATACTAAAGCTCCTCAAAATTCCTGAGCACGGCGGATATTGGCTTCCAAGCCCACTTGAAGTCATAGAAGTACCAATCCGTGACGTTATCGAATGGATGGAGCTGAAAAGTTCCATAGCCGAAGATGTGGGGACTTGGAGCGTTGAACGCGCGATGACAAAGCCAGTTCACACAATTAACATGAACGCTGACATTGAAGAGGCGTCGGAGCACATGGTTCGCCACGGAATAAACAGGCTTCCAGTCGTCGATGCAACAGGACGGATAACGGGGATTATAACTCGCGGCGACATTGTGAAGGGGATCGCAGGAATACGTTAATGAAGACTGTCAGTGGCGGAGTCTGCGCTGTCAGGGGGGTACGGGCCTTCGGCCTGAAAGAGGGGAAAAACGGGATAGCTGTCATAAGTGGCGGTGGACAGGCCACTGGCGTCTTCACCAAAAATAAGATTGTAGCAGCCCCAATTACAGTGACACGGGAACATTTAGAACAAAGCGCACAGATATATGCAGTGATAGCTAACAGCGGTAGTGCCAATGCATATACGGGGGCTAAGGGAATCACAAATGCACGTCGCATGGCATGGAGACTTGCAGAGCAGTTGAATATTGAAAACAATCAAGTAGCAGTCGCTTCAACGGGTGTTATTGGCAGGCCTCTAAACTTTAAATGGATCGCCACAAAGCTCGGGGATGTTATCACGAACTTGAGGCACGACGAAGAGGGAAACCTTCGAGCCGCCGAGGCGATAATGACAACCGATTCATCGCCTAAGTACGTCGCAGTAGATATAAACGGACTGAGAATAGGCGGCATCGCAAAGGGAGCGGGCATGATTGAGCCGAATATGGGCACGATGCTCGCCTTTATTTATACTGATGCGGTGTTGCCCTCTGAAGTATTGAGAAAGTGCCTAAAACGAGCTGTCGATAAGAGCTTCAACATGGTCACCGTTGATGGAGATACAAGCACGAACGACATGGCACTTTTAATAGCTACTGGCAAGAGTCAAGTTGACATAAGCGCAGCGAAATTCCAAAAGGGATTAAATTTCGTCTGTATTGAACTAGCTAAGATGATGGCAATGGACGGAGAAGGCGCTACTAAGCTGATTGAGGTCCGAATCACCGGTGCAGAAAGTCAAAAAGATGCAGTACGGGCGGCAAAAGCCGTAGTGAGATCTTTACTTGTGAAGACGGCACTTTTTGGAGCTGACCCAAATTGGGGCAGAATTATTGCCGCGGTAGGTTATTCCGGGGCAAACTTTAATCCAGACTTACTCTCGTTGGCCATTTCAGATCGATCTGAAGAAGTTGCGAATATCATCAGTAAAGGGGTAGAAGTCCTCTCTACCAAGGGAGAACGAATGGTGCGCAAGACATCAGAAATCATGCGGGGGAATTACGTTGCTATAACCATCAATCTAGGCGCTGGAATAAAGCATGCCGTTGCGTGGGGATGCGATCTCACATACGATTACGTGCGTATAAATGCAGAATACACCACCTAACCACCTAAATAGACTAGCCCTCAATTTGTGATCGTAACTTTGAAGCTTCAAGTGCAAGTGCCCTCTTGTTAAATATTTCAGAGATCGCCTCTATTGATTCCAATATCCTCACAATTTGATCAAGATATCCGAGCAAATCACCCGAGTAGGCATGCACACCATACAGAGACATCTGCTCTATTATTTCTCTCGGCTCAAGCCCATCTTTCCTCATTTCTATGAGCCACCGTGAAAAACTTCTCTCAGGGCATCCGCAAAACGGTGAGTCTTTACAATCGCAGTTTACAAATTCTATTGAGAATGAAACGATACTTTCGAGTTCCTTCTGATCCAGATGCGTAAGCTCGTCTCCAGCACCCGAAAAAAACATGTCTAAGTTTGCCCCGCTGAAGACATTTGAAGACACGTTCACCCCTACGGCGGTGGCGTATCGATGAACGTTGTTGAGATAAACTTGTGTAAAGATCTCAAGCTTAACTGCGATTTCTATCGGCGGAATCTCATCCAGTATCGATTGTATAATTATAGAAGCTTCTTCCATTGTCAGGAATTGAGAGGTTACCACCCTCCCGACGTCGGTAATGCTATTATCATTTGACACAAAACCTAAACTTTTAAGCTTTTTTAAACTTAACGTTGAATCGTACTGTGCGAGCATCGTTACATTACGACCAAGGGAAACATTCGCAAGTGCTTGCTCCATCTGTTTATCATCATCGTACTCGATTTCAACATTTTCGACAGTCTTAGATAGGAGATCCATGGCGATCTCCCCTTCAGTCTCCAATCCTTGAAACTTCCTGTCCGGTTCAACAAGCAACACTACCTTAGCGATATCGTGGTAATCAGGCCTTCCTGCCCTCCCCATCATCTGATGGAACTCCTGAGAAGTAAGCCAATTTATACCCATAGCAAGCGATTCGAAGATAACAAGTGAAGCAGGAAAGTCAACACCTGCTGCTAGTGCCGCCGTAGTCACGACTACGTCTATATTACCCTTTACGAATTTGTCCTCAATCGTCTTTCTCTCCAGATATGACATGCCGCCGTGATACGGTGCGCTGTTTGACGAAAGTGAGTTAGAAATTTTGTGACACCGTGCTCGCGAATTTGTAAAGACAATAGTCTGGCCTCTATAACCCTTACTTGAAATGTTCGCGAGCTCTTTTTTAGCGAGGTTATCGATTAATGCGACTTTTTCCTGCGCCTTTGCAAATGCAAGGTGCCGTTCTATAGGAATGGGCCTTTCTTCGTATTCAACAAGGACAGCTCCAAGTTCTTTCGCAAGAGCAGCAGGATTGCCAACTGTTGCCGATAAGTAAATCATTTGGGACTGTGGAGCAATAGCCTTGAGCCTTGATATTAAACCATCGAGTCTGCTACCACGATCTTCATCTTCTAGTAAATGTACCTCATCGACGACCACAGTACCGAGTTGCCCGAGAAGCTCTGGCTTACCCATTCTAAGCACATGATCAATTCCCTCGTATGTTCCCACGATTATATCAGCACTGTAGTCAGTTTTGAGCCGAACCCATTCTTTAGTCCGTATCTTGCTTCCGCCGACCCGTAAGCTTGTCCTTATCCCTAATGAACGATAGCGCTTTTTAAACTCTTTAAATTTCTGATTTGCTAGGGCAACTAGCGGCACAAGGAATAAGAACTTCCCCTTTTTCATTAAAATGTTATTTATGCCCGCAAGTTCTCCTACGAACGTTTTTCCGGTAGCTGTCGCAGAAACTACAAGTAACTCGACTCCTTCAAGCAAACCTTTTTCAACCGCTATCGACTGAACAGGAAGAAGTTTTGAAAAGCACTTTTTAAGCTGGGCTTTATATTCACTGCCAATTCTAAGTTCATCGATGTCCAGTTCTCGACAGGCTAAAGCTCTTTTCGATATGACGTCATATTTCGTAAGCTCAGGATCCGTTCCAGAATTGACAAACTTGATGATTCTCTCCAAGTCCCTAACTCTTTTGAGCAACTCATAGAAATGATCAAAATTCGAGAATCCTCTAAACTTCAACTCCCGCTGAAGCTCTTGTTTTGCACAGTTTATACAAATCAATTCATCGTGATACCTGATAGAATTGCCGTCTATTGGCTCGAACTTATTTTCACCAACACAAAGCCTGCAAACCTCTATGTTCTTATATGTAAGCTGATATGCCTTCAAGACCTCTATTAGGTCTTTTTCAACCAGCGTTTCGGCCGTGCTTGATCTCATTATTTTAGCTAGTATGATCGTTTGAGAGCTCCTTAATAGGTCTATAGCCTCAGCAGGCTTTTTATGAATCACCTTTGCTCCTTGGTGTACAAGGAACTTTTTGGGTCTTGAACCTCGCGAGGTGTCGCCGAGCGTCAGCGTTGCCTCTGAGACTAACTTCTCGCGTTCTATTGAAAACAACTTCACAGACGAACGCTGGATATGTAAGACGGTAAACATTTTAAATTGGTTGTGCTTTTCTGAGGTCTATTGTATCATGAAGTATATCTTCTGAAATGAATCTCGAAACCAAATGAGGCACTTCCTCGTCCACTGCAACTACGAGTGTCGAAACACCTCTAAAAGCCGCCTCGACTACAGCTTCTTCTATACCATACATCATGCTAGGAGATAGCCCGATCTTTTTTACCGCGATTAATGCTTCCAATCCGACGACGGCTATAGGTTGTTTAACTGCAATGCGTTGTAGCTTGTTCAGATCTACGAGCTTCGATCCACCTCTCTGAACTCTTGGAACAATTGCTATCGTCACTTGCGCATGATTCATTGGTATCATCCCCTCTAGGTTTTTAATACCAGCGTCTTCTCCTACCAGCGTATCCCAAATCACCGTTCCACTTGCAAGGAGCTTTTCGTTTTTACAGCGGAATGCGTGTAGAATGCCATCTCGCATCTCAAGCCCAACTTGACTGCCGCCTTTTAAATTTTCGTCAGCAATCGCGGTCCAAACAGCGACCTTCCCTATTATATCCTCGGTGATGTAACGAATATAGTTCTTAAGCTCATTTGTCCAGCTCAGAATTAGCTCTATTCCGTGCTTCGTTACTTCGTACTTTCTTCGGCCAAATCGCACGTATCCTTCAGCTACTAACTCTTTCACATATTCAGAAACAGACTGTGGAGTCACCCCTATGCGCTCTGCTATCTCCTTTTGCCGGACATTAGGTTGAAGGGATGCTATTTCCACCAGCACCTGCATCTTGGTGCTTTTACCCTTTTTCATTATAAAAGTTAAGCGTTACTCTTTTCTCACCAGCTCAAATCTATGCCCCTTAACCACAATGTTTTGTGAGCGCTTAGCAATACCTCTGAGAAATATGGGACTCTGTTTTAAAGTCCTTGAGAGATTTTGCAAGGAGATGTTGCCGCTTCTCACCTCATCTTCCATTATATCTGCAATCTCGCGAAGTTTCTCGTCATCAGAGGTCGCGATCCTAATGACGTCGCACATATCAGAAATTGAACACTGGAAATCAGCTCGAAATTTTGAATAAGAAGCATGATATTCGACTTCAGGCGTCTTACCGGGTTCAGGCATCCGCCATTTAGTTTCAATGAGACCACCCTTTTTAAGCACTTCAAGACTGCCATCAATTTCAGCACTAAGCAAATCTCTTAACTCATGTTCGGTTTTCCAGCTATTGAGAAGTACGTTAAAAACTCGTTTATGGGCATCAGACTTAAAAATTTGTAATAGCGGGACTAGATCAGCTGGATCGTTGACGATGCGTGTCCTGTTGCTCATTTAACAACCTCATAAGTATATTGCTCACTACCTAATTAAAGTTTGTGAAGCTCAAAATAAAGATTTAGCGTAGAAGATGCATAATATTTATTAAAGGCGTTCTTAAAAAGCTACAAGGCGATATGACACCAGAACCAAAAAAATATACCAAACAAGCAAAGATACGAGTGAAAGGAGTTGTCCAAGGAGTTGGCTTTAGACCCTTCGTGTTTAAACATGCGACGGATTTAAACCTGAAGGGCTATGTCAAAAATTTAGGCGCAGAAGTGGACGTAGTAGCAGAGGGAGAAGAAAGCAATATTAAGGCCCTTATAGACCTTCTGAAAGAAGGACCACCTATTTCACGAATTGATAAAATAAGCGTAAAGTGGCTTAAACCATCTCGGTTTGAGAGTTTTGAGATTGCCGAAAGTGGTCGTGGAGAATTTGGTTTTACCTCTCCTGACGTAGCTATTTGCGACGAATGTCTTAGAGATCTTAGAAAGAGCACAAGATATAAAGATTACTGGGCGACTTCGTGCGTCAACTGTGGTCCGAGATTCACCGTTACAAACGAGCTTCCCTATGACAGGGACAGTACATCCATGATTGACTTCCCGATGTGCCCTGAATGCAAGGAGGAGTATAGCAATCCAATTGACCGTCGCCATCACGCGCAGACTATAGCGTGTCAACAATGTGGCCCAAATCTTGCACTCGTTACAGGGGATTCAAAAAGCATAGAGGAACCTATCAAACGTGCGGGAGAATTGCTTCTTGAAGGATATATTCTTGCAATAAAAGGTATCGGTGGGTTCCATTTATCTTGTATTTTCGATTCGGCCGACAAGCTAAAACAGAGACTGGGAAGGGCAAAACAACCTCTTGCTATCATGGCTCCAAACCTCGCGTGGGTAGAACATAACGTAGAGCTAAATGAAGTAGAAAGAGAATTTCTTACATCCAATAAGAGACCGATAACAGTTCTTAATAAGAAGATTGAGGGCACATTCAATGAGATCTCTAATCTGCATAATATTGGAGTAATGCTTCCGTATAGTGGCTTACATTATCTGTTGTTCGATATAGTCGACCAGCCCATCATTATGACTAGTGCTAATGTACCTGGAGAACCGATGATAATTGAAAGTGGCGATGCTCTCTCAAACCTCAAGGATAAAGCTGATTATTTTTTGATACATGACAGGAGAATTGCTAACCGTTGTGACGACTCAGTGGTGAGGATTCTGGATAAACCAGCTTTCATAAGAATGTCAAGAGGGTTTGCCCCAACTTCGATTAGTGTCGATGTAGCCTACGAAAAAAACATCCTAGCACTTGGTGCTGAGATGAATTCAACTGTTACCACTTATAAAGATGGCAGGTGCTACATATCGCAGCACGTCGGGAATATCAATAAACCAAAGACCTTTGACTACCTAAAACAATCGGTTTATGGACTAATTAATATGAGTGGCGTAAAAGTTAGCTTGATAGCTCATGATTACCATCCAACTCTTCGCTCCACTTTTCTGGCAGCAGAACTAGGAGAGACGTATCCTGTACAACACCATCATGCTCATATAGCTTCGCTTATTGGTGAAGGAGCGCCAAAAGACATTATTGGAATCGCAATTGACGGTGTGGGATATGGATATGATGGCACAATATGGGGGGGCGAAATATTCAATCCTGACCTTGAAAGAGTCGGAGGACTTATGCCGGTTTATATGCCCGGAGGAGATTTAGCTACTACATACCCGATAAGAATGATTGCAGGAATGCTCTTCGATATCTGTGACGAAAGAGAGCTAGGAAGTACCCTCACGAGCCTCGGCCTGTCTAACATCGAGTCAGCTGTCATATTAAATCAGATCGAGCGAAATGTGAATGTAACAACAACCTCAAGCACTGGAAGAGTACTTGATGCGGTTTCTGCTGCTCTCGGCATATGTAAAAAACGGACGTACGATGGCGAACCGGCTATGGCCCTTGAAGGCATTGCTCACTATGGGCACCCACAGGTTAAATTACCTACAGAAATTTCAATCCATCAAGGGAGGCTTGTTCTCGACACGAGAGTTATACTTGATGCCGTTCTAAACGCAAAAAATAAAGGCGTAAGCGTAAAGAATATCGCAGCTTCTGCACAGGACACTCTAGCACAAGGCCTAGCTACAATCGCAGTTGACGCAGCTGAATATGCTGGTATAAGAAACATAGGCCTGAGTGGTGGAGTTGCTTATAATAAAGCCATAGTATCAAAGATAGAAAAAATTTGTACTGACAATAATTTAGGGCTATTTACCAATACAAAAGTTCCGCGAGGAGATGGAGGTATATCGTTCGGACAAGCGGTGCTCACTGCAATGGTGAAAAGCGGAGAGTACGAATTCAGAGCGTTGAAATCTTCGATAGACGCTTTTTCTTTTAGCTCTTAACCTAACAAACATATACAACGTTTCTGAGCGCGTTCAAATGTCATTTAATTTGTGCCGAATCATAAGTCTGTGGGGAACTTAGCATGTATTTATTAAAGCGAAAACAAACAACTCGATAAGTGTCTAAATAGAAGATATATACGCTTAGTTAATACGATGATTACGATTTTTAAAGAGCAAATCCTTACGTTTTATTGCGCTTTTTAAGTAACAAGCCCATAAATGCAGTCGATTATTATCATCAGTTGCTTGGTTCTCAAAATTAAGCCGTTAGGTTACTGGTTAGGGTTTTTTTACAACGACCTTGCCCTTTGCAGATACAAAGCCGATACTAGCCTTCCCATCTATTTCAACGTTCCCCTTTGCAACAATCCTGTCTATAACAGCGTCCGGCTTGACAGACACACTTCCTTCACTTATCACTTCTCCTAGCCTTACACCACTCATTATCGTGACATCATCGCTTGCTACTAACACACCCCGTATGACGGAGTTCAGCCCTAATACCGCACTTCCAGCTTCTACGTTCCCATTTACGATTGAACCTTGACCAAGGTCTAGTGACCCTTCGACAAGCAAATCTCTCCAAAAATGTACATTTTTCCCCGTAATAAGATTTCCACGAACATGTATGTTTTTTTCAAAAAACGCGTCATCTCTTATTATATAGGTATTCGTTTCCGAATGTCGCTTTATGAAGCGTGATGGATAATCGGTCAACGTAATTCCTCTTTTTAGTTTAACCCTCCAACGCGTGCTACTTTGAATCAACAAACGTTAAACGGACATTGTAATATACTTACCGTTTTAAATCCTTCCAAGGATGTAAGCCATTAGTACCGCAAACATCCCGTACTTTATATAAGTCGATGCTTTTGTTGGGGACTTCCACGACAAGGCAATTGAATACATCAAAATGATATCAGCTACCACGACTATGGATAAATACGCCCACCCAAAAGCGGAAATTAAAAAGGGAATGGGACTAATGACTACTGCAACGAACATTAAGCAAGCAGCAAGCACAAGGGATGGCCAAACACCATATTTAATCGGTAACGTAGATGCGCCGAACTGTAAATCACCTTTAATATCCTCCACATCTTTTATAATCTCCCTTGATGTAATTGCAAACATCGCACTTAAAAAGAGGATTGACGGTACAAAATATGCGCTCAAAGCTGCGCCGCCAAAAAGAAATGTTGAGCCGGTTAAGTAACCAATCAAAACATTGCCAATGAGCGCTAATCTTTTGAACTTCCAACTATAAAGTATAAGAAGAGCCGAATTTATCATCGCAATAGATAAGCACGCAAAATTTATTGCACCTGATAATACGATGCCGACTGACAAAAGCATTGCTGAATAAGTTAAAATATGCAGCTGCGTAACTGCTCCAGTTGGAACCGGCCTGTTTGGTCTATTAATTTTGTCAATTTCCACGTCAAAATAGTCATTTATCGAATTTCCTCCACCAATTATCAAAAATACGGCGATAGACGCGAGAGAAAGAGGATAAATCAAACTAGAACTTAGCAAAGGAGCGCTTACAAAACCACCTATAACTGCGGCTATTGATCCCATAAGGCAATTTAGTGGCCTAAGAGCCGCAAGATAACCCTTTAAAGTTGTTACCGTGGTCAAAAATTCACCTAGTCTTGTACTATATAATTCAAATTAAATATCCCACCTTTCTTAAAGGTCTTTTTCTCTAGTTACACAAATAATATACACCAAAAAACCCAAGCAATTCTTCGCTATGTGCTAGGTCTCTCATCACACGAAAATTCAGCTTTGCAAGATTTCGTAAAAGCGTCATAAACTTACTTCCAAACGTCCAGGAGACATTTGACTCACGTGTTGTAGGTCGCCTCAAACTTTCTTTGATCCACTTATGAACACAAGCGTCGTGAGAAGAATGTATTCCACATAACCTCCGTACTCTATAGACATTTATAAAAAACAAAATCACTGTCGCTTTTCACAAGTAAACAAATCATCTAAATATTTGTATAACCGACATTTCTGAATTTTTAGTTTTCACTAACATCTATTCGAATTCAAGGTGACACAAAAAAACAAAAATGACGTCAAGTGCCAACTTGCACTGAGCTCAAAATCTGTATAATCATCGCCGTAGCTGAATATGCAGCCAACTTACTTGTTTTTTGATTTTCTGTCGGCATATTTTCAAATCGTGCGTAAAATCTTCCAATGTCTCCCTCCACCTCGAGTTCGTGTATATTCTTGGTTACAGTAGGATCAACTATGATTCTAACAATTGTCCGTTCAAATCCCACCCCAGCAAGAGAAAGAGTTGCTGAAACATTCACATTTTCGGGAAAGCCGAGAATTGCTTCTTTTGCTGTTCCCTTAAAAATTAAACCCTTGGTACTGAGATCGACTTTGTGATCCATGATATAAGGCGCGTTTGTAAACCCCGAAGGCGGTTTGATGGTAGTTAATGTTATAGATCGAATATCGCCAACTGAAGCTGCTTTCACAGCATCGATACACCCTATGGCACCTGACGGGATGTATACAATGCAATTGTTTTGCCTCGCAGTTTCGTAGACCTCTCTCATAAATTCTGAATCTACGAATACGCCAGCACTTAATAACATAAGGCTTTTACCCCTTTGTAGTACCTGGAAGGCTATATCACGGGCAGCTTGTGGCGATGCACATTCCACAACAAGATCAGCAGCATTTACCAAATCATGCAAAGAACCAAATTTAGCTGGCAGTTTGCTTTCCTTTGCGAGCTTTATCGCTCGCTTAATATGTCTGTCTGCAAAGAACAACGTTCCATCGATCTCTGCTTCACTTAACCCCCTACAGATTTCAGTTCCTATAGCCCCACACCCGAAGATTCCTATTATCATTCCACAACATTTTAAGTTATTTAAGATAAAAAAGCGTTTGGTGCTACCATGAATCGCACTGAGATTGAACATTTCCTCAGAGAAGATATAGGAGTTGAAGATATTACTAGCCAAACTTTGCCGAGCGGTGAAGTTGTAGCTGACATAATTTCAAAAGATGAAGGAACCTTAGCTGGTTTATCGGAAGCCAAGAGCATTTTCAGATATTTCAACATTTCGACATCTCCTTTCCACGTAGATGGTGACCATTTCAAAGAAGATGAAGTAATTATGAGCGTTAAAGGAGAAGCAAGAGATATTTTGCTTCCTGAGAGAGTTGCACTTAACTTTTTATCTCGTATGAGCGGAATTGCCACGCTCACGAAAAAGTGCGTAGAGCTGGCAAAAGGCGTAACAATCGCTGGGACGAGAAAAACTACTCCGGGATTCATGAAATATGAAAAAAAAGCAATTATATTGGGTGGCGGGGACCCTCATCGATTTACGCTATCCGATGCCTATCTCTTCAAGGATAACCATCTGAAGATAATGCCTATTGAAGATATATTTAAAAAAAGGCTTTATTTCACTAAAAAAATCGAGGTTGAAGTGGAGACAATCGACGATTGCGTAAAGGCAGCTGAATACGGAGCCGATATCATAATGTTTGACAACATGAGTGCAAAGTCAATAGTTGAGGCTGTAGCGCGTTTGACGCAATTAGGATTGCGGGGCAAAGTTATATTAGAGGCATCAGGTGGCATTACTCCTCATAACATTGCAGATTATGCCGCTACTGGAGTCGATGTCTTATCACTGGGATATCTCACTCATTCATCAAAGTGGTCAAATTTCAGCCTTGAGGTTCAGTCGTGAATCTTGACAAGGGATTATTGTAATCCAATGTATGGTCATTATGTAGCTGGTCATCAAAGAGAAACTTACTATTAGAAGGTCCGTGTTGATAAACGGCGATGCCTACCAATGGTGAAATAAATGAGTTATAAAAATCCCGTGTTGACCGTTGATGGTGTAATTATTAAAAATCACAGCATCGTCCTCGTAAAGCGGTCTAAACCTCCATTTGAAGGACAATACGCCCTCCCGGGAGGATTTGTGGAGTACGGCGAGCCTGTCGAGCTCGCATTAATTAGAGAAATAGTGGAAGAAACAGGCCTTAAAGTCAAAATAAAAAATCTAATCGGGGTTTATTCCGACCCGAACAGAGATCCTCGAGGACATATTATTTCGTTAGCATTCCGAGCTCAAATAATTGGTGGAGAGCTATCAAGCGGATCAGATGCGAGTGAGGTGAGGCTCTTTGATATCAGAAATCTTCCCCGACTTGCATTCGATCACGAGAAAATTATCCAAGACGCACTTACGCGAGTTTAACGCGTCTGTAGCCCTTCTTTTATAAGCGGTGCTACGCTCATTACACTTTCCGCCCGTTCTATCGTATCCGTTGCTATAATGCTTTCGACTCCTGAATGATATAAAAGCAGTCTGGCATTTTGAGAGAACACAGGATGGATACAAGCGACGTGCACCTCACGCGCACCTTGACTCTTCAATAGCTTTATTGCTCCTGCCATGGTACCCCCAGTTGAGATCATATCGTCGACGATTACTACCTCCTTCCTGTCGACGTCAACGTGCTTCGGTTGAATGATGACCTGTTCGGATGAGACTCTCGTCTTTACGAGTACATCAAACTCAGCTTTCATAGCATCCGCAGTATCTTGGACTAACTGAACAGCACCTTCATCAGGTGAGACAAGAAGGGGTGACTCAAAATGCATGCCTCTCAGGTGGTTTCCCATAATTCGCGCCGCAGAGAGATTTATTGCTTTTCTCTTCGATCGTAGTTTAAAATGATCTAAAGTACTCGTGTCGTGCACATTTATAAGATGAACTTCATCAGCATCTATTGATCGCGCAATCGCTCGCGCACTAATCGGTTCACCCGGCTTGAATTGCTTGTCTTGGCGCGCATAACCAAAATAAGGTATGACAATGCGCATATAACAGTCAGACGCGGCATCTATCAGTTGCAGAAGTGAGATTACGTCATCGTTGGTTACGGTGCTTTGAATGATGAGAGCTTCACCGTCTAATTCGTCAGCAATACGCAAATAGAGTTCACCGTCTGGAAATTTCTTAAACTCAACGAGAGCCAGATCGCACTTTGTCTCGTTAGCAACTCTTGATGCAAGCAATTGCGATGATGGACCAGCTAAAATTTTCATCAAGCCACCTTCCATTTATTCGTCATTATTTCAAATATAATAATATGTTGAAAATTTCACGAGTTCATGATAATTTGCTTAGGTTAATGCTTTTAATTGGACTATATAAGATAAAACACATTTGATGTGTGTGTAGTGAGCACATTAAGGTTATTGACTTCTCGACTTTTTTTCACCACATAGACACAAGTTTAAACAGCTTTGTATTTGTATAAAGCTAAATTGTAAAAGACAGCACGTAACGTGTACTCACCAAAACGATGTGTGAAGATGTTTCTCTTTGCCATAGGTGCTCATTTCCATTCTCGGTTGTTGTCTTTCGCTCCCGTTATGCGTAAAGCAAGGCTAACTAAATTTAAAATTACTGAATGAGGTGAGGAGGCTTTACTTGAGGTTGAATCACGAATAACGCTTCCCAAAAGGATATAAAGATTATTGCAAGTAATACATAAATAAGAAGCGTAAGAACGTAAAAATAACACTGACTCCTAATCCGCAATTCTGGTAAGTTAGTTTTTTACTATAGATTTGTCGATATAAAAAATCAAGGATAGATTCTATGGCTCCGGATGATGACGTTATTATAGGGCTTGAGGTACACGTTCAACTTACTACTGAATCCAAATTGTTTTGCGGATGCGCGACAAGATACCAAGACTCAGAGCCCAATACGCATACATGCCCGATATGCCTTGGATTGCCAGGCACTCTGCCTGTTACTAATGAAAAAGCAGTTCTTTTTGCGGAAAAGGTCGCGGCATCTTTAAATTGCGAGATAGAGAGAACCCAGTTTTACAGAAAAAATTACTATTACCCCGATCTACCTAAGGGCTTTCAGATAAGCCAGTATGACTTCCCGCTTGGGATAAACGGATATTTAAACGTTGATACTGATGGCACCGAAAGGAAGATAAGGCTAAATAGGGTTCATATGGAAGAAGACCCGGGGAGGCTTATTTACAAGGGGACGATAGAGAGGGCCCAATATTCATTAATCGATTATAACAGGTGCGGTGTACCCTTGCTTGAAATTGTTACGGAACCAGACATCCGAACACCAAAGGAAGCGCGGAGGTTTTTGAACAAGCTCAGAAATATCCTCGAATACCTTGACGTTTTTGATGGTAACCTCGAAGGCTCACTTAGAGTCGATGCTAATATCTCAATCGCTGGGGGTCAAAGAGCTGAAGTCAAAAACATTTCGTCATATAAGGGAGTTGAAAAAGCCCTGTTATTTGAAATTAGCCGGCAAAAAAACCTCTTTCGAAGAGGAATCAAAATAACGCAGGAGACGAGGCACTTTGACGAGGCACGAGGGATAACGATTTCGCTTAGATCAAAAGAGCAGGAACACGATTATAGATACTTCCCTGAACCTGATTTAACCGAGGTTGATCCGCTATCTCTAGTGGCGGAATTTCCTCGTGAAGGAGAGGTCGAACTCCCTGACGCAAAAAGAAAGAGGTTTATTACGCAGTATGGAATCTCAGACTATCTTGCAAAAGTCCTAACTGGCTCTAAATCATTAGCTGATTACTTCGAAGGAGTGGCAAGCGAGGTCGATCCGTTACTGGCCTCCACTTGGGTAGCAGATGTGCTGCAGGGGGAGCTGAATTACAGAGGCTTGGATGTCGACGCCTTCGAGCTTAACTATATGGTTGAAGTAATAAACAGCATATCGAACGGAACTATCACCGAAAAAGCGGCTGTAGAGATAATAAGGACTATTTTGGACAAAGGGGGCACCCCTTGCGAAATAATAGAGCAAAGAGCGCTCAAAAAGGTAGACATGGATGAAGTCAGAGACGCTATCGGGCAGGTAGTAAGCGAGAACCCTAGAGCAGTTGAAGACTTCCACGGTGGTAAGACAGAAGCGCTACATTTCCTGGTAGGACAAGTTATGAAGAAAACGCGTGGGAGAGCTGATCCAACCCTCGTAAATCAGTTAATCATGGAGCAGCTTTAATGCATTTAATTATAACCGAAAAAGACCTTGCAGCGAAGAGCTTATCTGCCATACTTTCACGCGGGAAGGCGTCGATGGAAAAAGTTGGTAGTGTCAATGTTTACAAATTCGACAATTCCACAGTCATGGGATTGAAAGGCCACATCGTTACGGTGGATTTCCCTGAACAGTACAGCAAGTGGAATGTTAACTTGCATGAGCTTTTAAAGGCAGACTTAATAATTGTTCCGACAAATAAACCCATCGTATCTGCACTTAAAAAAGTTGCCAAGGACTCCGAACTAGTAACGATTGCAACTGATTTCGATAGAGAAGGGGAACTTATAGGCTTCGAGGCCTACAATATAATAAAGTCTATAAAAGATGTTGGCATCAACAGAGTGCGGTTCAGCTCGCTAACTCCAAATGAGATAAAAAAGGCATTTAAGTCACCATCGGAGATTGATCGTCATCTTGCCTACTCTGGTGAGGCGAGACAGGAGGTAGACCTCATTTGGGGCGCAGCTCTCACTCGCTATTTATCAACTACCTCTCACAGGTTAGGAAAAAATTTTCTATCTGCCGGAAGGGTGCAGAGTCCGACCCTTGCCCTTATTGTCGACAGGGAAAGACGAATAGCCAAGTTTGTCCCCGAGCAATACTGGGAGGTTTTTATCGACCTCATCAAAGGTGGCTCAAAATTTCAAGCTAAACACGTCAAAGGAAGGTTTCTAAACAAAGCTGAGGCATCTTCCGTTGCAAGTAGGATACAACATGATGCAAACGTTACAAACTTTTCAAAGAGCGAAAAAATTGACAACCCTCCGACGCCTTTCAACACAACTGCGTTTTTAGCAGCGGCAAGCGCTTTGGGAATGGCTGCAAGCCGTGCAATGAACATTGCCGAGGGGCTCTACATGGCAGGATGGATAAGTTATCCGCGCACTGACAATACCGTCTATCCGAACAGCCTTGATCTAAGGCTTACGGTAGGGATGTTCAGGAGAGGTGAATTTGCTGAAAATGCTGAAAAACTCTTACAAAAAGAAGAACTTATCCCGACGAAAGGCAAAAAGCAGACCACGGACCACCCGCCAATTCACCCTACCTCAAAAGCAACACAACGGGATCTCGATGCGCAGAATTGGAAGATTTACGAGCTTATCGTCAGGAGATTCTTCGCAACTCTCTCAGATCCAGCAAAATGGTGTATCAAAAAAATAATAGTAGAATCAGGAGGCGAGGTGTTTAAAGCGACAGGACTTGAGCTTGTCAGCCGAGGGTGGCGATATCACTATCCGTATATCGCTATAAACGAGAGGTATGTTCCAGATTTGAAAAATGGAGATTTTTTGAAGGTACAAAACAAAAAAATCATTGAAAAAGAGACGCAACCCCCGCAACGGTTTGGACAAGGACAACTCATAAAGAAAATGGAAGAACTCGGCCTCGGAACGAAAAGTACCCGTCACGAAATCATAAACAAGCTCATGCAAAGAGGATATATTCATACAAACCCCCTCCGACCAACCAGTCTCGCCTGCGCTGTGACTCGATCACTTGAATGCTACGCGCCCGCTATAACAAAACCAGATATGACCCGTTTACTCGAAGAAGAAATGGAGAACATAAAAGATGGCAAACTCTCAAAAGACTTTGTGGTTAACAGTTCAAGGGACATGTTAGATTCTATCTTTCACACCCTTGACGAGAAGACCAATGAAATAAGGGAGTCCTTGCTCGAAGGGCTCAAGGAAGATGCGATAGTAGGTGAATGTCCTGAATGTGGGTCAAATCTTAGTGTTAGAAGGTCAAAAAAAGGTGGAAGGTTCATTGGGTGTGGCGGGTACCCTAACTGTAACTTTGCACTTCCGCTCCCAAAATCTGGAAGGCTACGCCTAACTCACAAGCAATGTCAAAAGCACAAAATGAAGCTTATCAAAGTTCACAACGGAAAGAGGCTTTGGAACCTTGGGTGTCCTTATTGTAATTACATCGACTGGATCGAAAAAACAAAGAAAATAAGTACATAATCGCACACTAGAACAGACACAGATGCCTCTGTGATGCAATATTTAATGTCTTATTGACTGTACAAAGCCTTCGATCTTAGCCCTAACATCCGATTCGTGTTCAATGGCCGTACCAGTTACAATGGCATCAGCACCAGCTTTTGCTAAAAGCGCTGCTTGTTTTTCGGTCTTAACTCCTCCTCCAACGATAAGTTTTGTATCATTGATGGCATCTTTCACCGTACTGACCATCTTTAATGGCACTGGGTTCGATGCACCAGAACCTGCCTCAAGGTATATCCACCGCATTCCCAGATATTTGCCTGCAAGCGCGTAGGCTTCCGCAAGATTAAATTTATCAGCGGGAATAGGGCGGGCATCACCAACCCATCCAACTGTACCCCCCGGCTCAACAATTATGTATGCCATTGGAAGCGGCTCTATTTTATACCTCTTTACGAAGGGCGCTCCCAGAGCTTGGTTTGTCGTCACATACATAACATTTCTCGAATTAAGAAGGCTCATAAAGAAGATTGCATCTGCAATTGCACAAACTCCTCCGACATCTGCAGGAAAGAGAATAACAGGCAAATCGATATTATTCTTAATTTCACGTACAGTGTATTCAAGCGTTGGGCCCCCAACGCCTACTGATCCTCCAACCATTATAGCAGTAGTACCGCCTTCTACTGCCATTGCAGCTATTTCAGCTGCTCTTCGAGGCGTTTGAAAATCAGGATCGATCAACGTGAGATGGATGGTACCACTCTCTTCGATCGACTCCAAGAGGAGCTGCTCAACGTTCACTGTTTACCCTCTGCGCTCCTTAGACTTAACCCTTAACCGTTTATAGCCACATTTTCTGCAGCGCGTTGCTTTAATTGGATTTCGAGCATTGCAGTTCATACATATCTTAACGTTTAACAACCTATGTTCAGCTTCTGGAAACCTTGCCATTAAATTTACCTCTATTGCTTCTCGGCTCTGTACACATCTAAAGACACTTTCCTTAGCCCTACATATATCTAAAGACACTTAACTTTTCTGTTTCTCAAAATAGAGTCTTTCATATTCTCACAAAAGCACAAATAATCATGTTAGCAACTTTTTTGGCTGTACGGCTAAAGATTCGAAGATAGCATAAACGAGTACTATTCTGCGTATAAATTGAAAATATGATATTATATCGTCAGTATAAGTAGAAAGCTATATCGTTTTCAACTGCGTATAGTTAATAAATATAGAAATTAATTTATCATTATTAAAAATGATAAATTTGATTCGTCAATGTAAAAAAATTAATTTGATTTCTCTTTAGCTGCTAGCAACGAAGGTAATTATAAAAAAGGTGACACAAATGAACAGCAGTATTGTGCAGCTAATCGAAAAACTCCAACGAGGGGCCGTAGAAAGATGCAGAGAGCGAGTTTTGAGGTCAACTGAAAAGCCCAATGCTTCGACAAAAAACGTTGAACCCAATTCCTCAAATTGGGATTCAACAACACATTTGAAACGTCGTCATGGACTATAACAAGGAGTCAAAATGGAAACAAGAACGTCGGTGTTGCAACAAATAAGAAAAAAAGAGGTGGAACTTAACGTAAAAATTGATGAAGCGAGGCGAGAATCTGAAAAAATTGTCGCAAATGCCAAACGAGAAGCGGAAAAGATTCTAAAAAATGCAGAAGTGCAGGGAGCAAAAGTCGCTGAAGAATTCTATAAAAAAAGATACACACGCATACTAAACGAAAGTGAAAATCTAAAAAAGCTCGCCGCGGAAGAGTTAGAATCCATAACGGTGAAGGGAGAACAAAATTTGCCTAAAGCAATAGATAGAATCATAACAGTTGTGACGTTGGAATAGGTCGTTATGCTGCAAAAGATGAGCAAAATTCAAGTGATTGGACCAAAAAAAGATCTTGAGAGCGTAGTTGACGTTTTATATGATATTGGAACAGTTCATTTAGAAGA
>DASPRZ010000125.1:0-4611 GCA_035624185.1 Candidatus Acidiferrales bacterium
GGAGAAAACGTCGTTAACGTGTGGATTGAAAAAAGCAAAAAATATGATGCATTTGCATACTCCATGAAATTTCCTCGGTTTTACGAGATAAGCATCGGTAAGGAGCTCATAGACCAATTTGAAAATGAAGTTATTTTTCCAATTTACAAAAATGAGGTACTAGGAGCAATTCTTATCCAGTTGACGCCATATGTGAGACGAGTCGAGAAAGGCGTACGAACTGGCAACTTGGAACGACTTGATGAGTTCCTCGGTATGCTCGATACCGATTCATATAATTACTTTGTTGAGTTCAGACACGCCTCATGGCTTGAAAGAGATCGTCAAAGTATTGAACATGAAACCATGCACGTGCTTGAAAAGCATAACGTGGGATCCTGCATTGTTGATGGGCCGCCTTTTCCAACATTGCTGCCGAATGGGGGCACACGAAGCGACGTTATCTACGTAAGGCTACATGGAAGGAACTATGACGAGTGGTTTAAAAAACATGGAAGCGAGGATTCGTTATCTATGTCAGCGCGGTATGACTACGAGTATACTAAAGATGAACTTGCGTCGTGGAGTGAGAAAATCAGGAAAATTGAAACTGAATTTGACGCAAAGCGAATATGGATCTATTTCAACAATCACCCACTTGGAAAAGCTCCGCGTAACGCCCTCATGCTAATGAACCTTCTCGGAATCACTGGGGGGAGCAGTGATGTTGCGCCGTTTGATCAACGTCGCCCGCTTTATTAAAGGTGCTCTGAAATTCGGATGGTTACTTTTACACACGAAAGCAAGTAGGGTGCTGAATTAAAGCTCGGTCTCAAGCTTTTGCTGTTTTACGTCACTTGGGAGATCATCATATTTGTCGTAAATGGTCGCCACATTTTGTGATACAACGACATATCTGCCGTCTTCTGTTTTCAATATGATTCCGTCTGCAAGGTCAGCCTCATTTACAACAGAGGCCAAAGCGTTTCTCGGCTTACAACGGTACTCTCGCACATCTATTCCCTTTTTGCTTTGTACGACGTACTTTTTCGACATCTTAGTACCACCTCATCGTTCCTTACATCTGTCTCATTCTCGCTATAACCAAACTTAATATAAAAGCTACCAAAAGGTATGCGACCATTACGACAATACTTGTATTGATAACGGGATAATACTGAGCGATAGAAATGGATGTAGGGCCTGTCGCTCGTGTAGCATTTGCGACTAACGGTATAGTTTGTACTGCATCTTTTGGATAGGGTTGTTTTAATATATCTGTTATTATACCTGCGGCAAATGTTATCGAAAACCACGGTTTAAATTTCGCTACCGTTCCAACAGCATCGACAATCGGCAATATCATAAAGAGCATAAAAAACGTGAGGACAAGTGACGTGACAGAGCTTTTCATAATTGCGCTAAACAAATATGCGAGCGCCACTACCGCCAAGAGATAGAGACAGGCATATAAAAATGAGAGCCCTACGTTTGCTGCAATGCTGCCGTCTATATATCGCACCGACAGGACAATTATGATATAATAGAGCGCGAGCCCTCCAAACGAGACTAAAGCGCTCCCGACGAACTTTCCAGTAATTATTATATGCCTCTTTATTGGGTTGGGGAAGAGAAAAAACCCTGTTTTTTGCTCAAACTCTGAGACAATTGCATCAGCACCAAAGAATGTTGCTGAAATGATTATTAAAAGGTTCACGAATCCTAGCATATTCTGCGTGAACTCTGTGGGATCTTTTGGATACTGCGACCCTGTTGCTGGTGGTATTACTAAGAAGAGCGAATTAATAAGAACAATTAAAATAAGTAATATGAACAACCGTCTACTCCTCAAGTACTTCAGGAGCTCATATTTGACAACCGTTCCCACCTGATTGACGTCTCCAGGTGCCATTAAACTGCCTCCTCTTCCGGTATGAGTCGTAAATAGATCTCCTCTATTACGGACTGCGTTGGCTTATACGAGACCACATCTACTCCGGTTTTGATAACATCTTCAAGAAGCTGCGCTTGTTCCTTAGCGGCCCCTTTAAAAGACAACACAAGCTCCAACGTTTCAACTCTCTTCACCGATGTTACGTTACACAATGTCTTGAGCTCTCTAAATTTGTCTGGTTTTATGGGATCTAACGTCATAATTGAGACGCTGTTTTCTTTCATGACGGACAAATTTTCTACCGTATCGTACGCGAGCAGAGTCCCTTTGTCTATGACTGCCACTTTATCGCACACTTCCTGCACCTCATTAAGAAGATGCGAGCTCATGAGGATAGTTATATCAGTCGCCTTGAGCTGCTTTACGATCTCCCTAACTTCAAACATCCCCCGAGGATCGAGTCCGGTTGTCGGTTCATCAAGTATTAAGATGCTGGGTTCGTGAAGAAGCGCCTGTGCGATCGCCAATCGTTGCTTCATTCCTTTTGAAAATTTGCCTGTTCGTTGATCCGCCCAGTCTGGGAGCTTTACCTCTTCAAGTACTTCCTGCGAGCGCTCTTGTATGGCCGACGCACTCATGCCTCTGATGTGACCTATGTATGCTAAGCATTCATTAGGGGTAAGTTGTGGATAGAATTCAGGAGTCTCAACCACCGCCCCGACGTTTTCAAGCGCACCTTTCGGATCTTCAACTACGTTTGCGCCGTTCAGATATGCATTCCCACTCGTAGCCTTCAAGAGGTTTGTCAGAATTTTTATTGTAGTTGTTTTGCCAGCTCCATTTGGGCCGAGATATCCGACGCAGACGCCTGGTTCAACTTCAAGATTAAGATCATTGAGCGCGACGAATGAACCGTAAGTTTTACGCAAGTTTTCTATTACAATAGCTTCGTTCATTGCATCAACTACTACCCATAATTAGACATCAATGAAATTGCGACTAATTGTAGTCCGTTTAAGACTTATACTTTATGTTCTGGATAACTTGTTGAAAAGGCAATCGCCGGAGAAAATCGCTAAGAGTTTAAAGTTCTTTACCAAATGTTCTATTATTTAAGGTGAAGTTATCTGTCTTTACCTAAACGTAGTTGTTCTATTCTTTACACTGCTTGCTAATAGCAGCGTAAAGGTCTCATATTTTGTTACCTAGATCCAAACAAAACAGCTATGAAGATCCTTTTTGCGGTAAAGTAATACAGGAGTCTGTATAAAAGACTCTGACAATAAATTTATTAAACATAAAACTGTACCTACCCGCAGGGGCTCGTGGTCTAGCTGGTTATGACGTCGCCTTGACATGGCGGAGGTCGGGCGTTCGAATCGCCCCGAGCCCATTGTTTTTTCAGCTTTTTTTAACGAAATAGGCTCACAAACAGTTCCTTCAGCATCAGACAAAAAGTTGTCTACTTTGCAGGGAAAGTTGTCTACTCGCGCTAAAGTAAGTAAGTTCGCTCCAACTCGAGAAGTTGTTGTCACAAAATCTGGTGTAGCTTCTAGCTCTCACCACGTATTGCCCCAATCAAATGCGTCTATGGAAGCGGGAAAACATACATTAGGCAACCTCGTCCTACCGTTTACTTCAGAGGAGCTTGCATACTATGTTGAAAGGCGGAATATCGGGTTAGCGCATAAATCTCACGATTGGATTGTTCGCGCTGCTCGTGACTTCTGGTGCGTTACATGTGGAGCAATATCGCAAAAAACATTAGAAATGTTTCTGACGACGACGTTAACAAAATATAAAAGTTACTGGAGTCACGCTAAACAACTGGCATTCGCTAAGGCATTCCTTAAGTATCTTACTAAGCTAAAACTGGATAATCGATATTACGCTTTTGAGATATTCTTGGACAGGCCGAAAACCCCCAAGGAACGAAAAAGTGTAACAAGTCGCATCATCATAAAAGACGACATTGAAAATATTCTATCTCATATAAGAAAGTCAGAGCAAGACGGATATATTAGTCACGAGAGAGCACTGACATACGCTGCATTTGTTGTTTTCGGGGCTTATACGGGGCAGCGGAGTTTAGCTACTGTTTCAAAGCTAACAGTGCGGCAATTCAAAGATACTTTGAAGTTTGAAAAGCCGGTTCTTTGCGTCAAATCCTCGCAAGATAAGATTAGGATGGAACACTACGTCCCATTGCATCCCAGTGTCGTCGATGTGCTTCGACCACTGCTAGACGGGAGGGGTGATGATGAGGCAATGTTTGCATACAACAGTTTTAATATGTGGATAAAGCGACAAAAAATTCCACTTTCACGAGTTGCAAGCCACTTCGTATTAGGGGATCTTCGCAAATTCACTGAGCAGTATGGGGATATCATCGGTTGGGATCAGTCAAACCGTGCATATATTCTTACACACGGCGTGTCCGGAGTTGAGTGGGCACACTATCGACATCCGTTGCCTGAGTATGTGTATGACGTCTATATAAAATACTGGAAAGACGTGTGCTTTGTTCAATAACACTTTGTCTATCTCTTACAAGTTCGGCGGCCCTTCTTTCAACAACTCTTCTATTCGTTCTGCTGCAGGAATTGCCTGTTCCCACGCCATCTCGAAGGCAGACACAAGGTACTCAGCATAGGTGGGGTCTTCACTCCACAGCGCCACAATGGGAGTATCAACCGAAAGGCTCTTCGCATCAACGCTCATCGAGCTTATGCTCTCCT
>DASPRZ010000056.1:0-4971 GCA_035624185.1 Candidatus Acidiferrales bacterium
GCCATCATTTAACGTTTATTATAAGTATTAGATATATGTATCTTACAATTTTAAGTATAATCTTTGCAAAGCCAGTACTGACATTCTTCCGTTCGATTTTGAAAATAGTAACCTAATAATATGCTACAATTAATAAGCGCAAGAAGATAGATTGGGTACTATTATGTTTACTAGCTAAAACGATAATCAATTTATCAGCTTGTCCATTATCCAAAGCAAAGAGGACGGACTGGACTAAAACGGCTATTTCTACAGATTCTGCAACCTCTCAAGTTAAACGTCTGTTACACTCTGGTCAGTCACAAAATGGAAAAGTGAGAGCTAAAACAAGCTATAGGTGGATATAATAATCCATAACTAATGACAAGACTTTAATTTAGTTTTCTGTATTGGCTTGATAGTAAATACGGGGGGACGTGAATTGAGATGCGTCTGTTGTTGGGATGGGCTGTACTGAGCTTCTGTCTGTTGCCTGCGTTGTTGTTTTCAGTAATTTTTTGCTTTTCAGTTAACCCCATGTCGTAACATTTGCTGTTGTTCCTGCTATCATAATCGTCCAGGAAATGCAAGTACTATAGTACTATCTGAAAAGGAGAAGCTGTAAAATTAGAGGTGGATTTGCTTCGCCTGTCTTTATCGTGTTGTCCACTGCTGCGAAATTCATCTAACATAATTTTACAATTTCAGCTGCGTCGGTAGACCACGGCGCCGTCTGAGACATACACCACAGGTTTAGAAATTTCGCCAATACTGCACGCGCTGCACTAAATGCTATGTGACGAGCGTTCTTTGTTATAGTTGCGACAGCTTATAGTTGGGTCAGCGTTTCCGCTTTCGCTGAACTGTAGGAAAATAAAAAGGGAAGAGAATTGCGTGCAACATAATTGACAAAACAAATAACTGTTTTATATCCAGAGGCTATGATAAGTCTAAAACATTAGTCCTATTAAGAACGCGAGGGAAAGAGGCGGGAAAACTGGCTTAAGTTCCACTACTAATGCTAACAAGATTAAATCAAAAGGCAATCCAAAAGGGAGTTAGAGTAGTAATATCGTTTTTCATCCCCTTTGTGACGTCACCTTGCAATTTTTTATGCATTTAAAAGTACGTAGATTTAACTTTCGCTCTTCTATTGGAACCTGGGAACTCGCCATTTTTAATTAACATAACAATCGGATCCAATTTGATCTTCTTTTTAGAAATGTATAAGATTTAGAAAGACTAAATTATTTTATTAACTAAGTAAGTCGTGATGATTCTTTGCACTGCGTAGGAAAATAAAAGACAGGTAAACATTATTTAAAACAAACTGTCACTTATCCTTTAATTCACCTGCCACTACAACGTTGAGAAGCCACAAGTATATCTGTGCAAATATATAAGACAGATTATGCAGCGTAGTCAGTTGTTACATCTGGTATTAGCGAGATTGATAGCTTGAAGCGGGAAGTCACACAACGAAACGCAAAACGCTTCCTCATGCAGAAACTGGCATCGAAAATTGCTTCTCAAAGCTTGATGTAATATTCGCTGCTTGAAACTTATGGAAAAGACTTACAGGTGCAGCCAGTCATTTTAGCATGCTGCACTTCTGTTCTTCTTCCTGTTAATAACCCCACCACCAGACCCAAGACTGGAAGGCCCCCCAAGGGAACCAGTTAGGATACCACATCTATTCTCACCACCTTTACCAATATTTCATTTTTATATATATGTTTTTATATATATAATAATATAATTACTTTTCTTCTTAGCTATTGGCCGCAAATGTAGTGGTTACATCACTGGTAATCTAATAAAATATCAACTAGTATCAGTTAGTTAAAAACAGTCAGAATAACAGTTTCAAGCCACATAGGTCACGTAAAAGATGCGCCACTTCCTCACAGCTATGCTTCCAGCAATGTCGGCTCAACTTTGTTTGGAAAATTCAACAGTACAAGTTGAAGTAACATAAAATATTGTCTGTAAGGCTCAAAAAGACAGTCAAGCATATTGAATTACAGGAAAGTCAAAAGTAGTAACAGATTGCAATGAACGCATATCAAGTTCCGATGTGTCTCATCTGTAAACACTATCGAAACTAACAGTGCTGTGATACATTTCCTAAAAGAATAGCTGTGAGTATTCATACAAGTAGATTTGGTCACCATAAACAGTTTCGAGGTGATCAGGAAATATGTATTGAAGCCAGAGAAGATGGTAGTGAAGGAGCCGTTAAACGTATTTTTAAATGTCTTAGACGTTGTGGCCAAGTCTCCCAACGGTAGAAGATTCCGTTGGCGACGACGGCAGGAAAAGACCACGCAATGCGTTTGGTTGTGTAACTCTCACTTTCGCTCAGGCACTGGCGTTTTAGTTTTACGTTAACTATGTAGTTGCAAGCATACGTCTATTTTTATTTGAGTTCTATAAATCATTCTTGGTTTATTTTGCTAACGTAGATACAAAAACAAAACGACTATTTATTAATTATAATAAAAACATTCTCTAAAAACGGCTTTGTTAAATTAGTAACGAAATAAGCCGAATTTTTCTGTAAAATTCAAAACAAAATACAAAAACTATACCTTATTTAAACTGCAACAACGTCCAAGATGTTTATTTTTTTAGGTTTTGTAATTAAATGTCTAGAAGGATTAGTCATAGTGGCTGAAAGAAGAGTAACATTTTTATCAAAAGACAGTGATGGCAATATGCAATATTAACGATTTTTGACAATGAGACAAAAATCCTTTCTTTTAACCTCCCGTCATAATTTTATTGTTGTTATGGCCTATAGGCAAGCAGCAATAGGATTGCAATCGTCTCAGTTATCTCGCAGAATACATTATGAGTAGTAAAGATGCAATGCATAAACAAAAAGAAGTAAATATAACAATGGACAGGAGAGAGCTGCATTTATGGGATCGATATATCGCCGAACATGGCAGAGAAGGCGACCAATTATGCACGCGAGAGAGGTATTAGAAACATCTGCTTTGTCCGCAACCGGGTGAATGGGTCCCGTTAAACAGTGTAAATTACTCCAGATATCATCTTTTTACAGCGACGTGAGAGGTACAGAAAGTTGAGAGAGGTGGCTTAGGTATGGACGCTACCAACACACAAATGCGTAAACGAACGCTCGCAGTATGTTTAGCAGCGCTCATAGTAACAACGTCGTTCGCGATTGTGCACACGGCAGCAGGCAGGCCGCATGGCGGTGCCAACGCACAGAATACAACGGGCGACGTCATTGCACAATCCCGTGTAGCGACGGCTGGTGCCACCATAGATTCCGATGCTACGAATGAGTCTGGCCGGACCGCGTTCCGCATCGAAAACGCCTCGATGGTCTCACCAGACGAACTCGGCGTATGGGTAAGCGTTACTTATCCGGTGAGTGTCGGTGCTGACGTCCCACGTTATATCGCGTTTACCGCTGCTATAAATGGGAAGCTAGTGGAGAAAACGTTTGACGTTACCGGCCATACGACCCCAGGCTTACGATGGGGGAAGATGTCTGCGTCTGGCGTAGGCAACGAGATGTTCGATGGGAGAGGAGACCTTAAGCCGACGACTCCGTTGCGGATAAACTTCACGACCGAGAGAGTGCCTCGCTTTACAGATAACGTGAATTTCACTCTTA
Organism: Candidatus Acidiferrales bacterium; assembly: GCA_035624185.1. GTDB lineage: Archaea > Halobacteriota > Bog-38 > Methanoflorentales > Methanoflorentaceae > DASPRZ01. The sequence continues at coordinate 3,632 of DASPRZ010000056.1, forward strand.
CCGGCACAGCATTTGCCAGTGACGAGGGCAGCTCAAACCCGAGCAGCATACTGGTCACAATCCCGCTGCCGGTGATTGTCGTTGAAGGTAACCCAGGTCCTTACGTGACTCCAGAGTTGTTTTCAGCACCAATGTACTATGTTATGTATAAAAGTTTGACGGATTTTCTTTTAAACGCTGGAGATGGAACGTTCAAGTACAATGCGGAAACGAAATGGAGTTCGTACACAACAGAACTTCAAGCACATGGTTATAGCACGCAACAGTATGTAACGCTCTGGGATCCGCGCGCGAATTTCTTATGTGAACCTTTGATTGGTTACATAGATCCGCAGTTTTATGCCCATGATGCCATTAAAACGGATAAGGATTACACGACCAGAAACGATATAATAATTCCTTCTCTTAAAGCTGATATTGAGCATATTATAAGAGATCATGCTGAGTCCTTGAGCTATGCTAGCAAAGTTAATCTCGTGGGGTACAGTTTCGGAGGGCCAGTTGTTCGCTGGTTCGCCTCATTAGACCCCCAATATGTGAACATGGTGGTTACTGTAGGTGCGCCACACGCAGGAATGGCGTTCTTTTATGAATGGATTTATAACCGCATGGATACTGAAGCGTTAGGAACCCGTTATTTCCTCCTCAGCACACTAGGTACTCCTAGCAATGACTTCGTCATATCGAGCAGACAAGAGGCCGAGCAAATGATGGCAGTCCCCAAGACAGCAAAACCGAGCGTTCTCTACTGGCTTGTTCCAAGCTATGATTGTCTTGTCCCGCCAATGTATCAACCTGTGGATCCCTACTTTCACAATACACTCAATGCCCCACCTGCGAGCGGAGTCAAGTATTATAATATTTATATTGATGGCCCACAGTCATTACAAACAGACGATCAAGTATATATTAAGTACGTGAAGGACAAAAATGCTACCGGCAGTTTTGATTGGTATAAAGTAACTAATATTACCCAAGGCAACGGAGATGGGATGATCCTAGCGAAGAGCGCAGCAAGTTTTGGCGACCAGTACCCGACCGAAGTAACCAATCAACCGCTATCAGTTAGATGTTACCACCTCTATATGTTAGACAACTCTGTGATACAGGGTACGATATATAGAGATTTGAGAGGGCAATGAAAACCTCCACTTTTATCCTTATATTATGACGCACCAGATCCAGGCACGTGTGTGGGGCGACATTGACGTTCTTTCTAACATGTGATCTCACAGGCACTCATTATTAATTACAAGGGATATGATACTGAAAGATGCTAAATACTGTCAAAATCAAAGCTGTTATACGCGTCCTAAACGTATTCTAAGTATCTTAGACGT
>DASPRZ010000029.1:0-21210 GCA_035624185.1 Candidatus Acidiferrales bacterium
ATAGTCGCCCTCGCACAGAAGCTGATCCCTGATTTGACCCGCCCCGAAGTGAGAAGTGTCATGGATTTCTCGGCGTCGACAAAAATGAGCGGGGTTGATCTCGCCGATGGCACAGAAGTGCGAAAAGGCGCATTCGACGTAATGAGCTCGTACGTCCGGTACGTTCCGCAAGGATTCAAGGAAATCATCGATGGTATCGCGCAGAAAGGCGCAACCCCCTTAGTCGTGTCTGTGAACAAAGAGCCTATCGGCGTCATACACCTGAAAGATACCGTCAAACCAGGCATGCGCGAGCGGCTGAAAGAGCTCAGAGAGATGGGCATTAAGACTATCATGGTCACCGGGGATAATCGACTCACGGCAGCGACGATCGCGGCTGAAGCGGGCGTTGATGATTACGTTCCCGAGAGCAAGCCAGAGGACAAAATTAAGATTGTAGAAGCGGAACAAAAGCAAGGAAGAATCGTTGCTATGACCGGAGACGGCACGAACGACGCTCCTGCTTTGGCGCAAGCCGACGTCGGACTGGCCATGAACAGCGGAACGCAGGCGGCAAAGGAGGCGGCGAACATGATTGATTTAGATAGCGATCCAACGAAATTGATCGCCGTCGTGTCGATCGGAAAACAACTCCTTATGACGCGCGGGTCAATCACAACCTTTAGCGTGGTAACCGACTTCGCCAAGTATTTCACGATACTGCCGGCAATATTTGTCGCGACGCTCCCGGCGATTAATAGGTTAGACTTCATCAACCTGCAATCACCACATAGCGCAATATTGTCCGCCGTTATCTTCAATACGTTTGTAATTCCTGCATTGATCCCACTCGCTATGAGAGGTGTGAAATATAAACCAAAAGATGCTACCACAACACTGTTGAGGAATGTCGCAATCTACGGTGCAGGCGGACTGCTCACTCCGTTCATCGCCATCAAATCCATTGATCTGGTGGTGAATGCCCTGCACCTCGTGGGTTAACCGACTGTTCGTCGCCATTAATCTAATAATGTAGGGACGAGTCCTGCATACCCTCAAATGACTAGTTATGTTCGTTAGAAAGTTAGCAGATTAGTTTAAATAGTTAGATTAGCTTATGTTCTAAGCGCGGAGGTAAGATATTTATGGATATTACGGGTCTTGCTGGTTCGAGTGCCACACTTATTTACGCGGCCTTTGTCGTTGTCGGCATTTTTCTGATTGTCTACCTCACCTATGTGTTGATCCGTCCAGAGAGATTTTAACACGCTGTGCTTATGCTAATTGGTCTAGCCTGTCACTATTTCGCTCACTATTGTTTAAATGTGCAGGGCCAGATTCTTCGGCACACGCTTAAAAATCTGGTCAGATCAGGTATCCGAATTGAAAAAGCTCCTTTGGGGCAGCAGCGTAAATGCTAAGAAACGGGGCAATAAGGTCGGATCATTGTGCTCTCCCTTCGAGCAGCCTGTCATATATAACGTCGAGCAGCTGGTCATATGTAACGCGGATCATCCGGCTGCAATGAGGCGTGTGAAATACAAGCCGTAGGTATTTTATAGGGCAATAACCATTAGATGGTCGATGGATGTCTCTTACCCTGTGTTTGCGGTCATCGCTGTAATACTGCTCGTATATCTTACCTATGTAATTCTATATCCAGAAAGGTTTTAGTGACGCTCATGGACGTAGTGGAGATTCTTCAAACTATCGTAGTGCTTGTGATAGTGCTGCTCCTCATCCGCCCAGTAGGACGCTATCTCGTCGGCGTCTACTTTAAAGAGCGCAGCCGATTTGATGCGCTGTTCGAACCGTTCGAGCGTGGTCTTTTTCGAATACTTGGCGTTAATCCGACTGACAACATGAGTGTCACACGTTACATCCTGAACCTTTTACTTCTCAACGGCCTTATGACCGTCCTTGTTTTCGCGATTCTGCTCAATCAGGCATACCTTCCCCTCAACCCGAACGGCGCCCCGAACATGGCGATCGACCAAGCTTTTAATACTGCGACGAGTTTCATCACGAACACGAATTGGCAGAGCTACACCGGCGAGACGCAACTATCGCATTTTAGCCAAATGGTTTGCATCACGTTTCTAATGTTCACCTCGGCCGCCACGGGGTTGGCAGTTGGGGCGGCATTCATCAGAGGATTCGCAAGCAGGGATAAACGGCCTGGATTTCGAGAGATATCGGGCATGGGCAACTTTTACTTTGATTTTGTTCGTTCAATAACCCGGGTGCTCATACCGTTCGCTTTTATAATGTCGATTATTTTGGTGGCGCAGGGCGTTCCCCAAACACTTGCAGGGCCTGTGGCATACAAAACAGTAGAGGGAGGCAACGATACACTGTATTTAGGGCCTGTCGCGTCACTCGAATCGATTAAGCATCTTGGGACAAACGGAGGTGGATTCTACGGGCAGAATTCAGCTACTCCTTACGAGAATCCCACTCCGCTGACCGACGTCATAGAGATTGGTGCCATGCTGCTCATACCGATCTCATTACTCTACGCGTTCGGCATCGTCGTGGGGAATAGGAGAGAGGGGTGGATCCTTATCGGATCTATGCTAACGATATTCATCGTCATGTTCAGCATCGGATCCATCGCAGAAGCTACAAACCACGCGCTTTCCCCCGCTGTAAACCAGTCGAGCGGAAACCTCGAAGGAAAAGAGGTTCGGTTTGGCACCACGGAATCTGTGCTATTCACAGTGACGACGACTTCGACGGGAACGGGATCGGTGAATAGCATGTTGGACAGCTATACAGCACTCGGTGGACTTGTTCCACTGAGCTTACTCATGCTTAACTCGCCCTTTGCCGGAGAGGGGTCTGGCCTCTTAAGTATCCTTATTTACGTAATACTCGCTGTATTTATCGCCGGTCTCATGGTTGGACGCACCCCGCAGTACCTCGGTCGAAAGATCGAATCAAAAGAGGTCAAGTACACGTTGCTCGCATTTCTCGTTCATCCCATCCTAATACTCGGTGGTGCTGCAGCAGGAATCGCGTTCGCAAGCGGTTCCTTTGGCAATCCAGGGTTTCACGGCTTTACTGAGATGATATACGCTTATTCCTCGGCCGCGGCCAACAACGGATCAGCGTTTGCTGGCTTGCAGGCAAACACCCCGTTTCTGAACTATACTTTGGGAGTCACCATGCTCCTTGGACGCTACATAGTCTTCCCGCTCATGCTCCTCGTTTCAGACTCTATAATGCACAAGAAAATCACGCCATATGACGTTGGCACATTCCGAACCGATACGTGGGTTTTTGGTCTTATCCTGATCGGAGTCATCGTGATCCTCGGCGCGCTCACGTTTTTCCCCGTGCTCGTGCTAGGGCCGTTGGGGGAGGCGCTCCTATGAGGGGGGTTACCATTGGCTGAACAAAAATGGTTTAGCAGGGCATTGCTCATAGACGCGTTGAAGGGGTCGGTCAGAAAGCTTGACCCGCGGTTGCTTATTGCAAACCCGGTGATGTTTGTCGTAGAGATCGGGTTTGTCTATACGTTTATACTGGCGATCTCCGCAGCGGTAGGTGGCGGACAGACCGTATTCATCGGTGAGATTTCAGCGATCCTGCTGATAACGGTGCTCTTCTCGACCTTTTCTGAAGCGATTGCTGAAGGAAGGGGTAAGGCCCAAGCAGAAAACCTCAAAAAGACAAAAAAAGAGATCGTCGCGAAAAAGGTCGTGGATGATCGCATCGTTGAAGTGAATGGGCACGATCTTGTGAAAGGGGATATCGTCAAGGTCAGCGCTGGAGAAATTATTCCCAATGACGGTGAAGTGATAAAGGGGAGTGGGGCAGTAGACGAATCCGCCATTACAGGGGAGTCCGCGCCGGTCATAAGAGAGAGCGGAGGCGATTTTAACTCAGTGACTGGTGGCACGACGCTTTTGAGTGATGAACTCATTATCCGAATCACTGCAAATCCCGGAGAATCATTTCTCGATAAGATGATCGCGCTGGTCGAAGGGGCCTCACGACAAAAGACTCCCAACGAAATAGCGCTCACGATAGTTCTAGCCGGGCTGACATGGATATTCCTTCTTGTCATCGTCACGTTGAACGCACTAGCAAGCTATTCAAGCGTATTTGTGAACGCTACCGAACTTATTGCGCTGCTCGTCTGTCTCATCCCCACGACCATTGGTGGGTTGCTTTCCGCGATTGGGATTGCCGGAATGGACAGAGTAACGCGGTTCAACGTTATCGCCAAGTCCGGAAAATCCGTCGAGGCTGCAGGTGACGTAAACACTCTCATCCTTGACAAAACGGGCACCATCACCATCGGGAACCGATTGGCAGAGGAGTTTATCCCGCTTGGAGACAAGACAAGCGCAGAAGCTATAAAAGCGGCTTTTCTTTCATCTGTGCGTGATGAAACCCCTGAGGGTCGGTCAATTGTGAACCTCGCCAAGAAGCAGATGCCCGATTTAGTCGACCCTCCGATCAAAAATGTAATTGACTTCTCTGCAGACACTAAAATGAGTGGTGTCGATTTGGCTGATGGCTCAGAGATTCGCAAGGGAGCGTTTGACGCGATGTCAACGTACGTCAATTACACCCCAAAAGGGTTTAAGGAGATCATTGAAGGGATTTCGCGCAAGGGAGCAACTCCGCTCGTTGTGTCCGTTGATCACGAGCCCATCTGTGTTATACATTTGAAGGATACGGTTAAGCCGGGCATGCGAGACCGATTACAAGAGTTGAGGAGCATGGGGATTAAGACTGTCATGGTCACGGGGGATAATCGACTCACCGCTGCTACGATAGCTGCAGAGGCAGGCGTTGATGATTATGTTCCCGAGAGCAAGCCGGAGGATAAGATAAACATCGTTGCACAAGAACAAAGGGACGGCAAGCTTGTCGCCATGACCGGAGACGGGACGAACGACGCTCCTGCTTTGGCGCAAGCCGACGTCGGGCTGGCCATGAACAGCGGAACGCAGGCGGCGAAGGAAGCGGCGAACATGGTTGACCTCGACAGCGATCCCGCAAAGCTGATACAGGTCGTGTCTATCGGGAAACAGCTGCTTATGACCCGCGGTGCCATCACGACGTTTAGCATCGTCAATGATGTGGCAAAGTACTTTGCTATTATCCCTGCTGTCTTCGCTGCGTCAATTCCTCAGGTAAATAAGCTCAACATCATGGCATTGTCTTCACCTACCAGCGCAATCCTCTCGGCTGTTATATTTAACGCCATTATCATTCCTGCACTCATCCCGCTAGCCATGCGAGGAGTGAAATACAAGCCGAGCGCCGCTTCCACAATACTTTTGAGAAACATTGCGATCTACGGGGTTGGAGGCTTAATAGTTCCATTCATAGGGATCAAAGCAATTGACGTTATTCTAACGAGCCTTCACGTCGTGTAACATTTGAGCGATGAGGCACACTTGTTAGCAATTCGCGTGAGGTTGAATCGACAAGAGGGATCGGAAGAGTCAAGCTGAATTTGGGTACGGTACGTGACTTTTGGAAACTTCGAACGCGCTGTAATCTACAAAACAGACAGGAGGGCATCGCTTCGGAGGCTGTTGTCTTCTTCTGATTCCTGATTTCTGATGACGGTCTATTGTATCTTTTTCGTTATGGGGTGGCTGCATTCCAAACAGCTTTAAAAATGGGTCTCATGATTTCAGCAGTAAATTGAAATCACACTCTAAATTTTCGATCTTAACCTCGTGAGTTGGGAGTTCATCGCTAATAATAGCTGGCCTTGAATCCCAAGGTTCAGAAGGATCGTCTAACTTTCCCTTTACAGCCATCTTACAACCCCCCCGCGATAAAAGAAGGGAGCAGGACATCTTATAACAAGCCTCCAACGATGCTCACTCGTTTCTATTCAATATGAAAACTCGATCATACTCCTGTGAAAGCGATGTCCCTCGTAATTACATGGAACGGCATCAGTGGAGAGTTGTCGGATAATACTTCCACGCCCTTAGAAGACGCTAGTTTCCCTGCCCACGCAGTGCTGTTCTGGTGGATCATCGTGTACCCACGGGTCACAACGCCGTTGACTACGTTTTGATATCGTGCCTGAGCATCCTGCGCAGTGTTACACACGTCGTACGTCTCATTACAGATGCATTTAGAATCCTTCCCAATGCCATTGTAACGTGTAGTCCCGTTTTGCAAGGTGGCCTGACGCTAGAAGGGCGTTACTACAGTGAAGCGTCTATCCTGCATGCTCCCCGTGAGATATTGGCTTACGTTTGTTGCTCTTGCCGTCGCAACGGTCGGTTGCGTGCCCTACGTTGTAGTCATTTCAGTGTTATTCGTTGTAGTTGTTGTGCATCCTCCGATAAGAACAGCAACCATCATCAGACATACTACCGCTCCTGCTGACAATAGTTTCTTCATCGATTCACTCCATCATTTGTAATCAACCTACTGTCTTAAAACAAATAAAAATACCATGTCGAAATAAAAATGATATCTCTATTGTTTTACTATTTTTTGCTTCATTTCTTGCGATTTATATTAGACAATGAACGTAAAACAAGAACTGCGGAAAATACCTTCCTTGAGCCTCCAGAAGCAGCTTGCGATCAATTTTATAGAGGGTACTATTCATTATTTTAATGCGCTTTGTTCACACTAAACGAACCGTTGTTCGAGAACGCATACGTTCTAGAAGATATCTCATAGTAACTGTCCTCCTTTTTTGTTTAGATCACTTTTTGAAATAATCTACTCCTCTCTGACAATTAACTTAATAACCCTCACACTCTTACATGTTGGTGTAATGGAAGAACCTAAAGAAGAAAGTATAATCAAGTTTAAAATTGAATCAGATGACCAAATTAAAGCAATACGTGCTTTGTTTAATCGTATTTCGACGGAGATACGAATTGAACTATATCGGTCGACTGATTTTGGAAATGTTTACTTTTGCCCGCATGAAACTTTTCTAGAATTAGAAAAGGAATGGACCGATGATTTAGGAAATCTACTTCTTCTCGAAAATATCCCTGCAAAGAACGTTGCAATATATCACTGCAGCAGTTACGTACAGAACTTTAATTATAAAGATGAAGAAATTTACATTAAAACAATCGCGCTAAGTAAAGGATACGACTTATGTCTGTGTACTGGTAGAAGTTCTTTCAGGTATAATTGCAGCGATTTTATTTATTCCGATCGATATTTTGATTATGCCATTGGAGAGCGATTATATTGGTTTGTTTGTTATTCAAGTTTAAAAGACAATCCAGAACTTATTCGAGATAAACTGATCGAACTGTTCGGACACGACTTCGGAGAGAAAGTACTAAGCGAGCTGCAAAATAGTAAATTTTTCAACAGCAAAAATTATTGTGATTAAAACGATCTATGTGTCCCGAGCCATATCCATTTAATTCTAGTCTCACTACTTAATGGACACGCTCGAGGATTTTCTATACCCCTCGAACGAAGAGCGTGACAAGTACATACGCATCGTGGAATCGTACCACCATAAAGTTGACAATAAACGGTGGATTTTCGCTCTTCTTTTTTAATCGTCATATTATTTAACTTACAACCTAATATTTTTTATAGTAATTATTCTCATTTACTTTAATTTATAGTTTATTAGGACATGTAAGTCTATAATTCATCAGAACTTTGCATTTAAAAGGCCCCCACACGTGGAGAATCTATACTCATCGTCTTCTAAATAGATGATAAAATCGTTAAATATCATATTTGAAATCTCAAAGATTTAAGTGGATTTATCTTACTAAATGTAGATGTGTTTTCACAGTTGAATATAAATAGATCAGGAAGGTTACAAGAAGTCATTTTTGAGAAATAATCTCGGCTATATATCTCTGTTTTAATCCGATTTTAGTGAAAATCACCAATACATTATATTGGCTATAATTTAGAGGATTTTTTTAAACAGTATTTTATCATTTGGTCGTTTTTGACGTGATCATTCGTACTGTAGTCCAAAAGATACAAAAAAACGCGTAAGAAATATTTTTTCATTTTATTTGACTGCAATATTTTTTTATGAGAATTTGTTATTTGTGTAATTAATTTTTCTCATCTGTTAATAGTATACGTATGTTAGAGATTTAGTTTTAGACTGCTTAAAAAATAGTTCTGAAATCACAAAAGTTTCATCGTTCGCTTTTGAAACCCATTTTTTAAAGAAATCGAGTTGGTCATGTTTAAATCTCAATCGTATTCACATTTCACTTATCTATCTTTTATTTACCACGCTGTACTTTTTTAAAAAAAGTTAAGTAAAGTTTACATTAGCCTTTTTGCCAGCATTGAAAGCAGATTATATTTCTTTACAAAATAAGCTGAAAATCAATGTCTCTCCATTCGTAATTCAACCTAAACCGAGGTTTTTGCTGTAATGCCAAGGCGAAAATAATGGATTATGTTACTTTTTTTCGCGTATTCCTACGAAAAACGGAATAATATTTTTAAGTTTAAAAATGGTTTAAGGGTACTGTAGTGCTTAGCAGCACTGAGATGATGATTATGTCCGAAAAAGAAAATTTAATAAGTGAATGCAAGGCTGTTGGAAAAGCCTTAAATTTCGAGGTACAGGCAGCTGTGGACATCGGTGCTGGTGTGATTGATGTAATTTGGACAAAAAAAGATCACCCAAACCTCCCTGCATTTAAAATCGGTTTTTTGATTTACCCCGAAAGCGGTGACGTGCCTATTGATTTTATAACGCAACATGTCACGAGAGCAATTATATCGGTCTGCGATAAGGTGATCTTTTTAGTACCCGATGAAGCCGCCATGCGATCAGTCAAAGGCAAAATTACTTCAATGGATGCTATTGGAGGAATGCTGCAACTAAAAAAATATGCACATGCAATAACTCCTGAGGAGCTCCTTGGCGGCATCAAATAGGTGAACAAGAATGAGGGTAGAGAAAGGTAAACACGTTACGTTAAAATCGCTGAATGAGGATTTATACCTCGAGGCAAATTCACAGCTTCATCCCGAACTGCCAGACACAACAATGGACATTTATGGCATTGTAACCGCGGAAGAGCATGTTATCATCCATGGCTCGATAAAATGTTCAGAGGCTATTTTCGGTGACAATTGCCACGTAAAAGGTTCAGTAGTTACCGGCGGGATAAAAACTGGAAGCAACTTTAAGGCCCACAACGTAGTGGCTGGAGAAGCGGCCAACATAGGGGCCAATTCCGAAATTGCTAAACTTGAAGTGGTCAATGATCTGGTAATTGGCAAAAATTCAAAAATTAGACATGCAATAAGCGAACGCGGACATATTACAGTAGGGAAAGGAGCAAAAGTCGATGTAATCGAGGCAGAACAAGGAGTAATTAAAACCTAGCTAAGAACTCTACTCTTATACCCTATATTCTGCGACTCAAAGAAAGATTTTCATGAGATCGTAGCCCACGTCAACCCTTCCTTTAAACTTCTCTTTTATAGTCTCAATCATTGCATTTTCGTGTCCGACGGTATGCGGATAAAGATGGGTGAGCACGATACGCTCAATTTCCCTATCATATATTAAGTCCCGTAGCTTTGTAGGGGTCGTGTGATTCGTTATATATGAAAACTCATCCGGGAAAGAACACTCATGAACTAACACATCAACATTTCCGTGACAGAGCTCTTTAATCGCGTCGCTTGGCTCGGTATCTCCGGAATAAACAAACGTTGACGTAGGCGTTTTCATTCTGTAGGCGAGGGAAGGCAAACTGTGGATCGACTTCCGCGCTGTAACTACGCTACTCCCAACTCGGATGACATCCCCGTTGTAAAGTTCTTTTACATCGACGTCGATATCAATATACTTGTAGGCAGATAATAGCGTGTTTATCCAATCTGTTGTTCCTTCTGGCCCGTAAACTCTGATTTTTTGCCTTTTTATTCCAAGGTCATCACTTGTCAATTGCTGCGCCTTTAACAATGCTAGAAAGTCAGAGTTATGGTCAAGGTGGTGATGTGTAAAAAAAACGGTGGTAATTTTCAAGTAATCGTAACCACTTTGAGCTATTCGCCCCAGAATACCTGCGCCGCAGTCAAAAAGCACAAGATCTTCCGGAGTCTTCACGAGGATTCCAGACTGCGCTTTTTCGAGCTGGGGTATCGCAACCCCTGTTCCTAAAAGAATGATGTTCATGTTAATTTATTGGTTAACCATCACAGGTTTTTAAATGTTGTTTTTCTTACCTATGGCTAATAGTCTTAGTGCGCATTCTACCGCATCTTCTGGTGAAGTGGCGTTGATTGTTCCGTCGATAGCCCATTGAGAGGCAAGAGTTATCACTGGTTTGCCCATTTTCAAAGCGAGAGCGATTTCGGATAGCGTTCCGTATCCGCCAGCTATCCCTATTATACAATCTGAAGATCTCGCTATTATCGCATTTCGAGCGTGCCCCATTTCAGTCACGATTGTGATATCAGTATAAGAATTTGCTTCTTCTTTTGAAGACCCCGGCAACACTCCGACCGTGATCCCTCCCGCAGCTTTAGCTCCTTTTGACGCTGCTTCCATGACGCCTGTCCTTCCACCGCAAATGAGAATTGAGCCTGATCGCGCTATTAGAAATCCTGTTCTTTCCGCAATTTTTGCTATCTGACTTGAACATTCGGTACTGCCGATAATGCCAATTTGCATTTTGTTCATGGTGTGATCATTCCTTTGATTTTCAACTATACTTAACGCCTTATTAAAAATTATGTTATTTCAAATTTAGATGAAATATGCAATACAGCTATAAAATGCGTTTTTATTCGGAAAAATTAGTCTAAAATGAAAAAAACACCGAGAAATTATTTATATAAGGAATCCTATACGATTTTTGAGGTAATTTAAATGGTTGAGTTACAAGCAGCTGGATTAAGTAGAATTATACGAAAAGCTGGAGCCGAAAGAGTTAGTGCTGAAGCTACTAAAATATTTCGAGAGTACGTTGAAAAATATGGAACTGAACTCGCAGAAGAAGCCATTGAAATGGCAAAGCATGCGGGGAGGAAGACCGTAAAATCAGAGGACATAAAGCTAGCCTATCAACGACTAAGCAGATAGCTCATAGCATTTATATCCTTTTATTTATTACTCTTTTTTATAATTAAAACGGGTGAGTTATCTCTGGATACTTCTGCTTGAAACTACTATTCTGTTTTGCAATCGTGAGCTATCAAATTTTGGAACCAACGTCATCCGTAAAATCGATTACGATCCACTGTCCAACGAGTGTGCACTTTTCACACTGGATCTTATTCATGGTTATTAGGTGGCTCCATATCTCGTGACCGCATCGTTTGCATCGTAACTGGTAAGTTCTCATATCTACTGCTAGCACCGCCGCTCGTTTTTATTATCCTTCCTTCGCAGTGAACGTAATTTAATCTACATACAGGCGTATATTTACGCCGAAAAACTTACTTGCAGATTTACCGTAGTCTGTTGTTTTATTAATTGCTTGAAGGGATTATACTATTTTCTACGCTGAAGGGAGAACAACATTGTTTGGAGATATCCCGTTTAAGTTCATTCACTTTGCTATGTGCAATTCTTATTGGTTCAGGCAATTTATGTTTTATCAGACACTCTTTGATGATTTTGAGAGAACTTTCGACAGAGACACCAGTTCCTGGACTTATAAATATAGGCCTCATCTCTTGTTTGCTCTTGAACACAAACCCTACAGTTTCATTCTTGTAGCTCAATTTTTGTACTTCTCCTTCCTTAACAGGTTCGGTGAAGTCTCCGCAGAGTTTCTTTTTTGATACCCCAATAGTAGGTATATTGAGTATTATACCCACATACGTGGCAAGTCCTGCAGATCTAAAATGGTTTATACCGCATCCATCAATCAGTAAAACGTCTGGCTTTGTTCGGAGATTCTTGAAAGCCTCAATGATTGGTGGCCCCTCACGAAATGATAATAACCCAGGTATATAGGGCATTGTTTCTTTACATAATGAAAACGACTGGTCGACTACCTTCATTTCTTTATTTAGAACAACGACGCAGGACATAATGAAATTTTTGTAAAAAGCCTGATCAGCCGCACCGATCAAGTTTACATCTACAAATGTATCTGTTAACCTAATGTTGTCTGCTATATCTATCTGAATGGCAACCAATTCATGAAATCTTGACACAGCATTTATTTGTTTTTTTATTAGTTGCATCTTGTCCTAGCAGTTCTTAATACGCAACTTTAGCGTTTAACCGGTAATCTTACGAAAATCTAACTCGGCTAATACTTGTAGCAAAAGACGCTTTGTTGCAATTGGAAAATTGTGTGGAACGCGTTACCCAGCTATATAACATCTATATCGCTTTTATCCTGCTTTAAGTTAGTTTTTGTATATTCTTGTCTGATAAGATAGGTATTAAAGAGTTCTATGTACTTATGAGCAATTTCATTCCAAGTAATTGATCGGCCATATGTGTAAGTTCTAATCTCCATCTCCCGTCGTAATGCACTGTTTCTAATTAATTTTGACACGTTGACGGCAATGTCATATGAGTCTTTAAAATCAACTAATGTGCCTCTCCCCTCTGACAATGCTTCTTCTGCGTGGAGAAAAGGTGTGGATATTATCGTTTTTCCACATCCGATTGCTTGGGATAATACGCCGCTTGAAATTTGATCTTTTCCTAAATAAGGAAGTATACATATGTCCGAAGCCAGGAAATACACTATCAATTCTCTGTTGGTGAGGTATCTGTCAATAAAAGTAACGTTTTTATCTAACTTCAGATCCTTCACCATCGCCTTTAAGCGTTGACGGTACTTTTCGCCGCTCCTCTTGACAATATTAGGATGAGTTTCCCCTACTACTAAATAACGAACATCAACATCTGGGTTGTCTGATATTATCTTTGGTAGTGCTTCTAAGACAAACTCTACTCCTTTCGCTGGATGAATTAGCCCAAAAGTGCTTAGCACAAATTGCTTTTCGAGAGACAGCTTCTTTTTCGGTCTCTTCGTACTGATAAAGGGAACGTCAGGAACCCCGTGCGGTATAACAAGAATCTTTTCGCTGTCTAATCCGTATGTTTTATTTAGAATATTTTTGCCGATATTTGCAGAAACAACAACACTGTCAGAAAGATCGTAGATTCTTTTTGTGATTGACTGTGCAATTTTAGGTGGATCTGATAAAACGGTATGAAGCGTTGTTACTATAGGCCTGTCTAACGCTTCCATAAAGTCGATAATATTGCTACCCCAAACACCCCCATATAACCCGAACTCGTGTTGGATGTTGACCACGTCAACGTTTGTCAAATTAAGCTTTCTTGCAGCTTCAAAAAAGCTTATAGGATCTTTGTCTTTAATGATGCAATGTACTTTTGATCTTGGATATAATAATGGGCTCAAACAACCGTAAGTGTCACTTTCATGACTTGGATCAATGGCATAAACATCACATTTAATTGCTAGATCGTTGTGAATGATATGAAGCAGCAAATCTTGAGTAAACGTAGCAATGCCGCATTCCCGAGGTGGATAAGAACTGACAAACGTAAGTCGTAACTCTTTGGGAGACATTCTACTACATATACGATTTATTTGAATTTAAAATTATTGAAATGCTCAAGAATCGAGCTTTAAAAATGTTAAGTGTTGACTGCTCTAGGAAATACATATTTAAAGTGCTATCTGCATACAGAAATTTGCTATGAGAGGACGATGAAATTATGAAAAAAGTTCTTTTGCAAATTTTTGTTGACTATGAAAACCTTGGAAAGACACTTAACATACTCACTGAGGCAAATGTGACGGGATTTTATTGCATCGAGTATTGGGGGGCATCGCCTCAAACTTGGCAGGGTTTCGTGATTAAAGAAGAACCAGAAATGGCGCTTGAGGCAATAAGAACTAGCGCAGAGAGAGCAATACAAGTGAACACCGTCGTAAATGACTCGATAGCTGAATACATAAAAAGGGCAATTAACGAAGGTTTAGGTGCACGTGGGGCGCGTTATACCATTATAAAGGTTCCAATTGACTCAATAACTGTCACTACGCCTGAATAATTATTGTCTGACTTTGCGATGAGACACTGTAAGACGACCATTAGGAGCGTGACAGATCACTATGCTCGCTGATAGAACCTCACGTTTTTCGATATCCGGAATCAGAGACATGTTTGGATTGACTCGGCCCGATTCAATTAATTTGGGACTTGGCCAACCTGATTTTGACACTCCAAAACATATCAAAGAAGCCGCAAAAGATGCAATTGATGAAGGGTTTTGTAGTTATACGCCCAATAAAGGATATCCCGAACTTCTTGATGCGATATCTAATTATTACCAACGATATGGTCTCGATGCTTCCCAAGAAAACATAATAGTGACCGCTGGAGGAAGTGAGGGGCTCCATTTAGCTTTTGAGGTGCTGATAAACCCCGGTGATCAAGTTATAGTGCCAGATCCTGGATTTGTTGCTTACTCTTCGCTTACGTACTTGGCTGGGGGAACTCCGGTAAGTGCTCGTTTAAAACCCGAAAATGACTTCGTGTTATTATCAGAAGATGTCGCTGATCTGATAACGAATAAAACGAAAGCACTCGTTCTGAACTCTCCGTCAAATCCAACGGGTTCAGTACAGCCTCGTGAGGAAATTAGAGCATTAGTAGAGCTTGCCCAAGATTACAACTTTTATATCATCTCAGACGAAGTGTATGACAGGATATTATATGAAGGAGAACACGTTAGCCCTGCAAGCATAGACCAAGAAAGAGTTATTGTTATAAATGCCTTCTCAAAAACATTTGCTATGACTGGTTGGAGGCTTGGCTACACTATTGCGCCTCACAATGCTACAGAAGAAATGCTAAAAGTTCATCAGTATATACAAGCGTGTGCCCCATCCATTTCTCAAAAAGCTGCTTTTGCAGCTCTAGTGGGACCCCAAGACTTTGTAAATTCTATGGTTGCTGAATTTAAACAGAGAAAGAATTTAGTTTTAAAAAGGCTTAAAGGAATCGCACAATGTGTATCGCCAAAGGGGGCCTTTTATGTGTTTCCTTACATTGCCGCGTATGGTCAGAGCCGAGATGTAGCGATGAAGTTAGCAAAAAATGGCGTAATAGTAGTCGCAGGACAAGCTTTTGGGCAATATGGTGAGGGATACATTCGCATTTCTTACGCTGCAGATAGAAAGAAAATTGATCGCGCATTTGATATTATAGAAAGAGTTTTAAAACTTGATTAACGTTAAGATGGATCTAACGTTAAGACTGTTAGCCATTTAATTCACTGAAAAATTAAAGTGCAGCTAAAACTCCTTATTCCCACTATACCTTATGGATGTCAAAACTGTTAGTAAGGCTAAACTGTCTATTCCTGTAATTATTCAAAATTGCTATGAGATTGTTAATTCTTGCTTTTAACTAGTACAAATAGTATTGTAAATTGTTTACAATGTGTATGTTAGAGAAACTTTGTTGCATAAAAGATTGTGTTTAATAAATTTATCCAATTGTTTCTGGTAGCTTTTTATAATTTTTTTGTATGTAAAAAGAAGTGCGAAATAAACAACATACGAGTGCATATTAAACAAAAAACACTTCATAGCCTTAATATTACCTGTATCCATAGCCTCCCTTCATACTGCCTGTATCGCGAGTATGGCCTGGATCTTACTCACAGAACAAACCAAAAGTGGTCTGTAGGCTTCAGAGTTTTTAGTAGAAGAATTAGATAAGAAGGTCTCATATTCTTAAAATTGCATGTCATCCAGACTTTTTTAGTTTGTTTGAACACGGTAATCCTGTGATTTCACTAAAGCCATATACCTCGCTTAATTGTGGGTATTCGCTAATCGCATTTAACATTTAAAAAAACTTTAACAGAACATTGTTTAAAGAGTCCGAAACTGTTTAATAGTTCCTGACTCAATTGCAAACTCTTCATTAGTCCATTTATAAACACAACACGTTCACTACTACTACGTGAACATTCTATTACGAAAAATTGATATTACCGAGCTATTGTTATTTATTTTCATGTACATAGGAAAGTCTATCCGACTTGAGAGAATTTTCAATCGAGATACTAGTAACACCATTATAATTCCAATGGACCACGGCGTAAGTGTTGGCCCTATCAAAGGTCTTGAAAATTTGAGAGATGCTGTAAACAAAGTAGCGGAAGGAGGAGCAAATGCCGTGCTAGGCCACATCGGCCTTGCAAAACATGGGCATAGGGGTTACGGACACGATATTGGTCTCATCATGCACCTTTCTGGAAGCACATCACTTGCGCCCGATCCAAACCACAAGGTACTTGTAAAGACTGTAGAAGAAGCGATAAAGTTTGGGGCAGATGCAGTCAGCGTCCACGTTAATATAGGGGCACAATACGAAGCAGAAATGCTTGCCGTGCTTGGAACTATATCTGAGCGGTGCGACTATTGGGGCATGCCTCTACTGGCAATGATGTACCCGCGAGGTGCTAAAGTTGAAAGTGAGCACGATGTTGAACATGTGAAACTTGCCGCACGAGTAGGAGCGGAGCTTGGCGCCGATATAGTCAAAACTAATTATACAGGCACCCCCGATACTTTTCGTGAAGTCACTGCTGGTTGCCCTGTGCCTGTGGTTGTGGCAGGAGGGCCAAAAATGGACACCGAACTTCAATTGTTAGAAATGATCCGAGAATCAATTGACGCTGGAGGTCGCGGCGTGGCTATTGGGAGAAACGTTTTTCAGGCCAAAGATCCGACTTCCATGGTTAAAAAGATAGCGCTTATCGTTCACGAAGGCTATGATGCTGAAGAAGTGATTAAATTATAAGAACGCTTTGATCCACTTAACGAGCAGTACTTTCTTATGTTTTGTTACGAGTAGAACTACCGACTTATCACTTCTTTGTCAGATCAAGTGGCTGTGTTTCGCCAATCTCTCAATTGTTTTTCTTTCGACTAATTAGACGCGCTTTTCCTCTTTTCCTAACTTTCTTGTGTTTCACAACTTCCGCTAAACAGTGATAGTTTAAGGAACGCAGTTATTCTTGTTATGTTCAAAATTTGTCTTAGGATCATCCATCTCAGCTACTTCTTTTTTGTAATGATATTTTTGTGACTATATCAGACCGCACAGTAAAAAAACCAACTGATAGCCGTCAAGCTATTAGTTTTTTATAAATGGAAGTTTTAAACGTCCCTGTGACCTCTTTTGTGTTAGATTTATATCACAAGGATCGTGCGGAATTTCTTAATAGTGTTACCTTGCACCCATTGACGACTCTTAAACATTTAAAGTCGGGTCTTTGGAATGTAACTTCGGCAGTCGTCACAGTTTGGCGGCTAAAATTTTCCGGATATCTTCATGATTCACATAAATCTTTCGGACTTTATGCTATGCTTTTTTAAATGTCTTTGTGTTGCATTTTTTCAAGACAGAGCTCTTTGAACTGTTTCGCTTCTAAATTTTGTTCATCTATCTCGAGTGCACGTTCAAAACAGCTTAGCGCCTCTTCATAGCGTTTAAGGCTGTATAGAGCGCTTCCTTTCGAAAGCCAAGCGAACGCGTCACTTTGATCTATATTTAAAACTTTATTAAAACATTCAAGTGCTCCATCATATATTTTGAGCCCATCGAATGAACTTCCTTTGAGTGAAAGAGCATAGGTATCGTCCGGGTTTCGTTCGAGGACGATGTCAAATACTTCTATTGCCTCATTAAACCGCTCTATACTAAACAGTATGAATCCTTTTCTGTTTAACACCCAAATATTTTCAGGATCAAGTTTGAATGCGGTATCAAGGCATGCTATGGCATCGTCAAACCTTTCTAGGCTGTCTAATGCAAGACCTTTGTTAATCCACGCTAGCACATATCCATCATTAATTTCAAGAGCTTTGTCAAAATTTTCTAATGCTTGTTCAAATTTGTTCAAATTGTAATAAACATAACCCTTGTTGTTATAAGATACATAATACGTCGGATCAAGTTGCAGCGCTTTATCGAAGCTCTCCAACGCATCAAACCATTTAAATAAATTTGCGAGTGCAAGTCCTCTTCCATCCCACGCTGAAGCTTGTGCATCGTCGATTATAATCCCCTTATCAAAACACTTTAACGCCTCTTCGTGTTTTTCCATATTTGACAAAGCATTTGCTTTGTAAAACCAAGCGCTTGCATTGTTCGGATCTAAATAAAGCGCGCGGTCAAACATACCATCTGCTGTTTCATAGTCTCCTATCATAGTGTAACATATACCCATATTAATCCACGGCAGATCAAATTCCGGGCTTAACTCTTGCGCTTTATTGTAACACTTTATTGCTTTTTCATACATCCCTTTTTTCTGATAAAGAACTCCCTTTGCATTATAAGCCAATGCAAAGCTAGGTTCAGATTTAATTGCAAGATTAAACAGTGCCAATGCTTCGTCAAGAGAGCCCTTATCACTAAGTATATTTCCTTTCGCTACCACAGCTATAACATTGTTGGGGTCGTTCTGCGAAGCAAGATCATAGTACTTTAGTGCTTCATCGACTTGATTTAGCTCCTCTAGAATAAATCCCTTGTTAAAAAGCGCATCGCCGTTTTTTGGATCGAGTTTAAGAGCATCATCAAGTTTGTTTAGCGCATCAACCTTTTTACCTTGCTGATTAAACAGTAAAGCCTCTTCTATTAAATCAAACGGGGTCTTGATTAGTTTAGCACCACAGCTACTGCAAGCTTCCACGTCGTCTGGATTTTCCACGTTACAAAAAGGACATTGCATCTTTATCGCCTATCATATTTCGCTAAGTATACCTTTTCTACAGTGACACTTAAGCGTTGCGTTGAATGCATTAACTCGTGCTAACAGGACCAATAACGTAATAAAAGTGTGTGATTCGTCAAATAATAGTTTTTTTCCGTAAAATAATCTATTGTTTTCTAATAGAGTGGAGGAGGATGTATTTCTGAACCCTCACGATGAAAATTGCATAATTGTTAAAAAGTTAATGTTTCTGAGTTTTTACAAATTGACTTTTTAAAATAGTCTAGTATGAATGATCAATTATGGAATACCTTCGTGGAAGGTACAACAAAGATCATTTCAGATCCAAGCAGAACTTTTTTGATTAAAGAAGAGCACAGACACATTAAATATTTTTATGCCAGAATAAGCGCATTCTTAGAAGATATCTAAGTTTTATGTGTAGTGTGTAGTCGCGTTATTGCACATATAGATTCAATTGCTAACGTGGTACAGATGGATTCATACTAACTTTTAACGACTCGTCGGTTGATATTTAATCTAAAATTAAGCACAAAACGATTAATTAAAAAGCCATTCTTATTTTTGGCTATTAACAATTTTCTCTAGTGGAGTCTTTTATGTTGGTTAATATTACGGATTGTGGATTTGTTTTAAGCGTCCTTCCGTAGCTTTCTGATTCCGGGTCGTCGTCGATATATATTACCTCTTCGATTCCCGCGTTTTTAATCAATCTCCAACACATTTTACAAGGAACACCGTTTACGTATAGCTTCGCGCCATCGATAGAGGCCCCTCCTCGCGCTGCTTGAATAATCGCATTAGCTTCAGCATGTACGCTCACACAGAGTTCATATCGCTCTCCTTTGGGCACTTTTAATCGCTCCCTTTCACAACCCAAACTCAAGCAATGAAGTTCACCCCTGGCGGCGCCATTGTATCCCGTAGAGAGAATATGATCGCTCTTTGACACGATTATTGCTCCATATTGCCTTCTTAGGCATGTGGATCTGGCGGAGACGGTCTTGGCTAAAGTCATATAGTACTCATCTTTCGAGATCCTCTTTTTAGGACGCTTCGGTTTTTCGGAAGTAGTAGCCATTTATTTCATGTAAATTTATCTTTTGTTACGTAGCGTTAGAAATTAACACGTGAGTCAAAGGTTACTTTTCTTTGAAGAATTACCACGATAAATTTTAAAATTTTCAATTTTTTTAGTTAGAACTTCTTATCTATAATCACACTACTTCTTATCTATAATCACACTTATACTAATTTACTAAATTAAGGATATTTAAAGAACATGGAAACAGAAGATCTAGCTATTAAAATTTTATGTGCAGGAAATTATCTCATGGCGGATGACGGTGTTGGTATTCATATTCTCGAAAAACTTGAGAAACTTAAGCCAGCAGATGTAGAACTGATAAATGCTGGTGTAGGAGGTCTTGCCATTCTCGACTTTATCGAAGGTGCCGAAAGTGTCATAATTGTTGATGCTGTTAGAGGTGGGGGGGCAGAACCTGGATCGATTTATAAGTTTACGGATAAGGAGCTTCCACCGCCAAACCTTTTTATGATGTCATTACACGATTTAAGTTTAGTGGATACCTTGCGACTTGGCCGCGAGATACAGCCCGAACTAATGCCAAAAAGGATAACGATAATAGGTATCGAGGTCGAAAAGGTAGAAGGCATCTGCACAGAGCTATCACCCAACGTCGAAAAAGCTGTAGACAAAGCTATAACGGTGATCTTTAATGAGATTAATAAGTTTAGGGTGCCGCAAAATAGTCAATAAAATCCGGCAAAAATAATATATTCTAGTGTCGACAAGGGAAAAGAGGTAAGAAACATGGCAAAACCTGTACTAATGGATTTTTACGCAGATTGGTGTGGGCCTTGTAAGATACAAGATCCTATACTTGAAAAGCTAAAGGAAAAATTTAGAGACCAAATAGATTTTAAGAAAATAGACGTCGATGATAATCTACAGCTTGCGAGTAAATATGGCATACGAGTAGTTCCGACGCTAATTTTAGAGTGTAATGGAAAAATAGTAGAACATTATGTGGGTGTAACTCGACCGGAAGTATTAGAAGCAGATTTAACAAAAGTTATTGAGTCTTGTAAGTGAAATGATATGCAATATCCAGCTGTTAAAGTTCACGCGTCTCGATATAACTTCAATATGCAATAATTAAAATGAACCCATTAGGTGCATAACGTGCTGTCCAACATCTGGAACGTTTTATTATTTATTCATTTGTATAGTAAGCTTTACAGCATTACTCCTTTATACCTTCTCACTTAAAGAGTTGTAAAGCCTTTTCAATCTTTTTGCAAAAGAGTTCTATCTTATACAGAAAAATCTATTGTAGTACACTAAATGATAGCGGGGAGTGGATTTGAACCACTGATCTACGGGTTATGAGCCCGTCGGGATCTCCTGACTACCCCACCCCGCTAATTTCATTCCATTATTGTATTGATCGTTTATAAATCTGACCGTGAAAAAGACTATT
>DASPRZ010000030.1:0-34540 GCA_035624185.1 Candidatus Acidiferrales bacterium
AATCCTTGCTGGCATTTATGAACTCTTTGTTACTACCATTATCTATACGCCGCAACAACTTGCTGCTGCGGGACAAACAACGTCGTATCTTTATGCGTCTGGAATAGCTGCGTTTGTTTTTTCATTTATTGCTTTGGCCGGCGCATGGGTCGGAGAAAGAGGATTGCCCCCGTCTCTCCAAACACCGAAAATGTACATTGTACGTGAAAGAACGATTGGTACCATGTTACTTACTGCCAGCGCAATTTGGCGCCTAATATCGCGTTCACGCAGTTCTACACAGACGGTTAGTGCTGTATTACTTATAATCGGTGCAATTGGAATCTTCTTCGCAACCTCTATTATTGGTATCCCATCTACTATCTTGTTCGCTGTAGCTGGCGTCAGAATGTGGAGAAAAAAAGATGAGACGATGTTAGAACAAGAAACAGACGAAGTGGAACAAGAAACAGATGCAATCACGTATTAAATTTCACGTCTTACAGCGACTATCAACAAATTGATGTGCTTACTGAAGAAGCACCGTGTTATAGTACGTCTTTGGATTTTGCCATACCAGTTCATGTTACAATGTTGTTGAGCCAATAGTGTTCTGCTAAACGAGAACCGCTTGTTTTGAATGTTATGTGTTTATCTCTAGTAATAAAACAAATAGCTGAAATAAGGAGCTTGTAAAAGCTAATGATCTTCAGAGATAAGTTGCGGTGATCAGATGTTTCTAAACTCTGACATCTATTTAGATAACTTTGAACTACACTTTATCTAATTTTTAACAAATGCGTAGATCTACTTTTTACTTGAGTTATAATGGGTTGATTAGGGCACCCATATACCTTTTCAAAAATATCACCAGAAGCAAATTAACCATCGAAGTGCACAATCAAAGCGCGATATGGCCATCTTTTGTCACTACGATCGTTTGCTCGAAGTGCACTACCATGCCACCACTTGATTCAATTGAAGCTGGATATTGTATGAGGGCCCCACGCCGTAAAAGCTCGTCGATGCTGCCAACATTTTCCGCATGCTCACCGGGTAACCATCTCAAAGCAAACGGTAGTTGTCCATAGTGCGAAAATAGGTATGATCTTAAGTTTCGAGATTCAAAATCTAGATCTCGCACATCAAATTCCATTTTTACGGAATATATTTCAGCAGTGGTTGTAATAATTTTACCAGTCCCGTTAGTTAAAAACACTTCGATAGCTGCGATATCTCCTGCTTGCAATATAAAATCCTCCTCCTTCTCGTCGAAACATATTGGAATACTCACTTTACCATGAAGTGCATACTTCTCAAGAGTGTGCCCTCTACAAGAACAAATTGGCGTAAAACCTGTTGACTTAATCGAGTTCTCAATCTTCTCGGTTATAATGCTCGTTGCTAAACCATCTCTGATTGGTAGAATTCCTTCGTTTAATGCTTTTTGAGCCGCGCTTATCATCTTTGAGTGGTTGCTAGTGCCGATTTCACAAGTGGTAGCTCGATCTACTATGTAGCCACCAACGTGTGCGCCTATATCTATTTTAAGGAGGTCTCCGTTTTCCACATGCGCCGTGTCGTCTGCAGGTGGTGTATTGTATGCTACTTCACTATTCACAGATATGTTCGATGGAAAAGCTGGCACTCCTCCAAGGTATGCAATGTCACGCTCAGTCATCTCTGCAATATCTAGAATGAACATTCCTGCGTGCAGTGAAAGTGCTGTTTTTTCAAGCACTTTAGAAACAACTTGTCCAGCTTTTTTATAGTATTCCAGTTTTTTCGACGACGCGCTCATATGCTGCACCTTTTCTCACTATTATTTTATTGACAAGGTCCACTACTGTTGACGGTCCAAAAACTGATGTTCCTCCGTCCAATATATAGTCAACATTAAGCTTGACGTCTTGGGCATTCATGGGCGCCGCAAAGCTTGTAATATTTGCACTCGTTGCAGTTATAGGCGCTCCAACCTTGGCAATCAACAAACGAGCCATCTTGTGGGAGGGATAGCGGATGCCTAGAAAACGAGAGCTTGACGTTAGGATATCCGGGACTATCTCTCTCTTTCTTAGAATCACTGTTACAGGGCCTGGTAACAGATCTTTTAAAATGTCAAAATCGTCAACAAAAGCTACTTCTTTAATCATTTTAAAGCTTGAGACAGCGAGCGAAATCGGCTTTGGTCCCATTCGTTTTAGAGCTATTACCTTTTCTATAGCAGGCACTTGTAGTGCAAGCGCACCTACACCATAAACTGTTTCTGTAGGATAAGCGATCACACCACCGGATTTTACGAGATCTACTGCAATTTTAATATCTTCGCCATATCTTAAGGTCAAATGTTCCAAAACCTCCTCAGTCTGGCATTGCTATCTAGAAGTAGTAATAGTTCACAATGCGCAGGTTGGTAAGAGCAAGTTTAGCTGAATTACTAAAAAATAGATATGAAGACGCATGTAATATGTTACTTAATACTTTTTTTGATCTCAGCAATATCTCCGAGCGTTAAGTTTCCAGTTCTTTTATCTTTTCCGATTTGTTCTTTACTCATGTCGATGAGTAGTTTTATATTAAGGGCTTTTTCGAGCTTCTTTCGTAACTTATCATCTGGGATAAGCTCTTTCCTTTCAACCTTTTTTATTACAAGGGCTCTCTCCATAATTTGAGATGCAAGCGCCTCCTGCGTAAGTCCTGCTTTTTGACGTCCTTCTCTTACTATCTGATCAAATTCAGGGTCAAGCTCCCCCTCTATCTGATTGTAGATATCTCGGTAACGCGGACGAGTTTTTACAATTGCTCTCTGACTTCTCCACACTCCTTTTGATTCAGTCGCCCTTATTTCTGTGCCTAGTTCTGCACACGACGAGCACGTTTCAAGCTCTGCACCTTCGATAGACACCTTTTTTGCTTTTCCAGTAATTTCCCTGCCGCAAAGTTCGCAATGCATAACTTCCCTCGAAAAAATATTATATAGCATGCCACATTAAATATTATTCGGGGATTTATATAGTGGTAGACTCTATTGATGAAGGCGAAAGAAAGGATAATGACTTTTCAGAATATTTACTCGACCGCGTTCGTCAACTTGAGGAACGTAACCTTAAGCTTCGTGAAGCAAATCGTAAAATCGAAAACGAAAAGAGGTCAGCCGAAAATCAAAAGGTTAGATACGAGCGAGAGGTTCGAAAGCTCAGGAGTGAATTGGAAAGGTTGAAAGGCACGCCATTGCTAGTAGGCACGATATTAGACGTGCTGGATGACAAGAGAGTGGTGATTAAGAGTTCAACTGGCCCGAAATTTGTTGTAAATGCTTCACAATTTATCGAAGAGGAACTCATTTCAGGTGCGCGTGTGGCATTGAATCAGCAATCGTTGTCGGTAGTTGGAGTACTGCCGCCATCTAAGGACCCCGTTGTCTACGGCATGGAAATTATTGACTCCCCAAATGTTTCTTACGACGATATTGGCGGCTTAGATTCACAAATCCAAGAGATAAGGGAGACGGTAGAATTGCCCCTCCTCAAGCCCGAGCTATTTAAGCGAGTCGGGATAGAACCGCCCCGAGGTGTTCTTCTCTACGGTCCGCCTGGCACAGGTAAAACCCTTCTTGCAAAAGCAGTTGCCCAGCATACTGAATCTGTGTTTATACGAATTGTCGGGAGCGAACTTGTACAAAAGTACATTGGAGAAGGGGCGAGACTTGTACGCGAACTTTTTGAGATGGCGAAGGAAAAGACTCCAAGCATTATTTTCATAGATGAGCTTGATGCCATTGGAGCAAAACGCCTTGATAGTGCAACATCTGGTGACAGGGAAGTTCAGAGGACCCTCATGCAGCTTCTTGCTGAGATGGATGGTTTCGAATCCCGAGGAGACGTGAAAATAATAGGAGCTACGAATAGGAGTGACATACTCGATCCTGCGCTCTTAAGGCCTGGGAGGTTTGATCGCCTTATTGAGATTCCACTGCCATCATGTGAGGCACGGGCATCTATTGTAAAGATCCACACTGCTAGTATGAACCTTGCCGATGAAATCGATGCGGAGCGTATTGCAAAACTCACAGAGGGGGCAAGTGGTGCGGATATCAAAGCTATAGCAATGGAAGCGGGGATGTTCGCAATACGAGCTGATAGAGAGTCAGTAACCGCATCCGACTTTGAAGATGCCGTAAGAAAGGTGATGGGTGTGCCTAACATCGAGTCTCATCAACTTGGTTCGATGTTTGCTTAGACGCTCAGGCGCATTAAAATTAATTATAACCTGTAGGTTATTCTCTTGCCGATGTGCTTAATCAAGATAGCGGCAAGAGTACTGATGAGCTTGTTTGCTGGTTCACTTCTCTTGATTACCACGATATTCTTAATGATTTTTTTAACGAATGTTCTTTGAACCCCATTTAATTACTCTTCGTTTTACCCGTTAAGTTCACGCAATGCAGCATGAAACCTTTGAAAGGCAGTAAAATTACTTACAACCGCAAATACGATCATCATCCAGCCGAGTAATGGAAACCAGACGATTTTTGCCGGGTATATTATATTCAACACTCCAACGATAAATATAAGCAAAAGCCTATCAGCTCTTCCTAGTATCCCTCCATAATTTCTCCCAATGCCAAGAGCTTGGGCTTGTGTGCCAAGATAACTCGTCATGAGAATACCAACTAAGGCAATGGTTCCGATCTGCCAACTAACAAAACCACCAAAAAATATACCGCCGATAATAAAGATATCAGAATATCTGTCAATAACGTGGTCTACAAGGTCACCGCGCTTAGATGCACTATCAGAAACTCTAGCAAGAGGCCCATCGAGCCCATCAAACAGCGCATTTGAAGCAGTAGCAATTACGGCCAAGGGCAAAAAGTTAAGATAAAATGAAAATCCCGCAATGAAAGCGAAAACAAGCGAACCCCCGCTCAACTGGTTTGGACGAAATCCAAATTTATGCAGCCTTGTTGCAAGAGGGTCTATAATTGGGGAGAGTTTGTTCCGAAATGCGTCGAGCGTCATGTTTTCAAATGTAACCAGTCCAGTCAAATTTGCCAGGTCGAAAGCTGGCTCGATCCCTGTCGCACACTATATCTATCACTGATTCCACAGTACGTTCTGATGTATGTGTCGCATCAACTTCATATACATTGTCGAATTTCTGGATCTCAAGTGCTTCTATCAGTATTACGTCACTAATCTCTGCCTCATAGTTTTCGATGACTTTCGCATCAGGATAGCCCCGTTTATAAAGTCGCTGTTTTAGCACTTCAGGGTTTGCTCTTAAAACTATTACAAGGTCTACTTGAAGGTAATGTGAAAGGTGCCCTTCTATTAAGCAGTCCTCTGCAAATTTATGCTTCAAGAGCGATGGGATGTTGACTATTAGCGAGTCACGGGACTTGTCTCGCACGAGATAATACTGCCGTTCAATTATGATATCGTGGAGATGCACCACTCTTATCCCGTATCGTTCGTTCAAAATGTTGCTTACTGTAGTTTTGCCTGTTCCAGGGGTTCCCGTCAACGCTATCCTCATGGAAGTGATCCATTTGACCGCTCAAGATCAAAATTTATTTGTTGATTAGAAACTCACTGAGAGCAGTCACAATTCTAATATTCTGCCAAGGTTGTCCGACGGTGATTCGAAGTGCGTTTTGTCTGCAGCCCCTAAAAGTTGAACACTCTCGCACTATTATTCCATTTTTCAACAGGTACTCAGAAATTTCTTGTGAAGTGTACGGTGCCACGTCTACGTACATGAAATTAGCTTCTGATGGATAAACCTTGAATGGTATATTCTTAGTGAGATAGTCACGCCCCTCTTTTACTACACCGAGTGTTTTTTCAATGAACTGTTCATCAGAGAGCGCCGCTATACCGGCTCGAACAGCGAGTTGATTCACTGAAAATGTTAGTGTAAGGTTATTATACTCGCTTGTGATACGTTCGTTTGCAATTGCGTACCCAAGTCTCAGACCAGCAAGCCCAAAGAGTTTCGAGAATGTCCTCAAAACTATGAGATTATTGAATTCGTTGACAAGGTTTATGCAGCTTTCAGACGAGAACTCGACATAAGCTTCGTCAAGCACAATGAAACATTCTGTCGATTGGAGTAGTTCAACTAACTCCTCGTTTCGGATGATATTCCCAGTCGGGTTGTTTGGAGAGCAAATAAAAATTATCCTCGTCCTTTCAGTCAAAGCGTCTAGAACATTTTCTGCATTTATTGAAAAATCGGGGTTCCTATTAACAAAAACGCATTTACCGTATCCTGCTCCAACTATAACCTCATAATAGGAATATGTTGGGATGGGTATTACGACCGTGTCCTGCGGTTTCACGAGATGTTGTATAAGGATGTTAAGCAGATCATCCGAGCCATTTCCAACCATAATCTTACTTGTGTGGAATCCAGTGTAGCTCGCGATGGCATATTTCAGATCGTGGTAGCCAGGCGACGGGTAAACACTGATTTCATGTACGTGTTTAATTATGGCTTCAACAGCTTTGGGACTCGCACCAAGGGGGTTCTCATTTGAGCCAAGTTTGATTATATTCTCTGGCTTTATGCCATAAACACGCGCAACCTCTTCGCTTGTTTTACCGGGAATGTAAGTTGAGGGCATCTCCGACCACCGAGACTACCACGTCTATCTGCTCTTTTTTAATGACAAGAGGCGGTACAAACCTTAAAACATTTTCGCTGGTATTATTCAACAAAACACCTCTCTCCTGCGCATAATTCACAACGTTTAAAGCCGACGACTCTATTTCGTAACCCACCATTAGGCCCTTGCCCCTAACTTCTTTTGTAGAAGGTGTATCAATCTCTAGAAGTGTTTTTTTCAGATATCGGCCCATGTCAGCAGATCTTTCAACTAATCCTTCGTCCTCAATTATATCTATCGTTGCTAGAGCTGCAGCGCATGCTAGGGGGTTTCCACTTTGTGTTCCTCCGTGGTCACTAGGAGAAAACGCGTAATTCTCCCTTGACATCATAGCACCTATCGGAAAACCTCCTCCCATCGCCTTTGCGAACGTCATGATATCCGGGATGATTTTAGAATGCTGGATTCCAAACCATTTTCCAGTTCTTCCAAACCCAGTCTGGACTTCATCCACTATTAGGAGCACTCCCGTTTCATCACATATCTCTCTTACATGCTTTAGATAATCGCTAGGTGGTACGATAACACCGCTTTCACCCTGAATCGGCTCTACTATTACTGCAGCTGTATCTCCATCAATTGCTTCACGGATAGCATCAGCTTGTCCATATCGAACAAATGTGACTCCCGGGATAAGGGGTTCAAACGGCTTTTTAAATCTCTCTTTCCAGGTCACACTGAGAGATCCCATTGTGCGTCCGTGGAAAGCATTTTCTGTCGATATAAATCCTTTCTTACCTGTAGTTTTTCTCGCGAGCTTTAAAGCAGCTTCGTTCGATTCTGATCCTGAGTTGGTCAGATATAGCCAATCCATCCCGGTAAGCTTAGTCATGCGCTCCGATAAGATCGCTTGAATTTCCGTGTAGTAGAGGTTTGAAGTATGTATAAGAGTCTCTGCTTGCGATGTGATAGCTTGAACTATCTTCGGATGACAGTGTCCTACGCTGTTTACTGCGATTCCAGCGGTGCAGTCAATGTACTCGTTACCATCAGTATCCGTAACCACGGCGCCTCTGCCTCTCTCTATTACGATTGGCTGGCGCATAAAAACGGGCATGTAGTTTTGCGATTCAATCTCAATCACTTTGTCTTTAAGTGTTTCGGTCATCTGTACTCGTACCCCTATGATCCTTGCTAAAAAGAATATTTTAAATTAGTGGTGTATAATTAGCGAGGTTAGTCTCTATGTAGCTTATTTAACTATATAGAGAACGCAATGAATAGTATTGATTATTCGAATTCAATTGTAGCGGGCGGCTTTGGCGTGATATCATATACCACCCGTGCCACATCGGATATTTCACTTGTTATTCTAGATGAGATTCTTCGTAGGACTTCATATGGTAGATCTATAAAATCGGCAGTCATCCCATCTCTTGATTGTACTGCTCTTACCGCGATTATCCAGCCGTGCACTCTGACATCCCCTTTCACGCCAGTCCCTTTTTCAAGGAGAGCCGCAAATGTCTGCCAAGGTTCAAACTTCATTACTTCTTGCTCAACGATTGCATTAGCCTGTCTCACAACGTTGAGCTTTTCCTTTGTAACTTCCCCGATGATCCTTACAGCAAGTCCTGGGCCGGGAAATGGCATCCTCTCGCTTATCTCCTGAGGCAGTTTCAAAGCCCGTGCTATCTCCCGCACTTCATCTTTATAAAGGTACCGCAGCGGTTCTACAATCCCTTTAAAATTGATAGCAGATGGAAGTCCACCAACGTTATGATGTGATTTAATTTGTCCCTCTGATTCAATTATATCTGGGTAAATCGTTCCTTGAACAAGATAGTCAGCTTGTTTCTCATTTGCCACCTCTTCAAATATGCGGATGAAGAGCTCGCCTGTAATTTTTCTCTTCTCTTCAGGGTCAGAAATGCCTTCAAGAGCGTTAATAAATCTATCTCCAGCGTCTACAATTATAGGGTTCATGTGGCTGAAGGTTTTTTTAATATTCTCCGTCTCTCCTTCCCTCATAAGACCAGTATTCACATAAATCGGGTACAACCTATCGCCTACAGCCGAGTATGCAAGCATTGCACAGACAGAGCTGTCAACCCCACCTGAAAGTGCAATTATGGCCCTATCATCTCCGACTTCATTTTTTATCTGCTCAATGGCATCTTTAATTAATCTGTCAGCTTTGACCATATTCAACATTCGCCTCTTCTTGTCAACGATATAGTCGTCTTCTCTGTTACCTGCATTATTTCTTCAATGATACGGACCTTACGAATTCAAGAAAGGGGGGCGAAGGTTTTCCGGGTCTTGACTTGAATTCAGGATGGAATTGCGTCCCTAAGAAGAACTGCATTTCTGGTAATTCGGCCATCTCCATTCTAATTCCGTCTTTAGCCCTTCCCGAGAAGATCATTCCCTTAGATTCTATCATATCGATGTACTTTGGATTTACTTCAAATCGGTGTCTATGCCGCTCAGTTATCACCTCATTTTTATATATCCGATGAGCGAGTGTTTCAGGGTTTATAACTATATCATAGTTACCAAGTCTCATCGTACCTCCCAAATGATCAACATCAAGCTGTTCCGGAAGAATGTCTATCACGTGAACTCCAGTTCTATAAAGTTCTGAGCTGTTCGCATTGAGACCTAAAACGTTTCTACAAAATTCAACAACTGCGAGCTGGAATCCGAAACAAATGCCCAAATAAGGGATGTTATTTTCCCGTGCGTATTTTATCGAAGTGATCTTCCCCTCAGATCCTCTCGGACCGAACCCATGGGCCACCAATATCCCATTGACATTTTCTAAGATTTTTAACAACTGTGGATCTTCTGCATCAACTAGCTTTATGCCAACGCCAAAATCAAGGTAGCTGGCGGCGTGCCGTATGGCCTCCTTAATGCTGAGGTAAGCATCTTCAAACATATATTTGCCAACGATCGCGATAGATCTCGAACTCGGAGGGTATCTCATTACATCCCAAGGAAGTGCCTTTTTGCTCTCAAGCCCAAGCCGTTCTGTAAGATAGTCACCAAGACCCTCAAGTTCGAGTAATGATGGAACTTGATAAATATCAGGCACGTCATATGCGCTAATTACTGCATTTTTAGGCACATCACAAAATAGGGCGATTTTTGACTTTGCCTCCTTTGTTAGCGGAGACTTCCCCCTTCCAACGATTACATCGGGGTCTAATCCAAGCTCCCTCAGATTTTTGACTGAGTGTTGCGTCGGTTTCGTTTTGTGGTCACCCGCGATATCTTGCGGGACAAGTGTTACGTGCACTATAACAAGATGTTCTTCCTCGCCATGCATCTGCCGTATAGCTTCTAAAAAAGGCATGCTTTCAATATCGCCAACTGTGCCGCCAACTTCAATGAGGCACACATCATCGCCAGATGATTCGGCCACCTTTTTAATACTATCCTTGATTTCATCTGTGATGTGAGGAATAATCTGGACAGTATTCCCAAGATAATCCCCGCGCCTCTCTTTTTCTATAACTGATTTGTAAATCTTTCCAGTTGTTATGTTGTGGTCACCTGTCAATTCGATATCCAGAAATCTCTCGTAATGCCCAAGGTCTAAATCCACCTCTGCTCCATCCTTCAACACAAAAACCTCGCCGTGTTGAAATGGGTTCATAGTACCCGCGTCTATATTTATGTATGGGTCAATTTTTATTGCAGTAACCTTATATCCGCGATTAATTAGAAGTCTTCCCGAAGAAGCAGCTGTGATGCCCTTTCCAAGCCCACTCATCACACCACCGGTGACGACAATATAACGCATTGGTTTACCAATCTCCTTTTTTCGTAGTTATTTGACTAGTGAACACTAATAGTAATTGCAGTTTATAGTAATAATAATTGACACTCATCAGTATCTTTCATTAATCCCGAGAGCTTATCTACTCAACTGTAAGAATCAAATGAACTTTTAGGTCTAATCTATAAGTTTTGAAGTGTAATAAGCTATTATAATTACTATTAACAGTCCAAGAATAACCGCCCCGTAGTTTATCTTACCGGCTGCAAATGCTATGAGCGTCAGAATCACTCCTCCTATAATGAGAACTACCGGGAGGTTTGTCATAGCGAGATTTATCATAGCTCTTATTCTCTCAAAATCAAGTTTAAGCTGAGTTACCGACATTCCTAGATTAACTGACGGCATTTTCATTCTAGTCGACGGCATTTTCATTCTAGTCGACGGCATTCTTATTTTAAAACTTGGTCCACTTCTACTACTGTAATTTAAGCGGCCTAAGCTTTCATCAATTTCAATAATGCCAGGGGACTCTTCATCGTCAATTTTCCCTATTTTCAATCTAAAGCTCTCCTCTATTGAGCCGTAACCGGTTGATATTGTAATTTTACCCTCATGTAATTCATTGCGATTTCGCGGGTTTGAGATCTTTAATGTAAGTATTTCCTCGCCATCTATGTATGGATTGTTCCTGTTGAATTTAACTTTGTCTTTAATGTCTCCCGATGATGACAGGTAAATATGAAGTGGTGTCTCATAGTTTATCACTTCTATATCTAGTGTGGTTTCCTCACCGGGCTTTAATGGTATGTCAATAACAGGTTCTTCTATCTCGATCGAATGTATCCCTCTCTTGTTTATGTACACTCGTTGCATGTATCTATCTCATCTCAGGCGGCAATAAATTTGGAATCCCGTCGACTATCGGGTAATACTCATTACAAGCTGCACAATGCAGCGTTCCTGATACAATCTCATTGTCTGTTTCCTTTTCAACTCTCGCTGTCAGTAATCCCTTGCAAACTGGACATCGCAAAATTTTTAACAGCTCTCTTTTCATTGATTCCCCTTGCTTCAGTTGCGCCGTCTACAGTCTTCTCAATTTCTCTTCTCTTAGATCCACTATCTCTGATATATCGGGACCGGTAGAAAGCAGCGTAAATGGAACCCCCAGCTCTTTTTCATTTTGATCTACAAACGCCTTTACTTTTTGTGTAAGCTCAGCAAAGTCGTTTACCCCTTTCACACTAGGGTCAAGTTTATCAAGTCCTGTGACTGCAATCTGGGTTGCGCCATTGATCATCGCCGAATACTTCGCCATTTGCTGATCCCATAGTCCTATGCGTCGGGCTCGTCCGGTTACTGTACCGAACTCTTCTATCTGGAGCTTTTTTGCCTCCGCCTCGCTCATTTGGGTTTTAAATGGTCCCTCTCCAACACGAGTTGGGAATGCTTTAAAGACCACAATTGTCTCGTCGATCTTCGTCGGGCCCACTCCGATATCTGAGGCAATTTGCGAAGCCGTCGTGTCTTTTGATGTCACATAGGGATAAGTCCCATAGAAAAGTGAGAGACCGTACCCTTGCGACCCCTCTAATAATACGTTGTCTCCCCTATTTATAGCTTCATTTATTTCAAGTGAAACGTCCGTTATGTAATCCCTGAGCTCAGGCAAGTCTTTAGCTTGTCTCGTTATTCTCATTGCCCTTTCCGCAGCTGCCGGACCACAACCGGTTCCCGTTGATCCAATTTCTTTTGACAAATGGTCATCCTTTCTATCCATCTTTATGTGCCTATCTTCAATTATCGCGCACCTGCCGTCGATACCAATTCTACTTCTTAGTTCGACTAATTCTATCTCTCTAAATAGGACTTTGGGATCTACGAGAACCCCTGCCCCAATTAAAACCCGAGCGTTTTTATAAACGAAGCCGGAGGGTATCATCCTCACACCAAACTTCTTGTTTCCAATTTCCACTGTATGGCCAGCATTCGGGCCAACCCCTCCCCGCGCGATTATTGTGGGTTTATCGGAAAAAGCTATGTGCGCAACAATCTTCCCCTTCCCCTCATCACCAAAAAAACCACCGACTATTATAGTAGAAACCATAAATTTTGCCTCAAATCAATACAAACTTCCAATTCTCGTTCGAATTTGACATTTTAAGCCACGGATCGTAAGTTCGTTTAGATTTTTATACTATAAATAAAAATAACATGGCGTTATGTGCTCATTAAGATGCTTCATAACCTGGAGTCTAAAGAATAACTGAATAAGGCAATTAATGAACACTTTCATTCAAAATAAAGAGGCCATAGCATGAGAGCAGATGCGTTAAAGATTGCGGACGGTGTTTACTGGGTGGGCGTTTTGGATTGGGATATAAGGCAATACCATGGTTATACCTTAAAAGGAACTACTTACAATGCCTATTTAATTTTAGGGGAGGATAAATGTGCTCTAATAGACAATACATATCCGGGAACCTCTGCACAAATGTGGGCAAGAATAAAAGATGCGTTCGAAAAAGAGAGAAAAAAGATCGGAATTGATGCAATCATTCAGAATCATATTGAAAAGGATCATAGCGGAGCACTGGTCGAAGTTCACAAAAAGTTTCCAGAAGCGCCTATTTACTGCGCTGAGATCTCAATCGACGGTGTAAAAAAACATTATCCCGCATTAGAAAATGCACCTTTTAAACCCGTCAAGACGGGGAATATGGTTAGCATAGGCGGCAAGACATTTACATTTCTTCAAGCACCAATGTTACACTGGCCTGACAGCATGTTCACTTTTTTAGCAGAAGATGGGATATTGTTCCCGAACGATGCATTTGGACAACACCTTTGTTTCACGAAAAGATATGACAGTGACGTCGCCGATTACGTTTTAATGGAGGGGGCACAAAAGTTTTATGCCAACTTGATAACGCCATTATCTAAGTTAGTCTTAAAAAAACTTGATGAAGTAAAGAATCTTGGATTGCTGGACAAGATTAGGCTGATTGCGCCCTCTCATGGGCAGATTTGGACTGATCCAGCGAAGATTATCGAAGCTTATTCGAATTGGGCCGCTGGAAAGTGTCAAAATAAGGCAACAATTGTGTATGATACTATGCATTACTCAACCCAAAAGATGGCCCACGAACTCGCGGAGGGACTAATGAGCGAAGGCATCGACGTGGCTATGTACTTCTTACGCGAAGATGAACGAAGTGAAATTGTTAAAGACATTCTTGACAGTAAAGCGGTTCTGTTTGGCATTCCGACGATACATAATGAACCTTTTCCAAGTATTGGCGACTTAATGTATTATCTCAAGGGGCTAAAATTTGATAGGACTGGATTTAAACGGCTGGCACTAACTTTTGGCTCAATAGGATGGACTGGCGGCGCAGTTAAAACTCTTACAGAGGATATCGAAGCGTGCGGATTTCAGTTGTTAGAAGGATACGAATTACGTTATGTTCCTGCTGAGGACGAATTACTTAAATGTTATGAATTAGGCAAAAGAGTTGGATTGCAGATAAAGGCCATGTAGGGGGCATCGATATAGATTAATCTATTTAGCTAGAACTATGACAATGGAAGGTTTATAGAATCGAGTTTTTTTTCGCGTGAAGTTTCAACTTCAATTTAACGCCCACAAGGTAAAATGAAATCGGAGGTTAATAGTGTGGCCGAATTACCTGATACAACCAATTCTGCCGAGTTTGTCGTGAACGATATAGATGGTATGTGGAAATTATGGGGGATCCATCCTCGTTGGGGTCCGCAGTGGGAATGTCTCAGTGAGTTTAAAAATGGACAACTGATGAAAATAACTGGGAGAGTGGGTGATATCTTTAGAATAAGTCTATCCGGGTTTGATTATCATATAGTCACTATTGATGAAAAAAACAGCCTCAGAGAGATCAATCATATCACGTTTGAAAATTTCGTCTATTCAATCTCTCGCAAGTGGTATAACATTTTGAACAATGCTAGCTTGTTCTCACAAGGATTAGCAGAACATGAAACAGATTAAGCAGGTTGAGCATTAATGATCAACAGCTGCCATCCTATAACATAAGACGTACATAAGAAAATTTAATGTTGTGCGGGTATCACGGAATGAAATGCAACTATAATGCTTACTTGCCCAATGCCTCCTTCCTTATTTCGGCCATGTCCTTCAATAAGAATGCATCGTAATCCCGTGGTTCAATGGTAAGTGATTTATTAAAACAGGTTATAGCCTCGTCATAGTTACCGAGCCCAAGATAGAAGCAACCGAGGTTATTCCATGCTACAACGTAGTTTGGGTCAATTTCTAATGCCGTTTTTAAGTCGTTCATCCCCTCCTCATCAAGTCCGAGTTTAAACTCTGAGAGCGCTCGCGCGTTAAGGGCTTTTTTGTTTGTGGGATTAATGATGATTATTTCATCTAGAAGTCTCTTCGCTGTTTCAAACTTTTCAAGGCTATTGAGGGAAATAGCCTTATTCAGCTTGATATCAAGCGACTGAGGTATCCGTTTTAATGCCTTATCGTAGAATTCTATGGATTTGTTAAATTTATTAAGGCCAAAAAATGCAAGACCCTTGTTATGGAGGGCTCTAACATTGTTAGGATCCAATTCAAGAGCTTTGTTGTAGTGAACGATTGCATCCCTGAATTTTCCCGATCTAAAGTTTCGATCTCCAGATTCTACTAGAGCAGATAACGTTGTACTGTTGGGATCACTCCTTTTCTTTAGTTTATCGATTAGTCCCATAATGTGAGGGCTCCAGCAAGCTTTGTTTTGTAGTGGATTCACCAACCTTTATGGCTATTTATAATCTTGATACGATAATTATATATCCCATATCATAGTCTATCACATCGATTAAAGATGAGCGCTTTTTTAAATGAGTGCTTTCTATCACACAGTTAATAATCGTCTCAGACTGATCATAAGGCTTGTCCTACAATGCCTGCGACTACGACAAATTAGAAAAGAAATAGCAAAGAGGGATAACTACGAACTTCAAACTGACCAACATTAAGCACCCTGAAAGATGGGTTATGCTATTTGCTATATTTGTCATTGCTCTTTATATAAGAATACAGTTGCCATATGCGAGCTCCATACAAGGAGGACACATTGTAATATCCGATTTCGACCCGTATTATCACCTACGAATATTAGAATATACAACAGCGAACTTTCCCCACGTCCTTGCTTTTGACCCTTATATAGATTACCCCAATGGTTTCTGGATCGGATGGCCCCCTCTCTTTGATTTCCTCGCAGCAAGTTATGCCCTTGTGATGGGTGCGCTCTTTCGGGTGAACTATGAGGTTGGTGTTGCCACATTCCCAGCGCTTCTGGGTGCACTCTCGATATTTCCCGTTTATCTCATTGCAAAGAAAATATTTGACTGGAAGACTGGTATAGTAGCTGCAGGTATTCTCACCGTACTTCCTGCTAACCTGTTGCGTTCTATGGTGGCGAACTTAAACCATCACATAGCTGCTGAAGTGCTCTTTCCTTCACTCATACTGTTGTTTTTGATGCTGGCATTACGGGGTACACTTACCTTCGATTCTATTAGGCGATTGCAGTTGAATATTGAACAAAAGAAGACCGTTATTTACTCTGTACTTGCGGGCATTTTCATAACTGCCCTTCTGCTCACGTGGCTTGGAGGGTTCCTCTTTCTTGGAATAATAGGGATCTTTGCTATAATTCAATTTATCATATATCACATCAGAGGGCAAAACTCAGAAAATCTTACTGTCGTCGGCCTAACTATGCTGTCGTCGTCGCTTCTTACCATACTCCCAGTAAGTCTCACCACTCATTTTGGAAGAGTGGTAGACACTTTACATCTCTCTCTCTTCCAACCGCTCATAATAGCGCTCTTTTTGGTGGCTTTTGGAATAATTGGTCTTCTTGCCGTGTATATGAAGAACATGCCAAAGATGTATTATCCGATAACAATAATCGCGCTTGTTGTCATCGGCAGTCTTGGTGTTTATATTATAAAACCAGACATTGCGATATCCTTGTTCAGTGGATATGGATTTTTCACAAGGAGCGGGGTACTACAGACAATAGCTGAAGCGCAGCCTTTATTTACAGACCAAACTGGAATTCAGCTCAACACCGTTGCAAGTTATTTCCAGTTGACGTTGTTCCTTGCCTTCTTTGGTCTATTTGCGTTATGCTATAAGTTCTATAAGCATCCTGACGAGTCTTCGCTTTTGTTTATCGTTTGGAGCGCATTAGCCTTTGCAATAACTATAGTTCAGACGCGTTTTACGCTGTTGCTTTCAGTAAATGTTGCAATTCTATCAGGCTACGCCGTAGTATGGATGATGGATAAATTCTGCAATGCAGCTTATCAGAAATTTACTGGTATTAACGATCTGCAGGAATTGAGACACCTTTTCCAGCGTGAGGTGAAGTATACCCAAGTTGTGGGGGTATTCTTGGTCGTGCTCTTCATATTAGCTCCAACTGTAAGTGAAACTACGTTTTACGCTAAAAATGTAGGCGGCATTTCAGCGGATTGGCGTGAATCTCTTCTCTGGATGCGCGATAATACCCCTCAAACGTCAAATTATAATGTGACCTCCAGTCAAAAACCAGAATATGGTGTTTTAAGTTGGTGGGATTATGGAAATTGGATAGTGTATATAGGGCATAGGCCAGCGATTGCTAACAATTTTCAGACGGGAGTAGATGACGCAGCGCATTTCTTCACAAGACTTAATGAATCGGATACGCTAAAAATTGTAGAAAATCGGAATGTAAAGTACGTTATGACAGACTATGAAATGGCAGGAGGTAAATTCGCTGCAATAGCGCTTCTTTCGGGGGAGGGTGTAGATAAGTTCTTCACTACCCAGCCAAGAAATTATCAGGGAAGGATGGTAGAGCAGACGGTGCCAAATGAGCTCTATCAGGAAACAGTTGTAATAAAAATGCAATACGACGACGGAAATGGATACAGTCATTATCGTCTTATACACGAATCTCCAGGCACTGTAGGAACGTTTGGTAGCTCCGAAGTCAAAGCAGTCAAAACTTTTGAAGTCGTGAAAGGGGCGAAGATAACAGTCACTGGCGTTGGAAATGCCACGATATCGCTCAATGTCACCACTAATCAAAACAGGACATTTAACTACACGCAATCAGCACCGATTAATGGAACTTATACTTTTGTGGTGCCGTATTCAACTGATGGTATGCCCTATGGGATTAAAACAGACAGCGCATATACCATATCTGTAGGTAATTCAATAAAGACAGTTGCTGTTAAAGAAAGTGATGTGATAATGGGTAACGAGTTAAGAGTTGATTTCTGAAATTTAAAGCCCTATTATTTTTCTATTCGCGTAATAGCTTTAAAATGTTTTTGATAGCCCCCTGAAAGTTGCGTCTCTAGAATATTTTATCTGTTTGAATAGCAATTTCGAAATTTAAAATTAGATTAGTTTTGCGTCGAAATGTGTGCCTGTAACTATCATTGCAGTTACGTTGACACACTACAAAATATAAATACAATCGGATAGTACACAATTCCTAAAGAAACACACATATTCGATGGTTATAACGATGGCAAAAAGGCAAAAGAATCAAATTGTGCCGTTTAATGAGGATCGCTGGAATAATTGGATTGAATTGGCAAAAGAGAGTGATTACAAGAATATTGAAGAGGCCCCTCCACCCGTCTTTATCGACATGGAAGAAGACGTAATAATAGCCTGTTATAAGCTCATTAAGGGTTTCGAAATTGGGCAAGTTACAAAGGAAGAAACGCTCGAAAGCTTTGCCAAAATAGAACTCATTACGCAAAAAAAGATTAATACGGGGGACGAGGATTTAGATGATATACTAGATCTCGTACAGAGTTCTCTCCTAGGTGCTTTCGCCTCATTTGAAAGCTACGTTACGAACTCTTTTGTAGATGACGTAAAGGCCGACGATTTAATTAAAGAGGCTGTGGAACAAGAAAAGAAAGGCAATTTAGACCGCGCGCTCGAAATAGTTGGCAAAATCGGGGCAAAGATTATGGCAGGGAATTCGCTCAGTGAGGAGGCAGTCGTCGAGCTGAATGATGGCTGTGTAGCTGAATGGCTTGACGGCATTGAATCGATATCAGCAGTTTTGATAAGCAATATCGAGTACGATGATGGATCAGCAGAAGATGAATAAATTAGATCTATTTGCTTTGATTATTTGAACATCTTACATGTACTTATAGAAGTGTTGCTAGGCAATGAGAAAAAAGTCAAAGCACAGAGTTAAGAACTGCTTCTGTCTTGCCAGCAACAACTTTCCATGTCCAATATTGTTCTAGAAGTGTGTAACCTTTTTTCTCAGCGTTCCTAACTTCACTTTCCGATAAACTTAAGAGTTCATTTAATAGTTTCCGCAACCCGATGATGTCTCCAACTGTGAAAAATCTTAAAATATTTGAGTTTTGATCTACAAATCTATGCGGCTTTATGTCACTAGCTGCAACGAGGCACCCCGAGGCTAGTCCTTCAAGAAGGGTAACACCAAATCCTTCTAGCGATGACGCTGAAACTAGGACCCTTGACCTTGACAGGAGCTCCTGTTTCTCTGTTTGTGACACAGATCCGACAAATTCTACGTTTTTGCGACCGTATTTTGCCTCAAATTTTTGTTTTAATTTACCCTCCCCAACTATGATAGTCTTAAGATTGGTGTCTAAAACAGCTTCACAAACATGATTAACGTTCTTGTACGGTACATCGAGGCGTGCAATACATATCACATCGATATCTTTTTTTGCACTCCTGAAATCCTCTCGATAGATACCATTCCCAGTTACTCTTATTTTGTGCCGCGGAATCCAATACTGCAGTATTTCAAAACTTGAGTCAGAAACCGTAATGACTGCTAGGCATTTTGATGCATAATAGAGGCATGCTCTCTCTAATAAGCTCCCCTGTAACCCCTTAATGAGATTGTTTGTTTGTAAATCCTTCCAAGCTGAAATGCCGCTTACTAGTGGTATAGGCTGATAAACATCATGTATAATCGGAACAACGGTCTTTTTTATCCGTGCAAGTGACGTTGAATAAATTGGAGTAAAAGTTTGTGGAATTATCACATCAAATTTTTCATTTAAACGCTTTATTTTCTTCGAAAGTCTAATTACAAACCTAAAACCATCGGACGCATTACTTGTGATCTTTTTGTTGTAAACGTTAACGATCTCAAATGGAAATCTATCATCAGGATACGTAGATTCAGGGATTAATGAAGTGAGTACTGTTATCTCATTGTTGTCAGAGAGTTCGCGGCTTATCGCGTACATGTGGTTCTCGCCACCCCCTTGCACGTTGAGTTCTCCCTCGGCGTTACAAAAGGGGAAAAGCTCGCTTATCATCAAAATTTTCAACGGCCCTACCTCTCTCTTGTGGCTTTCAACCACATTTGGGTAAACAATTAAAAGATCAATGGGTATTATAATCTTTTAATCTATCGGAGCTAGTAAAAAATCGTTGTTTCGTGCCATCATCGCGAAAGCAGTTCTTTTATCGCAGGTTGTAGGGCAATTACGAGATTAATGATTTATAAACATTGAGAATTTTATGAGATGTAATGTTCCAGTCATAATCGGTCACAGAGTCTTGTGCTGTCTTGTTCATATTCGGCTTGTCTATTTTCAAAATAGCAGACTTTATCGCTTCAGGTTTAAGATCAACAATAAAACCGTTTTTTCCATTTGTAATTAAATCTTTGGCCGCATTTGTTTTAGAATTTACAGTTATCACGGGTGTTCCACTTGCGAGAGACTCAAGCGCGACTATTCCGAAACCCTCCCTACTAGATGGTAGCACTAATACATCCGCTGATTTCATGAGGCCGATCAACTCTTCATACGGCAACCCAGATTTAAAAGTCACATTTGTTTCCAGTTCTTTTGAAAGGCGTACTAGATTTTCCTGCTCTGGTCCTTCTCCTATTATTCCAAGTGATTTATTCCGAGGCAATGACCTTAATAATAAACCCACATTTTTTTCTGGGATTAATCTTCCAACGAACAGCACGTCATACATTTCTTCTGAAGGTTTGATTGAACTGATAAGACCTAAGTCAACGCCATTTGGAATGACGGTAACGTTTTTTACGAAACGGTTTAGGTCTTTTTTCGTGTTTTTTGAAACTGCAATTATTGTATCGGCCAATTTCATTGTTGATTTTTCAACAACTTTGCCTATTAATCCACTTCTGCCGAGATATTCGTACCAGTAGTCACCCCAAAACTCGTGCCAAGTAATTACAAAGGAGGCGGTTTTTACTTTCGCAACAAGCCTTGCCGGAAAACAGTGTAGGTAAGGAAACTGATTACAGTCTATAATATCTAAGTCGTATTTGTACATCGGCATTAGGCTGAAGGCAAATTGAAGTGCTTCACTAAAAGATCTTTTTTCACCTGAATAAAGCTTTTGAGGTTTACAAATGCCGTGAATGTTTATGCCATCGACGATGATATCGTCGTGCCCCTTCCACCATTTTATTCCGAAAACATGCACTTCATTATCTGCAACAAGTCGCTTACTCACTTCATAGATTCGTTTTTCTGCACCACCCTTAACAAATGGATATATAACATCTGTGACATAAGCAATTTTCATTTTGGTTCGCTATGATCGTCTTAAATTTGTTAGTATAATATCGGCCAGCAGGCCAAAAAGCATTATTTGAAGGCCTACAACTATGAGAAGCACCGAAAGAATAGCTCCGGCGAACCTTGTCACCACTCCAGTTTTGATCCATTCGATGAGGATACCAATCCCGAAGCCGAATCCAATAAGCAACAGTATCAATCCTATTGGCAGAAATATTACGATTGGATTATAGTCCCTCACGAGGCGAATCATTGTGTAAACTATGTTGATAGCATCCCTATAAGGATTTAGCTTAGCCGCACCGACGCGCACTCTGTATTTTATAGGGACTTCAATTATTTCGAGTCCTTCTTTTCTCGCTTCTATTATCATCTCAGTTGCGAATGGCATCTTTTGTGATTTCATTTTCAAATTCTCAAGAGCAGTTCTGGTTATCGCCCTCATGCCAGACTGCGAATCGGAGATGGGAGTGTGGTACAGAAACCTTATTAGTGAGGTCAAGACCATATTACCAAACACGTTCCTCTTGCTCATAGCTCCTTGTTCCATTTCTGCAAAACGATTTCCGATGA
Organism: Candidatus Acidiferrales bacterium; assembly: GCA_035624185.1. Taxonomy (GTDB): domain Archaea; phylum Halobacteriota; class Bog-38; order Methanoflorentales; family Methanoflorentaceae; genus DASPRZ01. Next base: position 21,585 of record DASPRZ010000030.1, read on the forward strand.
CAAAGTCTGCTCCCTCTTTTATTGGCTCAAGGAGCTTTGGAATATCGTGTGGGTCATAGGAGTAATCCCCGTCAAGCATCACGATTACATCTGAATTTCTTTCCACTTTCTTAAATCCCGTTATGTATGCATTTCCATACCCTTTTCCATGCTGGTGAATTATTTTCGCTCCGGACTTAGCCGCTCGTTCTGGGGTGTCATCGGTGGAGTTATCGACAACTAACACCTCTACTTCATAGCCTCTCAAAACGCTAAATACATCTTTTACCACCGCCTCTATGGCCGGCTCATTCATGGTTGGGATGACGACGGATATCTTCATCATTCAAAATCTTTTTCCGTTATTAACTGACGTGTGCGCATTTAAATGCGTATTTCTAATCTTTCTATTGATTTTAATATATGCATAAGCTAGGCGGATGCTATTTAAATGAGCTGACGATAGGTTGCAGCTAATGCTGTTTTACGTTAAATTTGCTTGCACAGATTTTATAAAATTTCAGCAAACTGGTATTGCTTTTTTCATAGTTGGGGACTCACTCATATTAACTACGGTGATTATATAGAATTAATTGTCGAAGTATGGCCAAAATTTACATAGAGACGTACGGTTGTGCATTGAACCAAAGTGAAATGGAGTATTTAAAAGACGCACTACAAGATTATCAGTTCGTCTATCGAGCCGAAAACGCTGATATCCTGCTAATAAACACTTGCGTTGTTATTGAATCCACAGAAAAAAGGATGTTTAAAAGAATTAAAGCCCTCTATGAACTGTGTCAAACTGACAAAGAACTTATAGTTACTGGATGTGCCTGTAAACCACTTCACGACATAATAAGTTCAAATTTCCCCAATGCTAGGCTGATGAAATACGTTCAAGTGCCTCGATATATTACTTCAGTTTACAGACCTGAAGCAAACGTGACTAAAGAGAACAACGTCAGAGCATCTGTAAAAATCGCTGACGGTTGCAAAGGATTTTGTAGCTACTGTATTGTACGACTGGTTAGGGGGGAACTGAAAAGCAGGAACATCTATGACATCGTAAAAGAAGTCGAATCAAAGGTGGAAAAAGGCGCTAAACAAATTCTTCTCACAGGCCAGGACGTTGGTGTATATGGCTTGGACAAAGGATTGAGACTCCCAGAACTTATTAACGCCGTAACAAGCCTTGATCAAAACTTTATAGTCAGAATTGGTATGATTAATCCGTCAGCTCTTGGTGACATTCTTGATGAGCTGATTGACTCGTTTAAAAGTCCTAAGATCTACAAGTTTTTGCATGTGCCAGTACAGTCAGGTTCCGCGAGGATTTTACATTTAATGGGCCGAAATTACAGCATTTCGCGCTTTAAAAACAATATAGCTAAAATCAGAGCGGAGTTCAAAGATTTAACGTTATCGACAGACTTTATAGTCGGATTTCCGTACGAAACAGACCATGATTTCAAATTGACGTTAAGTCTTTTAAAAGAGTTGAAACCTCTTAAAGTAAATATCACAAGGTTTTCAAAACGAGATGGAACCGATGCGTATCATATGCCCCAAATTCCACACAGAAAGGTGAAAGAGAGGTCAAGAGCATTAACATTGGAACATCATAGGATAGCGTATTTTGAAAATATGAGATGGCTAGGCAGAAAACTTAGCGCACTGGCAATAGAGAAAGGCAAGGGATATAGTACTGTCTTATATAACGACTTCTACAGGCCTATTGTTGTGCAAGGAGAGTTACAACTTGGTTGCAGATATGATGTGATAATATGTGAGATTACCCCGACTTACTTAATCGGCAATGTGACTGCCAATTTTACTAAAACTGCGATAATTGAGGCTCATTGAGGAAGAGAAATGAATAATGATTTATATAATAAGAACGATTTTTACGGCATGCGTGGCCCCAGATATCACGTTAAGCTTGATTGGCAAACCTTTGCGCTCATTTTTGTAATCTCCCTGATACTATACTTACTGCCTTATGCAAAGGATCTTCTTGTTATCACCGCTATCGCAGCAGTATTCTACTTATTCATAAAGAGCTTGTATTAAGCGTATTGGTAGATCAATCAATGGATGTCCGCTCCGGGGTAATTGATTCATGCGGTAACAAATATCACTTGTGGCATCCACACCCTATATAATGCATTTATATATTGGCGTTTACCTAACTGTACGTCATTCCACATCTGGATCAAACACGGGAAATAAGATATTGCTTCTTAAACGGAAGGTACGAAATGCGGCTATTGTTGATTCACTCAGATTTCATGGAATATGAAGTGAAGAAAGGGACTCGATACGCTGAAAAAGTTGAAGGCTCCCTGAAGCGTGCTAAAATGGAAGATGTGCTCACAGCTTTTATGGCGGTCGAACAAGGCGATGATGATGATATTGATGCTACAGTTGAGGAATCAGCGGCTTCTATACGAGAGGTAGCTGAAAAGGTTCAGACAAAGAGAGTGATGATCTATCCGTATGCTCACTTAAGTTCGGAGTTGTCTTCCCCGGAAGTGGCCATTGAAGTTATGAAAGGCGTTGAAGCCTCTCTTAACGGCTATGAGGTCATAAGAGCGCCATTTGGTTGGTACAAATCCTTTACGATAAAATGTAAGGGACATCCGTTGTCTGAACTTTCAAGATCCATAAAACCGGAGCCTAAAGTAGAGAAAAAACACGTAGAGCACGAATTTTACATCATGGGGGCTGACGGTAATTTAGTGCCTGCTGCTGAATTTGTGACAAATAACCGCGATCTGGCAGACATCATAATTTATGAGTTAGGTCTCCACGTTGCAAAAGACCTAGGAGTGGAGCCGCCTCACATCAGGATGATGAAGGATAAAGAACTTGTAGATTATGAGCCTTTGTCTGATGCTGGACATCTCCGCTGGATGCCCAAAGGTAAACTCATACGCGACATCTTGATAGACTATGTTTATTCACTTGCAGTTGATTACGGCGCCATGCCGGTCGAAACACCAGTGATGTACGATCTTGCAAATAGAGCAATTTATGAACACGCTAGCAAATTTGGAGAACGGCAATATCGACTAAAGGCCGGTACACGCGACATGATGCTTAGATTTGCTGCTTGCTTTGGAATGTTTAGCATGATGCGCGATATGCATCTGACAAAAAATGATCTTCCGCTCAAGCTTTACGAACTGTCAACTTATTCATTCAGATTTGAACAACGGGGGGAAATTACTGGTCTAAAGCGTCAGCGGGCGTTCACAATGCCCGATATGCACACGGCCTGCAACGACATTGAAGATGCAAAAAAGTATTTTGAGGAGCAACTTAAAATCGGCTTCCAATCCGGGTCAGACCTCGGCATAAACTATGAAGCAATATTTCGAAGCACTAAAGAATTTTACGGACTGAATGAAGAATGGATCAAACACCTAATTAGAGACTTTGGAAAGCCATTTATGATTGAGCTTTTATCAGGGCGTACTCATTATTGGATATGCAAATGCGATCTTGCAGCAGTCGACACCTTTGGGAGACCTATTGAGTGCCCAACTGTGCAAATCGACGTTGAGAGTGCAGCTCGATTTGACATAAAATACTACGAGATGGGGGTACCAGAGAGACCCACGATTTTGCATACTTCACCTATTGGCGGAATAGAAAGGGTCCTATGCTCCATTTTGGAAGCTCAAGCAAATGAAAGCACTCCTATGTTTCCCATATGGCTGTCGCCCACACAGGTACGGGTTATCCCCGTTTCGGACAAACATCTCGCATATTCAGAAGATATAGTAGCATTATTAAAGGATGCCAAAATAAGAGCTGACCTCGATGATAGAGACGAATCAATTGGCAAGAAGATAGCTCTTGCCGGTAAAGACTGGATCCCCTATGTCGTAGTAGTGGGCGAGAAGGAGGAAGCGACGGGCGTCCTTTCCGTCACTGTGAGGAAGCCAAGAGAGAAAAAGGAAGCATCAATCGAGGAGCTGATTCACGAAGTAAACGAGCAAGTCTGTAACATGCCTCGCAAACCACTTACATTACCAGAAAGGATTTCAAAGCGTCCTAAGTTCATATGATTGACTGGCGCATTTTTGAGTTTGAACTCACAGGTGACTATTACCTCTCTAGTGCTATCCATTTAGCCGGCTGAGGCACAAATATCTACTGAATATTCTCTTGATACTGTTATTCAGAACTTCGTTATTCAGAACTCATCATCTTGAGCGTAGCTTCGTCCGATCTTTAGGGCTATTTCTGCCTTTGCAAGTTCTCTGCCGAGATATCCTGCATGGCTAAGGCTTGAAACGAGTTCGAGGTCTAATAGGGCGTCGAGTACCTCTTTCGCTGACTCTCCTTTAATTGTAAAGTCGGAATCGTGAACTGCTAAGATGTAACCGTCTTTGATACCTATAACGAAGTTGCCATGTGGATCTGGGATCCATTTTGCTTGATCAAAACTGCTAGCGTCAATTAACCTTCCCCTCGCAATGTCAAATTCGGGCCTTATTCTTCTCTCTTTTACAACAAGCAGATCTATACCTAAATCCTTTGGCGGCCCTCTTCTATCTTTTGCAAGCAACATCATTTCAGCACTAGTTTTAAGCTCTCGAATGCTACCCTGAGCTTTATCACTGGACTCAGGCGTAAAAAGCATTGCTGCTCCGAGCTCCATTGCCATCCCAGCAAGCACGGCATTTGCACCTATAGAATCTACCTCTAATAATTCTGTAATGTTTCCGACTCCTACGAATAACGGTATTTCGCTTGCATCTCTTATTTTTTTATATTCCATAAGCGATGTGAGAGCGCCACATCCTATTGGATACAGGATTGGATCGGCCAAAATTTTATTTATTCCGAAACTCTGTGCAAGCTTTATGACTCCCAGAATGTCCCCTCTATCAGGCAGCACAACAACAGCAGTATCCTTCTGTGCTATTGTTGGACCTATTTTTTGAGCATTTTCAGCAGTAAATGATAGAATAAGATCTGCACCTGCCTCAATGCCCACGAGTATCAGATCAGGGTCTAATGTATCCACACTGATAGGCACATTTAATGGCTTGGTTACTGCTAGAACCTCGTTTATAGCTCTTTTTACGTCATCTGCAGTGGCTGTTAGAGGAATTCCAACGTCTATGATATCGGCACCATTTTTAATATGGTTCAAGGCAATCTTTTTAGCATCCACATAGGGGGCATCTAGTATCTCGCCCAACACCTTCATCCGTGAATTGCCACCAATCTTGACATTTCCTATCTTAAAGTTACTTGTAGCTCCATGCTCGAGTTGTTCAACCCGCTTTAGAGCGTCTTCTCGTCTTCTCTCGTATATGAGATTGTCAGCTGACGCGCTTAGAGAAAGTGGAACTTCATTGATAAGGCTAACCACAAGACCCAGGTCATAAGCTTGTTTTGGTCCAAGTGCAATTTTAACCCCGATCTCGCTGGAAAGTTCGTCGTAACCTTTAACATTTGCAGCTCCAGGGATTAATATTATGTCATATCTGGCGTTTGTCTTATTAACAAGCTCAAGATAATGCTTTTTGAGCATTGCTGGTGTCATAAACGTCGCCACATCGATATCTAAAACGAGGACATCTGCAGCGCTAATGACAGCATTTCGTACGATCTCTTCAGCTTTGCGTCCTGTTGCTATGAGAATTTTCAAATAATTTTCGCCTCGTTACAGATGCTCTTAATTCGCCTTGTTACAGATACTCTTAATATATAATATTACAATTGGTGTCTTCGTGAAACTCGACCTTCACGTTCACACTCGATACTCGCCGGATTCAGATAGTCCTGTAGAGGCAATTGTTTTAAGGGCCTGCGAGATCGGACTTGATGGTATCGCCGTAACCGATCATAACACGGTGAAGGGCAGCTTGGAAGCCGAGAAACTCGTAACGGATCTGAATCTCAATTTAATAATAATACCCGGGATGGAACTCTCGACAAAAGAAGGGCATTTACTGATCTTAGGAATACGAGATGAACTCCCACCTGGTTTAAGCATCGGTGAGACGATAAAAATGGCAAGGGAGAAAGGAGCGACAATTATCGTGCCTCATCCATATCAAGTTCTTAGAAATGGGGTCGGAGTTCTCAAGGGGAAGGATATTGATGCAATAGAATCGTTCAACTCAAAATTCATCATCGGAACCTCAAACTACATCGCAAGAACTATAGCAAAAAAGCGGCAGATGGGGGTAACGGGGGGAAGCGATTCACATAAAGTTGAGACCATAGGGTTTGGTTACACAATAGTCGATGCAAGCCCTGATGCTAGTGTTCACGATATATTAAATGAAATAAAAGACCACCGATCTCGGGCCGAGGGCTTAATGATACCGCATTACTTTTCAAATATAAATTCAATTACAAGATTTTTAAAGCGCGGTAACAAAAGGAATTAAAAGAAATAAAACTCTAAATCATCTATTGAGATCCATTCTGTTAGTTTAAAGATCATTAGACTTTAATTTGAGGCTCTCCCTATAAATGTTGTGCAATATGCTTACGATGTAGTTGGGGGTTTCTAAAACATCAATACCCTCCATGTTTCTTATCTCTTTAACATTCTTCGTATCCACGTCTCGTATACGAAGCTCCACATATCCGCCCTTAATGGCGTTATACTCGCAGATATCTCGGCATAATCCGCAACCTTGACATTTTAAAAAGTCAATCTGCTTTTCAATGGCTTTATTAGGACAACTTTCAACGCATTTTCCGCATTGCACACAAATCTCTCTATCAATGAAGTAGGGCATGGGGCTCCTAACCTTGCCTTCAATATCGACGGGGACGATATACACAGGGACTCCGCCCTTTATCCCGTGTGCGACTGCATTAGTCACGAGAGAATCAGCGATTCCATGGACTATTTTAGCTACCGTATTTGACGTAGCTGGGGCTACTACCAAAGCGTCATATTTGCCCTGCGAAAACCTCCCAGTTTTTGGATAGCTCCATCCCTGTTGACTCTCTAGTATTATCTCTTCCATGTAACCACCAGGTGAGATTGCCCCTAAAAGTTTAAAGAGACCATATACTTGGGTTACTTCCTCTGCTGCTTTTGAAACAAACGTAGTTATTTTAACTCCATCTTTAAATTTGGATTTAAGCTCGGTGAAAACATCAAAGCTATCTTTTAAATAGTGCCCAGCTCCAGTAACGCCCCAAGCAATTTTCATCAATCTCTCCTTTAGACGCAAATAAAAACAACAAGCAACTTTCTTAACTACCTGTTTTCTTCAAGTACCTTCTTAACGCACTCATGGCCTTTTTTTCTTCAACTCCTCCACATTTTTTTACGACATTTTCGTAATAGTTGATGGCCTTAAGGCATTGGATATCCCCTATAGCTACATACCGCGTTCCGTGGACAGTAGCCTCAATAACTGCGTTGAATCCTCTGCTTACAGGTCTGACAGATCTTCTTAAAACTCTCCATCTTTGAGGAATAAGCCTTATTAACGCCGTCTTTTGGTTTTTTTCTTCCACGATTACACATTTGAATTCTAACCACGCATATGCTTCCTTTAGTATCGGCGCACCTTCATCTTCGCAAAAGCACTCCTCCTCAAGGTCGTCAAATGCCGCTTTTACGTACAATAGGGGGTTCGATATGAGGTTTGCCACTAACATTTCATTATTTTTAACGTTCAGGAATGTATGAGTGTTTTTGTACATTTTAATAAACAAGTCGCCTCTATTGATAACGCCCATGGGGGCGGCGTTAAATCTCCCATTCTTCGTCGTAGCTATGATTTCTGATATTCCGTATGGAAATTCGATTCCTTCCATCTAAAATCTTAACCCTCCTAAAAGGGTTATAAACAACGATGCGATTACTAGGTCTGCAGTCGTGCCTGGATTTATTTCTTTTCCAATGAGATATTCATCAAACTCTGCCACCCTGCCCGATACTAGTACTTGTTTTGACGCTGATGAGACCTCCCCTGCGAGTTCCCTCCCAAATTTTTTTTCAATGAGCGTATCTGGTATACTTCCGAGCAGAGACAGAAATGTATAAATTATTGAATCGTTGAGACTGTGTCCAGATTTAAATCTCTTTTGCAGAATCTGTGCGCCTCTAAATGTTCGTGGGAAGCCCTCAGTCCATTCACGTGCAAGTGTGTCATTTGGAGTCGAGATCTCCATGATGTTGTATAATGTCAGATTCTCGCTCTCAATCGCGTCGAGTGAAGCAGGATCTCGCACATCGAGAGTCTCTGCTTTTCCGACTCTCACATTAACTCTGCCGAATGCCTTGTAAAACTGCAATGCATCGAATACTGTTGTATTCTTTACAACAATTTCGACGTTCTTTCGTAACCCCTCAATGTCAGAACTGAGGCTCGCAGCGACGCATAGTGGGATGAGCATTAATATCGCTCCGAAATGTACATTCCCTGCCATCTGCCAAGCGCTGCTCGCTTCGACCGCTTCAAGGATCAATCCGCCTATTGGACACTCCTGTCCTGACGCTGCTTTTTTAAACACAGCATATGTGCCTACTGCCGAGCCCAAAAAGTGCTCATAACGTAAATTTCCAAAATCATGTTTTCTATCGACATTTCCCGGTTTAGGATCCGCTGATACCTCTAGAAGCATTGCTAATTGGGCACATCTAGCGATAAAATCACTGTCGTACATTGATCTCTTGGCGTTCTATAAATACGATCTGCTTTTCATTATCTTCTCTGCAAGCTGTTTCTTAATCTTCATGAATTCAATATCTGAAAGGTTAACGTCTTGAAGAGTGCTGTCTCTCCATGGGCAAGGCCGCGTAATTTTACAGCACCAAACCATGCTGCCGAAGCATGTGTTATCTCCCCCTCCAAGCTTGGTGTCCATAAAGCTCTCTTTTATCTCGATGTACTTTTCCTTCGAGATCCCAGCTCGTTTAAGGACGTAATGTAGCGGACATTCTTTAACGGGCATGCAACAAAATGTGAGCCCTCTTAAGTCGCCACCAGCGCAGATGTGTTTGGGTGCATTATACCAACCAGTCAAATCTTGGAGCTGTTCAATAGCAACTAATATATCGTCAAGAGCGCTAGAACTTTGCAGCGCAACCCGAGCAACAGATACAAAATCTGCACCCATCGAGAGCATTTTGTAAGCGCTATCGTAGTCCACGATCGAGTTGTTCGCTATAATTTTTATGCTCGTTAAATCTCTGACCTTTTTAATGAGTTTCGATGTGAAATCCATAGTATCTATGTGAATCACATCAGCTCCAGCACGGTCTATAGCACTTGCAAGTTCAACATCATTCACAGTACCCGCTCTGACTTTCACTGATAGGGCTACATCTGTCTCTTTTATCTCTCGGATCCACTCACTTAACTTGGTGAGGTCAAACATCATCGCCTCGCCCACGCCGATTTCCCTCATCTCAGACTGTCTGCAGTGTGCATTGAGTTCAAGCACTGCACCTTCCTTTCTAACGAGTTCAGCTATTTTCAGCACTGGTTCGAGGGAAGCGGATCTGACATTTACCCCCGCTTTTTTTCCTGATGATTTCATAACCCCCAGTTCATTTTTAATGATGGCTTCAGGGTCGTCAAACGCAAACTCGCTCCTGCCTCTCCTGACAAGACTTTTTGCGACTTTGATGGTCGCATCATCTATATTATATCCTCCGAGCATTGCAAGTCCAACATTGCGATGAACAGCAAAGGAGCTACTTGTAACTCCTGCAATCGAGGCAAGAATGAGAGGATTTGCAATTTTTACGTCTCCAATGTTAAGGTCAAACTGTATGTGTCCCAACTGTAAAACCTCGCAAAAGTGTGTGTGCTATTTCGCAGCACGGTAAAAATACGCTGTGGGTTTTGAACTTCCACCTATAATATATCGTACCTACTTCTATTTAATTTTGCTTTACTTAATCGCGTAAATTAAAGAAACTAAAACATAAACATCGTTTTTGACTTCCCACCGTTAGTGACTTCAAACAAGTTTTAAAATATCCTCTGCAAGCAATTTGCTATCTTCTAGCCCACTCATCACCGTGTTTGTTCGAATTACTTTAATTTCTCTCTTTAACTCCCTGCGGTCGATTTCAAAGTCATTTTTGTCAATTATTAAGACGTCTAGAAATTCTTCATAAAACTTTGCGACACCTGCAGAAGTCGCATCAAGACCACAGGCATTCATGAATTGCTTTGCAGGACCACTGACTGGCTCAGAACCTATGATCGGGCTTATCGCTATAACAAACTTGCGTTTAAGGAGACTCTTTACCCCTTTGACATTGATGATCGGTCCTATACTCGATATCGGATTAGAAGGTCCGATAATAATTGAATCTTCCAATTTCAGAGCCTTCTTAACTTCATTGTTCATTGTACCTCTGTCATACTTAACGTTAAAAACCTTAGGGGTGCTAGTGTGCTTTATAAGATAACTCTGAATATGCATCTCACCGATATCAGTAACAACCGTTGTTGGTACTGGGTCATCAGTCATTGGCAAAACCTCTGCTCGGATTTTATATGATTTGCAAAGCTCTCGTGTAGCTTTGGTGAGATTCATGCCTTGGTGCATGAGGTGAGTTCTATAAATGTGCGTTGCTCTGTCGAGATCGCCTATTGCGAGTGGCTCATGATAGCCGAGTTGGATCAACTTTTTATACGTTATGAAGGTATCCCCTTTTACACCCCACCAGGTATCGCCTATAATTTTTGCAAATGTATATATCACGGTGTCTATGTCGGGACAAACAAGATTCCCTGAGACCCACAGATCGTCTCCAGTGTTGACAACTACTTTTATATCATCTTCAGCAACTTTTTCCGAAATGCCGCGGATCAACTTAGGCGTTCCCGTTCCGCCAGATAAAAATAACACCATTACATCAATAAGCGATAAAGCGTTATAGAATAAATCGATATCTGGTACTCGATAGTCGATGAATGTAATAAAGGATACAGTCCATGGTTTCATTCGGCTTGACGACCTCGCGATCTCTCTTATGGACACACATGAGATGCAGCGACTTAGAAGAGTAAAACAACTTGGTTTTGCCAATCTTGTGTATCCTGGAGCAAATCATACACGTTTTGAACACTCTCTCGGCGTCTTGCACCTCGCTGAACTTCTACTCAACAAGCTAGATGCGGATGTTTTAAAGGACATCAAGGATGAAATTAGGGCGGCCTCCCTAATACACGATGTCGGTCATATGCCCCTATCCCATTCAATTGAATCTGTCCTAGTTGAAAAATATGGCAAAGGCCATGAATATTTTACAATAGGTGGTGGATTGCTTGAGGTAATAAACCAATTTGGCCTCGATAAGGTGCTTATCGAACAGTTAATACGGGGTGAGTCGCAGTTTAGCCAAATCATCTCAAGCGACGTAGATGTAGATAGGATGGACTATATAGTTAGAGACGAGTATTATACCGGTGTGGCCTATGGCGCAGTTGATTGTATGAGGCTCATTGAAGAAATGGACTTTATAAACGGTCAACTCGTAATAAGTGAGGGTGGAATTCAGGCTGTAGAGTCGCTTCTTGTCTCGAGATTCTTAATGTTTCCAACCGTTTATTTTCATCATGTAAGTAGAATCGCGGAGGCAATGGTACGAAGAGCCATAACTCCCGTAGTAAAGAGAGGAGTAGAACTCTGGAACTTCGATGATTATGAACTCTTGTCAATAATGATGCGGGAGGGCGGTTATTCGCAAGAGATAGCATCAAGCCTTCTCGATCGACGCCTCTTTAAACGGGCACTGTATGCAAGCACTAGAAGTCTAAGTGTTCAAAGAATAGCAGAACTTGAGTCTGCACAGGAAGAGCTGGAGTGTGAAATCGCGTGTAAAGCGGGATTAGATGAACGGTACGTCCTTCTTGATATCCCAAGAAAGCCAGAGATGGTTGAGAGAAACGCAAAAGTATTAGCAAATGGAAGCTTAAAAAGCCTTGAAGAAGTCTCTCGGCTTGTTGGAATACTTTATGATGCTCAATTTGATCAATTAAAACTCGGCGTTTATACGTTAAAAGAGCACAGGGAAAAAGTAGGGAAAGTGGCGAAAGAGGTGCTTGATGTCAAATAATCAAATATCATTGAAGAAAAACACGAGCGTTGTCGAATTAATGGCCGTTGCACGCCAAATTGGGAAAGACTATCTCGTAACACTAACAGGCGGTGATAACCATATCGGAGCCGTAGCTGCAGGCGGCTATCAAATACGATCATTTTCTTCTGTTTTGACGATGCCGAATCACCGTGACGACATAATAGCTAAGGAAGCAGCCAATAGAATCTCACAAGAATTAAAATGCAATTGCGCGGTAGTAGTAGGAGTTCACGTTGAAAATGTTAGCGCGGCTGAAATAAATGAAATTGTTAGTGCTTCATTTATGCTTGTTAATGAACTAATAAAGGAGCTAAGATGAAAATCACGGTTGCAATAACGGGAGCAAGTGGAGTTCAATATGGTATCAGATTGCTCCAAGTACTCAAAAAGCTTAACGTTGAAATCCACCTAATCATAACGACCGCAGCAAAGGAGCTAATAGATATAGAAACTAATTATTCTTCTGATGTTATAACTTCTCTCGGAACGAGGACTTATGATGAAATGGATTTTACCGCACCAATCGCAAGCGGTTCTTACATGACTGATGGTATGGCCATAGTTCCGTGTAGCATGAAAACGCTTGGCAGTGTAGCAAACGGAATTTCGGGCAATCTTGTAACTCGTGCTGCAGAAGTTTGTTTAAAAGAGGGTAGGAAGCTCATTCTCGTCCCAAGAGAGACGCCTCTAACTCCTATTCATCTCCGCAACATGATGAGAGTCTCCGAATCTGGTGCCACAGTGTTGCCTGCCTGCCCCCCGTTTTATACACGTCCCACTACGATCGAAGCGCTTATCGACATAATTGTTGCAAGGATACTTGATAGACTCGAAATTAAACACTCAATTTCAAGCCGGTGGGGGGATTGATTGAGAG
>DASPRZ010000077.1:0-2931 GCA_035624185.1 Candidatus Acidiferrales bacterium
GTAAGATATTTGATATACCCCACATAATTAATGAGCCACAGGGGAAGCAGCAAATCATCGACTACTACGAGAGTGGCAAATTTGGTTTGAAACTACACAGCCCAGAAGGATTTTATCACTACGGGATTAGTTATGACGGGAGATATAAAAAGGAGGATTTTAAAGAGCAAGCAAGGATTGTTGAGAGGTACGTCCACGAAAACGGCGCCAAAAGGGTGCTAGAACTTGCTTGTGGGATGGGGGGCAACATGGCAGTTCTTGCGCGCCGGAATCCTCACGTTATGTTCGACGGAGTCGACTTAGCACTTAGGCCGTTAAAGCGCTATGCAAAGATACCAAACACACACTTTCAACAAGGCGACTACCACGATTTAAGCGCCCTCGAGAACGATGTGTATGACATCGCTTTTGTTGTAGAGGCGTTGTGCTATTCAACAAATAAACTGCAAGTCCTTCGGGAGGTAAAAAAGAAATTAAAGAGAGACGGGCTTTTTATCATTATAGATGCATATCGAAGAGATCGTGCCACTGCATTGACTCCATCTGAAAAGACTATGCAGAAACTTATGGAAATGAGTTGGTCGCTTGATAAGTTCGAGTATGTTAAAGAAATCGAGGACTACATGCAAGAGGAATATTCAATAGCTGAAGCAAATGATTTCTCACAATATGTCCTTCCATCTGCGACTAAAATTGCGCGAAAATTCCATTATTATTTCGCTCATCCTATGTTTGCGAGAGTTGTCAATAAACTTATACCATTCGATGTTACGAAAGGTTTCATAGCCGCATACCTCTATCCAACAAGTTCAAGAAGGCAGATCGAGTGTTATTATATTCACGTGTTGAAAAATGATAAATGATACACAATTTCATCTTCATGTGTTTTCTATTTCAATTGTAACACACGTTGGAGCATTTTTTCATTTTCCTTTCTGCCTAGCGTAGCCACCTCTATTCGGACCTTGTGAGAGTGGTTAATATTTCTTCCCGATTTCGAGTAGTTCCATAAGCATGTAGATTATCGTATTAGCATTAGTGAAGCTATGTTTTAGCACTTTAGTTTTTATACGGCGGCCGGGAAAAAGCAAAAAATTCCACTGTTACGGTTGTCAAATCACTTTATGTCAAAGACCTCCGCTTTCGTCGAATAGTAAGGTGATATTATCTAGTGGGGGCAGTCAAATCACGATATGTCTCGCACACGTCGCATAAGGCGTTGGGTAGTAGCACTATCGATATACTTTGCCTGAACACGTTCACGACGTCTACATGGAGTACTGGAACAATATCTGCTCGTTCAATAACACTTACGTCTATCTCTTAGATGTCCGGGTGCCCCTCTTTCAACAGCTCCTCTATCCACTGTGCTGCAAGAATTGCTTGTTCCATCAACAGTTCAAAGGTAGAAATAAGATACGCAGCGTAGGTGGTATCGTCGCACCTAAGCATCGCAATATTTTCATTACGCGAGAGACTCCTGACACGATGTTAATCGAGCTAACACTCTCCTTGTCATCTATTACTAGTAAAAATAACCCGCGGTACTGATCGAAGTCGTGAAGCTTTTAGCCAGAAGCCGCGCAGATATCCACGAATTCACATCCTACGTCAGCGTATTCACGCGAGATATTGGTAATACCCCTCACACGCACCGACGCTCAAATAGTTTTCCGATGTTATCGTGATCACAATAAGAACATAATGGCCAACGGATAAGGCGTTAAATAAATACGGTGTTTGTAACTGCGGAATTAAAAACCGTACAGCGTATGAAAGGCATCTTTAACGGCGTTAAGAATTCAAATGAGGAAACCTCATTAGATGACCTAAAACACTCTCGCTTCGACAGCTCCTGCAGCTCCTACTTCCTCACCCCCTCTCATAGAGTTCACTCTCGTGCTTTTGAGATGGCATCGAGCATGGCGTTCATCCACTTCCGCTCGAGGTCGTTGTCGATATGCTTCATTACAAGGGCTTTTTTGTTGAGAGTCGTGGTGGAGCGAAAAAATCTCTTCAACGAGGAGATATTCTTGTCACTAGGCTTTACCCTCCTACCGACTTCTCGTCTTTTAACGTTATCATACGCTCTTGAAAGCCGTTATCTTGAAGTCATTTACCTTCTAAAACACATCCGTGAGATCGCTCTAAACAGTGTTAAAGCTTTATAGCTGTTACTATCTATTAGATATTAAGACTGGCAGCCTCCACGTTGCAGACTAGTAGCTCGACCAACATAAAAATTAAATGCGGACAATTTGGCGTCTGCTTCGCAGTCTGTCCGACTAATGCGATGGGGCTCATCGAACCTTGCCTCGGAATTAGGACGCCTGCATAATACGCGTGATATGAGCAACGATTCGCCTGGGGGGAGCCTTAACGGTAGAGGAAGAAACATGAGGGATGAGTACGATGTCATAGTGGTAGGGGCGGGCCCAGGAGGGTCAATCGCGGCACAGACTGCTGCTGAAGAGTGCGATGTACTGTTGCTAGAAAAGAGGCAGGAAATCGGCTCGCCCGTGCGCTGCGCCGAGTTCATCATGAAAGAAAGTCTGCTGCCATATATGCAGCCTGACAAAAAGTGGATTGCAACTGAGATCAACGGAGTCCGATTTATCGCGCCTGATGGTACGACGCTTACCGTATCAGCAGAGGCGCTAGGAATGAAAGGGGTACTCGGATACGTTTTGGAGCGCAAAATCTTCGACAGGGAGTTGGCGAAGGACGCGGCGCGGGCAGGAGCGCATGTCATGGTGCGAACGCGTGCAACAGGCCTCATCGTTGAAAATGGCACAGTAAAGGGCGTTAAGCTCAACCGGCTTGGCGAGGACTTTGAGGTCCGCTCAAAGGTGGTTATCGGGGCAGACGGGGTGGAATCGCAAGTCGGACGGTGGAGTGGAATTAACACCACCCTCAAACTAAAGGACATCG
>DASPRZ010000078.1:0-32180 GCA_035624185.1 Candidatus Acidiferrales bacterium
TCCCTTCGACCATCTTTTGCACCCTGTCATCTTTCATGGCGATACCGAGGAGTTGATTCCGTCGTGCCTCATACTGTGCATGCCGGTGTTCACGCTGTTCAGGGGTCAAGTGATTCGGATGTGTCTTGATGATGGCTATGCGCTCTTCTCTCGTTTCAGGAGCGAGCTTTTCCATCCATGAAGCAGAGACCATGACCCCAACAAGCACTCCAGCTAATAGCATAATGCTAAGCAGAGCGACCCGTTTATTTATCTTGCTTTTCATATGTTTGTCACGCTGATAACGTTTCGACCATATAGTTCTTAGTTATCATTCTTCATAAAAAGGGAGGTTTGCGTTGAAGCGAAAAACTTGTCATCACTGATATGAATGTGCCGCTTGTGCTACTGTGCAAATCTCGCGTTGTATCATTGACGAGCTTCATCAAGCCATTTAAGAAATGCACCACGACGCGTACTTCATGCGTCGTAGAGTTAAACGTTTTGGAGGCATTGCCTGCCATAGTGTTGAATTGTGCCGTAATATTATTTGGTGTAGGAAATCTAGCCGAATCGTTGCTCTTCTTGGATACATTGTTAATCATGATATTGTTTTGCGTGGTCGGCCTGGTACATCCAGCCTCAAACACCGTTACCAGCACTACAACAATAATTATTATTCCAAGCGCTTGTTTCTTCATATGCACCATATTTGATTTGAAATAATGTTATACCTAAGTATATGTTTTATTGCAGCATCTACGACTCGCTGAAGTGAAATTTAATAATGTTGTTGCGTGAAGTCCTCTTTTCATGAATCATAACTGCGCGCGTCAAAAAAGGTCGGAGGCACGTTAAGATGACAAATGCCAATGAGACTACAATGTTCGAAAGGCCAGTCAGAATTCATATGTACACTTTGACTCAACCTATGCGCGAAAGTTTATTTTTCAGTTTTTTCTTTAATTCCTGACGTACGTGAGCTTCAGATCATGATGCCCCGATTAAACCACTCCTTGAACGTGTGTCGCTGTTCCTACTGTAGCACGTCCATCTGTTCCTTCGGTAGTTGTTTGAACTATGTCTTGAACTCGTAAAGGGCTTGCCCCTGGTGAAATTGTATGTTTTGCTTTCTATGTACATAAGGCTCTCCAATTTTTTCTGTAGAGCATCGCTCTACATTTACAGTCGAAGTCATTTGAGCATTTTTCAACGCGGGGACAATGCTTTGCATAGTTAAAACGATAATCTGCTGCGCGTAGACCACTACGACAACTGATATTGCCAAAGTGAGCACGATAGGGATGCTGCTATCAATATTTTTTATTTTGAGCTCTGCTCACCTCTAGGCTTTCATGTCATATATGCAGGCTCATATATAGACTATTCAGAGCCGAATCGAATATTATGACTCCTAGGTTATGAAAGAGATGTGTGAAACTAGTTTCCAACAATTCCAAGACTCGTAAACTATAGACTAGCCCCCGAATATGAGTTGGTCGTCCACATAAATGGAGGTGAAAGAGCGAATACCTTGGTCGTTTGGAACGCCTTATCTACGCAGTAAAGAGCTAGTCAGGAAATATTCAACACATTAATTTGTCACATGTTGCGGGATTGCGCGTGATCTTTAGAAGAAATAACAGCGCTCTTTTCGTTGCTTACGAATAACTTGGTAAAGGTGCTTCATGCTGTTTCAAAAGCTTAAGCAAAAACTAACTGATACTCGAATAGAATTTATGACTTTTCTGCTATTTTATATTTTAGAGGCAAGATATCTTGTCCTCTGAGGATGCGTAAAAGGGAAAGAATGTGAGGGAGCCCAAAACTGAGTATTTTTTCAGCACTTAATCTTTATGAGAACTACTGAGAGCGCATAAAGAGATAAATTGTTCTCTATTTATTCAAAGAGTAATGGCTCTAAAAAATAGTTCACAGTTGCCTTTCTATTTTACCGCTGCCAAAAAAGAGATTTGCTGGTCTACTATGCCAATTACAACTGATTTATATGATTCCGGCTGATTGCATTCAACTTTATACGCATTCTATCTATTGCGATTACGATTACATCGGTATTATAGTCAACTGCTTGTATTCACGTTTCTTGTTACACTCGAACTTATAGTAAAAAAAGGAGAAGAGTGAGGGCAAATGTCTGCTCGCCTCCATCTACACGTCCGATACTCCTTATGGTTCACTCGTAATACCGGAAACGATAGTCCAGGTATCATATCTTATGGCCATCAACCAAACTTCTTTTGTAAGCCCCCTCGATTTTGAGTACTGTTGAGATTCGAAAACGGAATCTAGTGTTTGTCTGTTGTTACATTAAGGCAATTATGCTTAATAATGGCGATAGGGCTGGGAACAACGCGTTCAATCCTAGGCCAAGGGACAAAATTTGGTTAATTGCTCCCAAAGCGAAATTCAACATAATTTCTCACCCCCCTTTTTAATGTGTGAGTTAGAGCATCGCACACTGCTGTACGATGTCCATTACTATGTAAATGGTTACGTTGCTACTTTAATTTAACCAGTTCTCTTCCTGTAGGCTTTTTTCTGCCAGTGGAAGGTTTTTTTCCATTAGAGCTGGACTAAAATAATGCCATTTGCACGTAATCAGGCCAAGAGTCAGTGAAATATCTTTAATTCTAAATAAAAACCTCTATACGTATCCTGAAAATAAATGATCAATATCGTAATTTAAAAAATCGTTGAAACTTTTTGAAATCAGTTTTAGATTGTAGATACGTTCATTCTTGTTGATTTTTTACAGTGATGATGTCAGCCAACCATACCAGCCTTTAATTGCTCTAAGCGTATCTGCGTGGGCGCTTTTGCCGCAATACTTACAAAGATCATTTGAAAAGTGTAATGACTCTATCATTTGTAGGACGATCGAAGATCGTGCTGGTAATGATTGCCTGAATCTAGTTAGCATTACCTTGAAGATGTGAAAAACTGCGTCGCTGGTGTCTGTTTCCAAGATTGCATAGTCTTCGTATTATTGCTGAATACAAATGTGATTACAATTCATTCACACTTGTTTGCATTAAGTATAAACAAGTCAATTTTAATCATTACTCTGTAAAAAATTATTAATATCAGCAAACTCACCTTAAAAAAGGGCTCCTCTCATTTGCTTGTTAAAATAATAATATCACACCACTGTCATTTAATCAAAAAAAGCGAATAAAATCGACTTATACAAGCGGTCGTATGACAAAAATTAGCACTATATTCGGTTCATCATAACTCTAAATGTTGCGTCAAGAAGCTGAAAAGAGTTAAATTTAAAGCGGAAATGGAATTGGAAATGGAATTGGAAATAGTATCACCATCACTTATCACCTCTTTTGTCTCTTGTGAGTCTTATCCTCTTAAGTATTGTGGTTTTGCTGCTATAGATAGTACTAAAAATACAAGCGAGTACTTAAACAAAAAAATGGCGAGATGAGCAACTATAAAACTTTTAGATTTGTTTTAATGTTCTCATAAACATCTTTAAAAAATGTAATAAAGCCCAAAAAACAACTTGTCATCCTTGCCATCAAAATATTCGCTGGGGGGGAACACATATAATAAAAACGCTAAATTTTGTATAATAAAATATTTGGCCGCTCGGAACGCTTTACAATAGTCGTCTCGCTTGGTAGCTCCGAACGGCATTTTTGCTATTCCCCGATAGAACGAGCATAGATAACGGGGTTACACCATAGTAAGTAAACTGATCACTGGCGATAGTAGCGGGTGAGCTGCTTCCAATGCCAAGCTTATGGACTGGACAGCCACCGTTAACAACTGCAGAAACATAACAGCCATTTCTCTCACCTCCTCTTTCAATGCGTCATTTTTAACATGTACGCGCTGCTTTGTCGTCGGAGAATCTATGTGCCATGTCCTGTTGTGTACAATAAAAAATAGTCCCGATACTACTTTAATTTGACCGGTTCTCTTCTTATGGGCGGTTTTCTGCCTGTGGAACAGACTATTCATGTCAAGAAAATTACTATGCTCCGGTCATATAGTTCTATATTTTTCCTCAAAGTTCTCGCGTTGACAGCGTAGATGTTGCCGTCATCCTTCCTAGGTGCAAGATGTAAGTCGCATCCGGTAACTAACCACAAAGTACCGTGTCACTATTAGAAACATTCATTGAACGAATACGAGAAAAAAATTAACTTACTAAAGTAATAATAGATGCAAAGAAAAATAGTTCGCCGCTCGGAACGCTTCAAAATAGCCGTCACGCTTGGCAGCTCCGAACGGCTTTTCGCTATTCCCCTATAGAATGAACGTTTATCCGGGGGGACTACAGGGGGCAAGCACAGATATTAACGCAGTGACGATAACCCTCCCGCACGACATTCAATGTGTGGTTCTAAACATACTAGAAACGCAACACAAACACATGACTACGTTTGGTGCTATCTATTTATGCGCTATATCGTATGGATATACAATACAAAATAGTCCCGATACTACTTTAATTTGACCGGTTCTCTTCTTATGGGCGGTTTTCTGCCTGTGGAACGAAAAAATTTATTTGTGAATGCAGCTCCTCTCAGAACAAAGGATTAGACCGAAGGTTTCACTTACAGCAACAAAACTTCGGTAGATTTATTGTCTTACTTTCTAGACTACTAAGTTATTTTCTGAGTCCTTGATATACATCGAGATTTGCTTCTTAAATCTTTGACCTGTATAATTTATCTAATTGTTATATGTAAACTTATTTGTTAACAAAACACTCTCAGATTAGATAATATCTAACGCTCTTCACCCTCGTAAAAACAGTGCACGATAACTTCTTATGATATAAAAACTAATTAATTTTTGACTTAAATTTATGCCGGCTAACCAAAAAGCAAGAGTTTTCTGATACATCACTTAAATTATCTTTATTATATAGTCTCATAGCTGTCATTTCGTTGTACGCGTTTTAGATGCGAAAATACACTAAGGCATTATGCAAAGTAGAGCAGCTCTTTATTATTATTGTCATTAAACTCAATCTTACTACACATTCGCCAGAGCTGTAACTAATCATATATGGAATTTTGGTGCAAGTAATCAATCATGACGAAGTCTATTTCTACATGGCTTAATGTCAGTTGATTATTTTCTACAGCAGTTTATTTTTCTTATTGATAAAGATCATTCTGTGAAACATTCACAATACACGTTGTAGTAGTTAATGTCAAGCATTTTCGACGTTTAAAAGGACTGCCAGAAGGTACAACCCAATAACACCAACAGACGTTGTATACGAGCAACATGTTTGATATTAACCACCTGCTTCTTTCAACTTTGCGTTAAAAAACGGGCAACTCTTTTCTTTAGATACAGCAACTCTCTCAAATGGTGCTGATGAATGACTAACATCCTACTAAGCCATGCGATTGAACCAACGACACGGGCTTTTCTGGAGGGGATCAATCGTTCTCCGCCGCTCTACACGCTCTCTGTCGAAGAAGCGCGCAAAGTGTTTCTGATTTACAAGCACTTGACGTAGCAAAGCTGCCAGCCGATATTGAAGACCATCAAATACCGGGAGGTCGAAATGGCCAAGTTTTAATTAGGATCATTCGACCGAAAGGAATCACCAAATCTCTACCAGTGATCATGTAATTCCATGGTGCTGGTTGGGTGCTTGGGGATAAAGATGCATTTGATCGGCTTGTCCGAGAGATTGCAAACGGCTCGAATGCGGTAGTCGTTTTTGTTGATTACACACACTCTCCCGAGGCTCAATACCCTACAGCAATAGAGGAGGCCTATGCCGCGACAAAGTATGTAGCGGAACACGGTAAAAACTTCAATCTTGATCCATCATTACTAGCGGTCGCAGGGGATAGTGTTGGAGGAAACATGGCAATCGCTGTCACCCTTTTGGCAAAAGACCGGCGAGGTCCTAACATTGGCTTTCAGGTACTCTTTTATCCAGTGACTGATGCCAATTTTGATACACCCTCGTATCGTGAATTTGCAACCGGGCATTTCCTCACCCGAGAGGCGATGAAATGATTCTGGGATTATTACCTACCTGACGAAGAACAACGTAAGCATCCCACAGCATCCCCACTCCGAGCTTCAATAAACCAGCTTAAAGCTCTACCACCAGCACTTGTCATAAACGGCGAATTCGACGTTCTTCGCGACGAAGGCGAAGCATTCGCCCACAAGTTAAATGAAGCTGGTGTCCGCGTTACAGCAGTACGATTTTTAGGGACGATTTACGATTTCGTAATGCTCAATACAATTACAAATACTCCCGCTCCGAGGAGCGCAATAGCGCTCGCCAATGATAACCTTAAAAAATTCTTTGCTAGTGAGAAGGACTAATTCAGAGGAACTAACAAACTTCGCACTTGATCATCATTAGCTTATGAAGATGTAATATTTTGTCAAATGCATCAAAATTGCAGTCGTTGCAGTAAGAAATCATCTTTTTACGATTGTGCTTATGAGAGGTATTAATACGGCAAAAAAAACTGGCCAAAGATAAAAAAAACTCTTACACTAGCTATCAAACTCTTTGAAAGAATACTTTTGGTTATAAGGATTACCTAGACGATCGGTGTTGAAACTTTTGAACCGTATTTAGATTAAAAACAAGTGCTCAGTGCGCTGAACTTTAGATTTCATTTTAAGTAGATTTTCCTAGGTTAACCAATTGTCAAAGTAAGAACCACTTTATCCACTGAATGTGAAAAAAGGTACTATATTACTATCTTTGGTACCATATTGCTATCTTTTTTTGATTTTTGGGTTACTTTTATCTAAATGAAGTCCATTAGTATGTGCCTATTTGTGTGTGATATAATGAAGAAATATATTCTGATATTAATTGTGGCTAGCAGTATGCTTTTATCAGTATTTGTCGCTGGATGCAGTTCCACGACAAAGCCGAGTCCAAGTCCCACACCCGCCATTAGCCCAATGGCCACTAACCCGTCAAAAACAATTGCAACCGCAACTCCCATATATACACCTTCTTATACTCCTACGTACACTCCTGCCAACAGTATTCCAACTGTAGCACCAGCGGTCACACAAATACCCTCCATCAGCATACAATAATTTTTATCTTAGCCTCGATCTAAACTGTCGGATGATCCAAACTAAACTGTCGGATGATCCAAACGGCGCTTTCGCAACACAACGTTTAATTAAAGCACAAAACTGAATAAAGAAGGGTAAAAATGAGGGCGACGACACTGCTCGCTATCCTTATTTCGATTATAATCGTGTTAGCTTCTGGATGTATTTCAGATATTACTGACGTAATCAATCCACCCAAAGTAAATAAATTTGCAGATCTGATGCATAAAACCGTGGAAAATACTGTCTCGTGGAACGAGCATCACATCGACAAAAACACAGTGAGAGTGCATTTTTACCGACCAGCTAATAATTCCAAGTATTTAAATTACTACGATTTAATAATCAAGCAGTTTAAAACGTCGGACGATGCTACAAAATACGTAGATAGCATCAACCAAGGTTATATTCCGGGCTATTTAAAAGCATGGAATGTAGATGTCACTAACATTTACACTAAAACCATGGGGCACAAGCCAACGATCGAGAGCTCATTCGCATCAGTCATTTCAGTACTTCCGGGATCAGGCAAGGTGATCTTTCAAACAGATGAATTTGTAATGTATGGAACTCTTACGACTTCGTCCAGTCAAGTCATTATTAGCAAATGAAGCGAAAGTCGAACATATATCTTGAGCTTTAGACGGTAGAGATGATGCTGACAGCCTCACGGCTCAAGGTATTTTGGGCTACTTCTATACTAAAATGCGAGGCGATCCGGGATGCGAGGCAGCGAGCTCCTATACATTCAATTACGTGGTAGAAGTGCACAATGCAATAAACGCCCGGATTATAAAAAAGGATAGGAAGCGGAGTGACTACTTAGCTTGTAGAACTTTTACCGAAAATAATTTATGAAAAGTAAGTGGCACTTGACCTGTCAAATCCTTCAATCAATTTAATCTTTAATTCTTTCGGCTGCCAATAAGAACTGAGGTATATTAGATTCGAGAAGAAACGTTTAGAATTCTTAGCTATACGTGTCGCAAGGTGCTCCACCCCAAAAGTAGCTTCAGTTATCTCAATAACTTTTGTTCTAACAGCGTTTTCACTGAAGTATCCTAAAGTATGCAAGTACTCGTGGAGTTGAACATGAAAGATATACGGCTTATAAAGAGCTGGATTGATCTCTCTTATTCGCTGAAGGGGTATCTCATTTATGACAATAATGTTGGATCCTATGGGGTAGAACGCTCCAAAAAATACATGAGGATGATTGCCTAAATTTGCCGTCCCTAACATGAGGCCACCACAACTTTTCCTTTCAATTAACC
Organism: Candidatus Acidiferrales bacterium; assembly: GCA_035624185.1. Classification (GTDB taxonomy): domain Archaea; phylum Halobacteriota; class Bog-38; order Methanoflorentales; family Methanoflorentaceae; genus DASPRZ01. The sequence goes on from DASPRZ010000078.1 coordinate 8,358, forward strand.
ATACCGCATCTTTCACAATCTCAAAGATATCTGGTACATTTTGAGCATTTTCTAACAAAGCACTAAAATCCTTATGCATTATTAATAATGTAGTCTAACGACAATATAATGTTAAAGCACTCAATTTTTACTCGTGTCAATCCTCGACTCTTAATGCTGTAACGTTGTGAAATTTATAATTCAAAATATTGCGATACACCGACGACTAACGAGAATTTCTACTTGAAATGAATGTAATTAGTTTGCAAAGTCAATCGCTGCAGTATACATGAAACTTGTACAACATTTTACATACTTCCGTTTTATCGTAACTTTAAATAATTTGAAATATTTAAAAAAACCTTTAGGGTGAGAAGCACCATTTCATTATTTCACTATGAAAAAATAATTTAGTAATTTATGAGAGTTAAATCTGTCATCACTGATGACGCACTTCTATAGCCTTATCCAAATCAGCGCCAGTACGTATTTTTTTGTAAATTAGAATCTTTTCGCAATCTGAGATAGAAAGGAAAATTTGAATTTGTTTTAAGCAATACAAAAAATTTTCACGCAAATTGATAATTTTATGAAACAATCGCTAGTTAAAATTTTTATCGGTGCACTTTAACTAAGTCTTGGTGAAACTGCTTTTACAGAAATAATTGCAATAGATGTTTTTTGTCGTTAAATTAAGCTTAACAGCAAAGCAACATGCGTTTATCAACAGTTCAACCCACGAATCACCACACAATTCATCATTACCTTATACAGGCAATAACCTCTGGATATTAGATAAAAGGTCCATTGATGCCCCTAAAAAAGAGGGATAAGCCTTTAAATTTGTATGCTCACAGTGCTCACGTCTTAAAAGGTCGACAACTAAACTACAAACAACAGACAATTTCACAGACAAAAAGTTAACCCACGATAAGAGTAAGTTTCTTTTTTAACTCCCAATTATAGGATGTCTTATTAATTGAATGTTCGCAACATCGTAAAGAAAATATTTTTACATTTTCAAGTAAGTATTATTTTTGACTTTGGTAATGATAAAGTATTATTCAAAACCGGAGGAATAGCAAATGACAAGTGCAGTTTATTTTGCTCATGTGGAAGTTGACCACAATGGTGAAAACATCATCGACAAAGTTCAACACCTATTTGATATTGCACAATTTGGAAATTTCATCCATGAAGGAGATCTGACTGCAATAAAACTTCATTTTGGTGAACGTGGAAATAATTCTTATATCAACCCAGTTTATGTCCGACAGGTTGTCGATAAAATTAGGGCAAATGGAGGGAAGCCGTTTATTACTGATACTAACACACTTTACGCTGGTAGTAGGTATAATTCGATCGATCATATAATTACGGCGATTGATCATGGATTTGAATATGCAGTAGTAGGCGCCCCTCTTATCGTTGCAGATGGTCTTATCAGTGACCATTATCATGAGGTAAAAATCAATAAAAAACACTTCAAGACAGTCAACGTTGCAGGCGATGTAGCAGCTGCGCAAAGTATGATTGTTATGTCTCATTTCAAAGGGCATGCAGTTGCAGGATTTGGTGGGGCTATTAAGAACTTAGCTATGGGATGTGTCCCTCGATCTGGAAAGATGAATCAACATCGAAGTCTACAACCTATAATTAATACAGAAGCTTGTTCTAAGTGTGGTGTGTGCGTTGAAGTATGCCCTCGCTCAGCTATAACACGCGATGAAACTGGACCATCAATCAACTATGAATTCTGTATTGGATGCGGAGAATGTGTTGCAAGTTGCTCAACCTCCTCTATGGCATTTGATTGGAAGAATGACCTACCACTTTTCATGGAGATGCTGGCAGAACACGCTTACGGCGCCGTTCTGGAAAAACAAACAAGTGTCGGCTATCTCAACTTCCTGCTACAGATTACACCAGATTGCGACTGCGTTCCGTGGAGTGATTCATCAATAGTACCTGACATCGGAATCCTTGCTTCAACAGATCCTGTAGCAATTGATGCTGCGAGTTTAGACTTAGTCAACCAACAACAAGGCGTAGAAAGCACGCGGTTAATCAGTAATTTGCTGCCAGGAGAAGATAAATTTAAAGGCGTCTGGAAAGACACCGATGGGAATCTGCAGCTCACATATGGAGAGAAGACAGGGCTAGGGAGCGCCAATTACTCGCTTATTAATATATAACGAATGAGCTGCCAGCAGAAATAAAGTTGATATGTCACAAAAATTTCGGCAAATTTTTTGTTAAACGCAATTAAGGTGTGAATGATAAATGAAAGAAATACCTATCTGAATTATGCTAATTTATGTCTCTGTAGAGGCGTTATTAGTGTAGTCTCGTATTTAACAAAATCAAAGCTCATCATGCAAAGCGTATGTCTTTTAGTACCAAACTAATATAATGTATCTTGTGATATTCATGGCGTTTTTAGGAATAACCGAGTCAAGCATTTTTAAGTGATTTTAAGATTTCGATTTCACTCTTAAATGAAAAAAATGTAAGGGGTATATAGTTTTTAAAAAATTTTATGTCATTTTCAGAAGTTATATTGGCAATGCACTAAATTTATAATTTCTGTTAGAACTTTCAATATAAAAGGAAAGCAATGTCAATATCACCTTTATTTGTCATCGTTTTGGGTTTTGCTCCTGGTATTATTTGGGTTTGGTATTTTTACCGGGAAGATACATGGGAACCAGAACCAAAGAAATTGATTGCTAAAATGTTTCTGTACGGAACTATTATAGCCCTACCAGTACTATTCCTAGAGACTCCATTTCTTTTTTCCGAGTTGTTATTAGCAGTTGTGGCTGCCCCAATTATTGAAGAATTATTCAAGTTTGTTGCTGTACGGTTCTCTGTATATAAAAACAAAGAATTCAACGAACCCATTGATGGCATTATATATGCTTGCACTGCTGCTCTCGGATTTGCATCTATTGAGAATACGTTTTATCTTTTCTCATTTTTTAACGAGGGAATTATAGCTTTCACTGCTTTCTTTATTGTTCGGGCTTTGTTATCTGTGCCTGCACACGCTCTTTTCTCAAGTATGTGGGGATACGCACTAGGGATAGCAAAATATCGCGTAAAAAGTAAAAGACTCATCATTTTAGGTGGTTTAATTACTGCAATGGTCTTACACTCGCTTTATAACTTTTTATTAACTGGTTTATTAATTGGAGCCGTAGGAATGCTGATATTTATTCCTTTCCTATGGTTGCTGGTTCACAAGAAGATCAGAGAGTTACTAAATAAATCTCCATATGCAGCGGACAGCGCAAATGAGGAGAAGATAGGAGAACAGTAACAACATTTTTCAGCTTCAGTAAAAAAAGTTTACCTTAGTAGAAAATTATTGTGATACAATAGCTAAAATTTTGTTAGTTGAACTGCTTTCTTTTGATTGTAGCACTGAACTACCAAACTAACCCCCCATAATCAAAAAAAATGAACTTCAAACTGTGTTTATGGGGTTATCAAATCCTCTTAAAAAATGACGGGCCGTTTTACATTTTAATATTCAAGATTTTATATGTCGTTAGAATAAACCCTTAAGTTTTTGTATGTTGTAATAGAATAAAATAGCAAGTTTCTGTTTGGAAGACCATCCAGTTTGCAAAGACATCAGAATCTTTTAAGAGCAAAATAAATATTTTTGCGTTTGGAGTTAAAGTTTTCATATATCGAGTTGAAATTTATCAAACAAACGTATAAACGACTAGTAACGTGATAAAAAGTTGATTGGTCGAAAAAAATGTGGGAAAGACGACATTTAGTACCTATCATTTCGCTATCCGTACTAATCGTAATCTCCCTCATAGCTATACCAAGTGCTTCAGCCGCTGAGACACCTGTTAACAAAGTTTATTCCTTAAATTGGTGCGGATATGTTGCTACTGATACGGCGTCTGGGCTAAAACCATTTACCGAAGTAAGTGCCTCTTGGACCGTTCTACCGGTAACGTCAACCCGGACGCCAGCATATTCAGCCACCTGGGTAGGAATAGGAGGTTTTCCTGTCCCTGCTAATATGATACAAGCTGGGACAGGCCAGTTTGATACTACTACAGGACTTCAATATTTCGCTTGGTTCGAAATTATTCCGGCTCCATACTTCTTTATGAGTAATGTTTCTCCTGGTGATACGGTAAAAGTGACTATTTCCAAAGTTTACGATAGACTCACATTGTGGCGTATTGCAATGACTATAACACAACCAACTGGAGCAACCAGAACCCTTAACAAAGATGTTTATTTTGCTTCAACAGATGCAACCACGTGTACGGCAGAGTTCGTCGTTGAAAGGCCTTATAATCTTTTTAATATTTTAGTGCCACCGAGGCTTGCTAACTTCGGAACAATAACGTTTAATCAATGTACTGCAAATCACGTCGGACTTAACAAATTGACAAGCACTTCACTTACCATGACAAGTTTCGGATTGTCGCCGCCCGTTGGAAGAACGTTAGCAGCACCAAGTACGCTCTCTTGTGATAGTTTTAAAGTAAAGTACGTCGCCTCACGGTAGCAAAGTTTGTTAGTTAAGCTATCTCATTCTCTTTAGTAGTTACCGCGATTGGCATTCAATCACACGCTACTGTGACTGACATTGAACATTTAGAACGTAGATATTCAATATAAACCATGTGTTGAAGGCGGGCTGCAATGATCATACAGTTGTTGTTCGAATTATTGTACGTCTGAACGCTAACGCCCTTTCTCTAATAGCAATCTTCCAACTATTATCTAAAAAAATCCAAAATAAAAAAAGAACGAAATCCGCTTGATCCAAGAGTTGCGTTGGCATTACAAAGAAGCCCATTTTAAAAATAGAAATAATAAATATCAACATTCTTATATACTATGTCAGTAACTGAAGTACTAAGGACGGCGAACAAAGTGGATTTTGTTAGTGCTTTCGTAGGAGCTTTGAACGTTTTATTCTCACCTTATTTCATCCCAAATCTAAGCTTAAAATCTATCATCGACACATTATTTGGTGTTGCTTCTCTCTCCTGATGCCAGACAAGAAGTGCAGAATGTTCAAAGTAATATCAATGTTTATCTGTTATCGCTACTGACTGGTTTCAATATTTTGTTCCAACGATTTTTAACGTGCCAAGATTTAATGCCATGAAGATAGGTAAACGACTATTTCACTATTGGTTCGTAAATAAGTTCTAGGTACTTGAGTCTATTATTTTGATATCGTCGAAAGAAGCATTTGGATATGTTTACCATTATGCTAGTGTGAGATTTAAGAATAAACTTGTACAGAACAAAAGATAATGAACGTCTTAGAAGAGCTAAACGGTAAAAAGGTGTCATCGAACTCCTGATAATAGGAAAGGAATTGATGCTATTTTACGTCTGTTCCTATTTAGAGTCTACATAGCACCTAAATTAGTAACGATCTATAGAATATTATAAAATTTTAGGTTAATATTTTTAATACCTTTTTGATGCGGATAGTCGTCCGACTCAAGATGATTAAAGAGCAGATTCAGCGAATTATTGATTGAGTGTGCATACAAATGATTTTGCCAAGAAGTGTTTCTTGAGGGTAATTACATCTAATTACACCAAATGAGCATACTATTATACCACGTCTTCATAATCGGCATTGATATTGACAACGAACAATTGCAAGCGGTTATGAGACTAGATAGACTTCCTTATTGGCTCATTGAGGGCTCTTACGTGTATTATTTATACTAACGTTTTACTGAAGGTTTTATAAACCAGTTTTATTGGGTTAACAGTTCTTACTGCAGCATTCGTAGGTGTCAGAGATGCAGCCATTGATGATTATTTCGACCGTAAGTCAGGGGCAGTGATCCATCCAGACAGACCCATTACATCAAATATCCCTTGTAAACCCTTTAAATTTTCCGCATAGGTGTTTGTTGCCGGATTATTAGTTTTTTGTAATTAACCTGTTAGCTCGCTTGACGAATTACCGCACTGGTTACTGCTCTCTTCATAATTTATCCTCGCATTTTTAAAAGATATTTAGGTTTCCTGAGTAACCTCGTTATGGGCTCCTTAGGAGCAACTATACCTCTTTTGCTGAAGCATCTGTATTTCAAACGATTGGTGTAGTTTCGATCTTGTTCGTAGCCATCATTGCAACGGGTGCGATTGGCTTGAACGTGTTAAAGGATGTTCAGACCGTGGACTGAGATTTAATGACAGAGTATCCTACATTGCCGTAAAAAGAGATGTATGCTTTGCAGCAGTAGTTCACGCGCTTTTTCTTCTCTAGTCAGTCTAGATTTTGGCCCCGTATCTCTTGGGTTTCATGGGAATAGTCTACTTAATTCCTTTTACTGTTGGGGGTGTATCGCAGTCTATTTGGCATTGTCGCCGTTAAAGAATTCTAGTGCTCAAAATGTAGATAAACGAACTAGAATGTTCACCATATCTGCTGCCGTCTACCCTATAGTGTTAATCGCGAATGCAGTTCTTTAATCTGTGAGCAAATAGTAGATTAGAGCTGTTCGGCTAAAACACTTATTATGAAAAGCATTGGAAGTAAGTGTAGAACACGTACATTTTTTGAATCGACCCGGAATAGTAGGAGTTTTTACCTACTAATTTTAAGATCAATCTGTCAATTAACATTCTTGGATAATCTGATGTCATGCTACCTTTTTAGTACCAAATTACATATTGCATTTCTGAATACAACTCTTGGATATGATTGTTATAGTATACTTGAGCTCCATAGGCAATCCAATGAACATTGTTCGGTATAAAATTCTCTGTATACACATATTTCACATCACCCTTAGGCATATGCACCCATCCCAAATTATTAAGTTGTATTGGGTTGTCACCGAAAACGGAGTATGCTGCTGTATCCTCACCAACTCGCTCGTAGAAGGGGGGTGTAGTCGTTTTTGCATAATATATCAGGTATGGGGCTATCCAGACATCAGGAGAGTCGGAAGATTGGTACAACGTTATTTCAGCGCTCTTATATTTACAAAGGTGGCACGTTGGATATTGGGACACGCCAAACATCTCCACAACTTTATTGCGGGTTCCATAATAGTCACTAAAATAAACATTTCCATATGAATAGGGGGTAGAGCTATCAGGGGGATATACTGTGGATTCAGCAGCTCCAGAAACACTTTTTGTAGAAGTGCCAGTTCGTGTGGTATTGTTTTGTGGGGGGTTATTTTTTATGTTTGATGTAATGCACCCAAGTCCGAGCACCACTAGTAGTACTACAATTATGACAACTATGCTAACTCGTTTGTTCATTTCTACCATGATTTCTGTTTTAACTACTTACATACTTAAAGTTGATTTTTCTGCAGGAACAATTCGCACTTTTTAGAGGCACAATGTCACCAATACTAATGTGGGTTGCAACTTCATTATACTCATTGTAACGCATTAAACAAGTAAATGTTGTCGATTTCATGTAGGTTTGTTTGTTTTTCCCAATTGCGATATCAGAATTATATAAACCAACTCTCTTGCCGATATTACGCATATAATTGATACTTGTTAACCTTTAAGCCATTAAGTGTTGTAGAACTGAATATTCAACAAAAGTCTTAGAAACAATATTTTTATTTAAGCATATTAATATGTTTTTCGTAAAAAGACAACATTATAATACCACGCGTTAAACACCTGTTATATCGATAAATGAAAAATGAGATATTCGATGAAAGCTTGTCGATAGCAGAAAATAATGCATTATTCAATCAGTTGCTGATATAGTGATTATAAAGTGAGTTTTTTGGATCAATTCTGTGACTATACGAGCTTGTAATCCGATGTCGATGTTCAAGTTCCCCAGCTTTCCTTCAAAGAATCTGTGTTAGGAGGATTTAACAAATAAACATTCCTGTATCATAGTCTCCTGATATATTAAAAACATGATTGTTGCAATAGTCTCTAAAAGGGACCTAAAAATTAGCTTATCGATCTATACTACGTTGTTGATTAATTTAAGAATGGTAGGTACACAAAGAGAATGATTTCAACAAACATATATACAAAAAATAGTGTTGCATAACATGGGAGGTGTAGTTGTGATTAGTGTTACAGCTTCGATGTTAAAACTAAAAGAATTACTTAAATGGTTGGTCTCGTAGCCTTATTTAGCGTTAATTACTCGTATCATATAATAACCTTAAAAATTTCAAAGAGCTCAATATCTTCTGCTCCCACCTTGGGCTAAATGCCTGCACGCAAAGAGACTGACAGCAAATTCAACTGATAATAAAGCAGCAATTTATAACTTCAGAAAGATAGTAGAACATTATTAAAGTAGCTTAAGTGGTAAACTACTATATCAGATAATAATACAGCTGCCTTTTTCAATAAGAAAAGGCATTTCGCAGATACCAGTATGTTGTTTTTCCCACCGTTTTCCTAGATTGCAATAAAAATTGAAAGCGTGCTGTTTGATATTTCAATGAGAACTGAATATCCGCTCGGTCTTATCAGCTTTGTTATCTCAATGAATTTCGATAGATATAATCTTGTATACAACTAAACTAAAATGAAACAGGTGCATTAGACATTCAAAGATCTTGGAGAATTATACAGCGAATAAACCCTCTTGTTATTGTCTATCTTTTTCTTTATTTGTGACCCATTTCATACCAACTTTTCAGCCCAAGTCTTATCCTATGTATTAATCTTAAGCTGTTATCGTCATAAAAAAAAGAAGAAATTTGCACTAGATTATAGTTTTATCGCTCTCTTAGTCGTTATGTCATTTGATGTAAGTAGATCTAACCGCACTTTTTAGCTTAGTTCTTTTGTAAAAGTGAGGCGCGAGTTATTCTAATTTGAGTCAAATAAACATGATAGAAAACTAGCATACTGGATCAAAATGCTTTACAGAAAGTGGTATAAAATCATTAAAATTTAGTTGAATGGATTTAGTTCAAACAAAGATATGCAAATAAAGCAACAAAATCAACGCGGCAAAGCAATCTTATCGAATACAAACACAGAAAAAACGTTTTTCTGAATTTATGTCGCGGATATTACGTCTTTGTAATCCATTTTTTGATACTTGCGTGAACAAGGAATATCTACAGAGAGCGATTAGCCATGTTAGAACAATATGCGTAGAATGGATGAACTTCTGAAGCGATTAACAGAGTTCGGACTCAATGAAAGAGAAGCAAGGCTATACGTGTGTTTGCTTAAGCGTGGAGCCAGTACTGTAGCTAAACTGACAAGAAATTTGGGTACTTATCGCGTCGATGTACACAGAACGCTCCAATCTCTCATCGACAAAGGCTTGGTCGAGGCTTTATTGGATGCTCCGCCGATGTATGTTGCGGTGCCTGTACGAGAAGCAGTCAATTCTGCGCTTGAGGCGCGCAAGAATGAGTTTCGAAAGATGCAACAAATGACTAGAGAATTGATACAGGTCGTTGAGCACATGCATTTCGAGCCAACCACGGAAGTTTCAAAGTTCAGGCTGGTTAGAAGCGCGACGCGCGCACAAACCATCGCATCACAGATAGTGAAAGCAGCACAAAACGAAATTCTTTTTATAACGGCTCCTCATAACGCCGATATGACTATCTTATATGGATCTCTTTCTAATTACAGAAATGCAACAAAACGTGGCGTTAGTGTACGATGTATCACCAATATTTCAGAAAGGAATCTAGATACGGTTCTCGATGCAAGAAACTACTTAAAGACGCGTCATTATAGCGGTTACAACGGGATATGTTTTTTAGAAGTCGATATGAGGGAAAGTTTCACCGAGCTTGAGAGAGATGCTTTGCAATCTGAAAACGATCCACATACTGTATGGTTGTGGAGTGATAATACTGATTTTGCCGAGCGACTTAAAGCAACTTTTGAGATCTTATGGGCGCAGTCTGTTAGTACAGAAGAACGGATGCACGAGATTTTGGCAGAAGCACCAACTGTTTAACGGATCTGTCTCATACAGTTGGTAAGAGTCCGATAAAAGGATGTTGAAATAAGAACCGATTATATTTTAGTCGTGGACAATTGTGACAAAAATTATTGCGTTGATTCCTGAACAAACAACAACTCCAAGTTGCATTCTTAGACCCAAAAGGCTTTCCGCCTGTTTTGAAGATTCATCTGATCAACAGAGTCTATTGTTATTAAAAAAGACTTAAACTGCAGCGGCAAAAACGAGGAAAAATTTCTATTGTATCTTATTTATATAAACTTATAATCCAGTGAGGTCTAAGTTTAAAAGGAGGCTATATGAGATATCCAAGCAATAGCTGATTTTATTAAACGTGCAGCGGATCTTCTTTTAATAACTCTTTTATGCGTTGTGCTGCGGGGATCGACTGCTTCCACAACAGTTCGAAGGTAGATATGAGATACTCTGCATAAGCAGCATCATCTGTCCAAAGCACTGCGACAGGCTCATCAAGCGAAATTCGCCTGACACCAACATTAATCGCGTTAAGACAAATCTTTCTATCCCACACTCCGAAGTATACTCCTCGATATTTGTTGTAATGGCGAACGTCTTCACCAATGTCCGATAGTTGCTGTGCCGATTCAATCGTTGAATGCGAGATATTAGTGATAACTCTTACCTGCCCACCATTTTTTATAAGTTTTTTAGTGCCTGTTAATCCGTATAATGTAGCAAAGATTAGCATTTCACCCGGAATAACGTACATTAATTCCCTCTCGAGTGACGCCACGAGCGATGTTCCGATGGCTATGAGTTCTTTAATGCTTTTTATTATTTTAAATGTGCAAACTTCGTCAGATGGTCTAAAACGCTGCTGCTTTGAAATCTCCTCAAGCTCCCGCTTAATCATTGCCATTTCACGAAGTTCGCTTTCATGCTTTTTTAATGTAGCGTCGAGAGCAATGTCGAGCTCCACCGCGGCATAGACAGTCGGTGAGTCGAGTGATGGGTTGACCATGCCTTTTTCAACTAGATTTACAAGCATGCGGTGGACGTCTTCACGGTACGTCTTTAGTGATTTTGCGAGCAGCGTAGGGGGCTTTGGCCCATATTTAAGAAGATGAAGGTAAAGCCGTGCTTCCTTCTCGCTAAGACCGAATTTGATGAGGCGTCCTGTAAACTCTTCTTCAACGTCCATTACACATCGCAATTTATATAAACTGGATAGTACATATAAGTTCGCCACTTCAAAGGCTGAAATTAATAAGTTTGAGGTGCTATTGTTGATCAGTGTGCGGAGATAGATTGGTTCTATAAACACTAAGATGCCATCTTCTTGTAGAAACTCTACCGAATGCTATCTCGAGAGAGAATTTTTATCACATTCCTATTAAACACAAGTAGTATATTGGATTCCAACTGACAGAATTTCAACAAACCAACGATTCAATTTAATTCTTTTTTATGAATATAGCAGCAACAGGTGTTAAGCTGTTATATGTAGACCGTGATTTTGTCAAAAAAATTCAATAACCGAATTTCGAACCCCCGCTGCACGGTTTGATGTGGCGTCCAACATCGCATTATTGGTTTTTGACTCATAATTTTGCTTTTTTTCAGTTTGTAGAATCTAAATTCCGTACGCTCTGGTGGACCAACATTTATTATGGTTACTTTAATAGAGGAAAAGGTGGTGGTGCTATATTTTAATCCAATAGCGTGTATGTATAGCAAAAAATGATTTGTGAGATCGACGATTTAAAGATTTATTACGAAATGTATGGCGATGGAATACCTGTACTAATGATACATGGTTACGGCATAGACCATAACGTCATGACGGGCTGTTTGGAGCCAATATTCAGACAGCGGCAAAACTGGAAACGTTTTTATGTTGATCTACCTGGCATGGGTCTTACAAAGGCTAATGACTGGTTAAAAAATTCAGACGACATGCTGCGAGCGGTAATCCGATTCTGCAAAGAAATTATACCAGACCGTAGTTTTTCAGTGGCAGGTGAATCCTATGGTGGGTACCTTACCCGTGGTCTTGTACACCAAATGCCTGAGCACTTAGATGGAGTTCTTCTTATTTGCCCTGTTATCATAACGGATCGGGAGAAGCGCGATTTGCCCCAACGTCGGGTATTCATTAGAGATGCTCAGCTTTTGGCGGGCATTGAACCTAGCGAAAGAAAAATGTTTGAGCGCATGCTTGTGGTGCAAGATAAAAGACGTTGGGAGAGGTTCCAGCTCGATATACTTCCAGGGATGAAAACCAAAGATGTTTCTTTCACTAATCGGTTTAAAAAAGAAGGATATAGCTTTTCTTTTGATGTAGATAAACTTGAGCATCCATTTGACAAGCCATCATTAATCCTTGCGGGACGCCAAGATGCTTCCGTCGGGTATGCTGATTTATTAAAAATCTTTGAGAATTACTCCCGCGGAACATTCGTGATCCTTGATAGAGCCGGACATGGTCTCGAAGTCGAACAGGAAGTGGTGTTCAACTGCATGGTCGATGAATGGCTCGATCGAGTAGAAGAATATCGGACTAAGTGAAAATTATTTTGCGACCACAATAAACAGTGCTAATCTCAAGTAATTACAAGAAGACCATCAAATGGCTTAGAAGGAAACATTGTGCATTTCTGATAGAAAAAAGGAACAATTCTGTCTTATATGGACATCCCGAATGCGCCTCGTAGATTAAGTAGTCTGTGCAGCCTTTTATGTTATAGACATATGCTACACAACACATAACGTATTCTAACCTAATGAGCCGTTTATACACTTTTTGGTATAATGCAGATACTCAAACTCTCCATCTAGCACTAAGACGGTAAACTCACTACGCTTAACCAGAATGTCGCAATTGTCTTTACCATCCCCACAAATTCATCAAATTCGATTGGTTTTATTAAATAGCAGTTTGCCCAGGAGCTGTAAGCGTTGAAAAGGCTCGTATCAAGATCGGAAGTGGTCAGTACAATGACCGGAATCGTTCTTAGCGACTCGTCTGACCTTATTATTGCAAGCACTTCAAGGCCATCTTTTTTCGGCAAATTCAAATCGAGAAGGATAAGATCAGGTCGTCGGGCATTAATAAGTTCGTTTTTATGATAAAGAAAGTCTATAGCTCTCTCTCCATCAGTGATCACACTAAGGTTATGGGCGACTGGCACATCAATGAATCCTTGTTTTATCATTAGGACGTCCAAAGGATTATCTTCAATTACAAGGACTTCAATCGCTTTTCTATCATGTATGGTAACACTCATTTTTCTAGCCTAGCTATGCAACAAATTATACATTTCAATAAAAAGTTATATAAAAAAATTCGGCTCTGTTATTATAAAAAAAGCAATAACAGAAAAATAATGTTGCATTTGGCTTTGCAGTTCGAAATAAGACGGAATCAAATTTATACAAACATATCGCTAATCAATCTTTGTATAATTAGACAGCCGTGTTTATATGTTACAGTACCCCATACTTTTCTTTTCAAAATGTAATAGACTTCATTAACTTTTTACAGTAGTAGTGATTTGATTTTTTTTACCTCAAAGAAAATAAAGTCCGATCAAAGGTAGATATTTTTCGAACAGCTTGCTTATCCACAAAAGATCTTCTTACGAGCGATTCCATCTATTCCCAAAGCCGCATCTGATTTTTAGATTTTGATCTTTTGCTGATTTTAATACCCTACCTGCTTGTCATTATTTATTTTGCAGCGAGTCCAGATTATAGAATAATATATAACAACGTCCCTGTTCAATTGTCTTTAAACTGCCACTAATTAGATACGTAAAAAGGTGAAAAGATCCTCATTCTCTAATCAATTCTCAGACTCCTAGCCCCTATACAATATCATATTAAGATTAACATTCCAAATTTGTCAAATAAAGGATGCATGTTAAAGGAACATTTAACTACGTCGTGTATTCGAAAATTTTAGACTTTTTCAGCAAGAGCCACTTACGGAACAAAGACAGATGCTGCTCAAAATATTCATTGTAAATTGAATTAAATTAGACTGATATGGGAAAAATAGGGGGACAGTGGTCATGTTGCGCATGTCTCAATAACGGATATAAGCTCTTGGATTACGGAACTAGCTTTTTAGCGGTCTTTTTTGATCCCGGATAATGTCTAAATAGTTTCGGACATTCCAGAATAATGATGAGTTTTGTCATGAAAATGTATGAGATAGACACCAATTCAAGTTACTGAGTTTGACTCATTTTAAGCGCAAACTGGCAACAAAATCATATTCATTGAGATTATTGTCCTCAGGGTTATCAAATATAATTTCAGTTTCTTTACCAAAATGTTCTGCACCCAGTTTCAAGTGATAAAGACTAATTCCCACATCCATGGGGGGGTATTTTTTGATTAAAAATCCCTGGATGAAGCTTGGTTTACGGTAATATGCATGAATTAAATGTTCATCACCTGTAAAAAACCACTCCTGTGCATTACGTGCAGAAGGAGCAAGACGAGCTGTTTCCAGTAAATCATCTGCACCTTTAATGTCACTTATTTCCTGGAGTGATTTTCTCCGGAATTGGGAAGTTTTTGTTCGGTGTAATGTTTCCTGGGGCTTTCCAAAGGCCATTAAAATGATAAATTTCAGACGTGAACTTGCTAAACCTTCCTTTTTGAGAGTAGGGATACCCTGCCAGCAACTACCCAATCCATTAGCAGAAAAAAATAGATCCGTCTGCTGTAGCATGAACCCTACATTGCTTAGATAACCCTCTTTTACCTCTGAAAAAACAGCTATGTAGTGTGGTGCTTTTCTCATCATCCTTCTTTGAACAACATCGGGAGATAAAATCTTAAATTCAATTTTAATGTCCTTATGCAACGGTTTTAAAGTTTGAAGATGATCTCTGATCTCCTTTAATGTATCTTCATCCAGGGGGTCTAAATTGTACTTTCTAATGGACTTCCTTTGGAATATGGTAGAATATAGGTCTTTTTCTTCCAGTTTACCACCACCATTTAATGTATTTTCTCTGATTTTTATGTATGAGTATAATCTCGCGATTTAATTTACATTACATTTTTTCTTTATTGCATTTTTTGTTTTAGACTATTTGCAAACGGCGCTTTTATTTCTAGAGATATTTTTCAATCATAACTGTCGCTATAAAATTCGGTCTTGTTATATACGTCTCGCACATCTTAATCTCGAAACTGTAAATAGACCGTCGTAGTCTGAATATTTGAATGGCCTAATAGCTGTTGCAGCCTTCGAGATCCACGCCATTTCGTATTAGTGTAATTTTACGACGTGTTGCATAACTATAGCATGGTTTGTCAGTCAGTTCGTACGAATTCGTAACTTTAGTGTAAATTATTTGTACGAGTTTGTACGCTTAGCACCTCCAAACTTATTGTGATCAATGCGCTAATCTATATATCTAAAGTATAGTAATATCCGTTTTGTGTTGTTTGCATATACTAGTTTTCAATAAATAGTATCTCAATTTAAAATAGTATCAGAAATTAGACATTAGACACATTAAAAATATATTTTCTATCAAATAAAAATGTGTAGTTTTTGAACATTGATTTTATCACTAGATAGCGCATAAATAATAAAGTTGACCCGATTGTTATCGTCAAACTTGTCGTTTGGAGCCATGTGTGGCGTCAAAGATGAAATATGGGGCTCTTAGGTCACGTAAATATAAATCAAAAATGTCTGGACTTGCGGTTGCACACGATCCTTTTTTGTGCACCCAATGTGCTATTACCAACATTTTAACTACCCTGCTCTTGTGATGATGTGTGACATTAGTCGTCGGAGACAAACACGATGAAGATCAATCTAGGTGACGCGGAAGAGACATTACTCATTCCTCTATGGTGACGGGCAAAACTTAGTCAAGAATACTCCTCACTCCTTAAAGATAAGAAAACTGTTGAACTCGTTGAACAGATTGAATATGATTTTTCAACACTCGATAAAAATGAACGCAAATATAACCGTTTTACTTCTTTCCGGAAACAGAAGTATCCCCCATTTATTCCTTTTTTATGTTAGTTTATGAGATGACAATAAAAAGAACAACTCGGCAAGACGATAAAGTTGACAGCGACAGCGACGCTATAAGCATACTAGATGATGATTGGAGCGTAGACTCATCACACATCATATAGCAGTTAGGACGCGTAGAAGAGAAAATGATGCTGAAATAAATGTGGCGTGAAGATGAAGATAATGAAACACTAAAAGAACTTTAGAGATGTTGAATAAACAACAAGAAGGAGATGAGAGGTTGTTTAAGGAAATGTGGCGCGATGAAGATGACGTGACTGAGAACCTCATGTTCGTTTCGTTGAATTACCCCTCATCTAGCAAGCTCTTTCTTAAGGTTGTCGTTGGCGAGAGCGATTGCGCTCCTCGAGGCAGGAGTGTCCGCAATTTTATTGAGCAGCAAGAAGCCGTGAATTGTTCCCAAAAAGCGAACTGCCGTAACTCGGACACCAGCTTCATTCAGCTTGCGAGCATACGCCTCACCCTCGTCGCGAATTACATCGAACTCACTGTTTATGACCAGCGCCGGTGGTATACCTTTAAGCTGGTCAACGGAAGTTCGGAGCGGAGACGCTGTAGGGTGCTTCCGCTGTTCTTTATCGGGCAAATAGTAGTTCCAGAACAGCTTCATCACCTCTCGGGTGAGGAAATGTCCCGTTGCAAATTCACGATATGAGGGCGTATTGAAATTGGCATCAGTCACTGGATAAAATAGCACTTGAAAGCCGATGTGGGGCCCTCCCCGCTCTTTTGCCAGGAGGGTAACAGCGATTGCCATGTTTCCTCCAACGCTGTCTCCCACAACCGCTAGCCGTGACGAGTCGAGATTGAAAGTTGTGCCATGTTCCGCCACATACTTCGTCGCAGCATAGGCTTCTTCTATCGCGGTGGGATACTTAGCCTCGGGGGAGAGTGTGTAATCAACAAAAACGACTGCCGCATTCGAGCCGTTTGCGATCTCCCGGACAAGCCGATCAAATGTATCTTTATTGCCGAACACCCAGCCACCACCGTGGAAGAACATTATCACCGGTAGGGCTTCGGTGGTTCCTTTCGGTCGAATGATTCTGATTGAAACTTGGCCCTGTGGACCTCCAGGAATTTGATAATCGTCAACGTCAGCGGGCAGCTTCACTACATCAACGACGTGTAAATCAAAAAACGCCTCGCGGGCTTCTTCGACAGAGAGAGTGTAAAGTGGTGGAGCACGATTGAACTCCTCCAAAAAAGCCCGTGTCGTTGGTTCAATTGCATAGCTTAATGGGATTTGAGTCATATTCATCACCATTTGAAAACGTTGCCATATCTAAGGAAAAGTTTTGCCTTTTGTTCCATCATAAAATTATATCTTGTTATATCTCTCTCGCACATGGAATAGAATCGAAGCTTTTACGTTGTATTAGACGACAGACTTGATTCACTCGCTATATATTTTGATACAGTTGAGTTTCAGAAGTCTATGGCTTAGAATAATGCAACTGTTTTTATCTACTATTAATATAAAAGCGAGTTGAAACACCCAAGTTCAATAGAGACAAAAAAACAAAAATTTCCGTCAGAAAAAAAATTGATTTAAATTTTGGACAGATTATTCGCTCTTTTTCGCAAAGAGCTTCAGATACTCCCCGTAGCCCTCCTTCTCTAAGTCCTCTTTCGGGATGAACCGAAGCGCTGCCGAGTTCATGCAGTAACGCTGCCCCGTCGGCGCGGGCCCGTCGGGAAAAACGTGACCCAGGTGGGAATCACCGTCCTTGCTCCTCACTTCGATCCTCACTTGGAAGAGCTTCCGATCCTCTCTCGTCGTGATGTTCTCAGGCTCCAGGGGTCTCGTGAAGCTTGGCCATCCCGTCCCGGAGTCGTACTTATCGAGCGAGCTAAAGAGAGGCTCTCCGGATACGATGTCAACATAAATCCCCTCCCGCTTGTTGTCGTTGTATTCATTTTGGAAGGGCGGCTCCGTGCCTTCGCGTTGCGTTACGTCGTATTGAAGCGGTGTGAGCCTATTTTTCAGGGTAGCATCATCGGGCTTGAAATAGGTCTTCTTTCCCTCCGGATTACCGCCGGGGTTGGTGCCCTTCTTCTGCTCCTTTCCCCAGGTCTCATCGATGAACTGATCCCGGCCGGAGCCTTGCCGGTAGAGCTTATACCTGATGGGGCTCTTTTTGTGGTAGTCCTGGTGGTAGAACTCGGCCTCGTAGAACCTTGAGAATTTCAAAATCTGGGTGACAACAGGCTTCGTGAACCGCCCGGATTTTTCAAGATCCTCCTTCGATCTTTCGGCGATGCGCTCCTGTTCCTCATCGTGGTAAAAAATCGCCGTACGGTACTGAGAGCCCCTGTCGGCAAACTGCCCGCTCGGATCCGTCGGATCTATATGACGCCAGAAGATATCAAGGATCTGCTCATAACTCACTTTTGAAGGATTGTAGTAAACCTGTACCGCTTCATAGTGCCCCGTCTTCCCTGTTGAGACCTCCTCGTAAGTCGGGTTTTCCTTGTGACCACCGGTATATCCCGATATGACCTTTGCAACGCCGAATACCTTTTCGAAATCGGATGCTATACACCAGAAACAGCCGCCTGCAAGGGTTGCTACCTTCAAATTCGCCTGCTTTTCTTTCAAGGATTCTTCTTTCAAGGATTGTTCACCATTTGTTTTTAGCCTCTGTACTGACACTCCCTTAGCGCGAATATTGCGAAAACATGATTATAAGTGATTTCATGGAATTGCTCTATCTCGTTTCATTTGGTCGAGGCCGACGTTGTAACGATTATAATCCGACCCATAAGCTCTTTTGTATGTCATTTCACTGAGGAATAGATAGTGCGGACAGTTGCAGTTTCTTATTTTATATTTCAGTTTCTTATTTTATATTTATAACGTTTTAAAACTCAACTTTGTTATACACCTCGCAAGTCCTCGTCTTAGAACTACAGTTGTACCTGAGTGATATTGAGGCTACTATGCCCGAGCAGCAATTTTACCGTTCTGAGATCCATCCCATTTCTCACCAAATGAATGGCAAAGCTGTGCCTGAAGGTGTGCGGGTGTATTTCCACGCCGATCATTTTACCATACTTCCTCACGATGGTGGAAACCTGGCACCGTTTGATGCAAAAAATATGGCAATCTTTAGGGACATTTTTCGTGGAAATGCACTTGAAAAGCAGTTTAAGAGTGTTATCATTCAATCTTTTTCTTTTCTCACAATAGGCTTTGATGTCTTTCATAGCCCTCTTGTTGAAAAGAGAAGAAGTAGCAGGGGGTAGCGAGAAGACGATGTGTCGTGTTTCTGTTCCATTTTATCGTCGCTTTTAATAACCTTAGCGTTATGGTTCCTTATTTTGAAGTGGAGCCGCGGAGTCCGAGCCGTACACTGAACGAAGCCAGGAGTTCACGGTGTACATCCTGCACGCAGATATACGGGGAATAAGGAAAAATGCGCCCTTGAATTGCTTGGTTATTTTGTGTATTGATGGCGTTCGCATTCGCTTCAGCAGTTCGTTTCCATTGCTCAAGCCAACCATGTGCCGGGCTGTCCAACTGGACATTTCCAAAGTGCTCGCTCCACAGCGCCTGACGAAACCGTCCAATTTCACTACGTGAAGAATTGGGATCGAGCAGCATTGCGTTAAGCTCCATGCTAAGCTGTTCTCGGGAATAAAAAATCGGTATAATTTTTTCTTGGCCGCTTCTGATGCATCATCCAAATTTGCACTACCAATGGTCATCCACAAGTCATCCATAATGCCAACCTTGCTGTGAATGTGACACGGTTACAGTTTACCTTTGTCGGCGGTGTGATCTGCGGCCCAGCCGTAAGCACTCCAATGCGCGGATGATCGATAACGTGACGTGTGACGTCGAGGCCGAGTCGTTTGATACTCTTGTTCTGGAGCTGTTGATACAACGGGATATTGGGCGTTTGATTGATGACCAGTATGAGCTGCAGCTCTCGATGGCGCCGTAGTGCTTGGAGAAGCTCCGCTACGATCGCATCGTTGGCGAAGTACTGGTTCTCAAGGTAGAGGAAGTCTTTTGCTCTGCGGATGGCTGCCCGATACCCCTCAAGCATACTTCTCTCTCCTCGCTTTGTGAGAGTTTTGGGAGTGACTGACCGCGCAATGTGAACGATGTGACTGCCGGCTGTTGGGGTGGTGGTGACGGTTCGAGTCGATCATTTCCTCTAAACTGTGTGTCCGAAAGGTAGTTCCACAGCTGAATAAAGAACTCTTCTATGTGCTTGACTGCCCCGCCGCGAATGCAAAGAGAAACGTCGTGCTTAGGCGGTATAGTAGTCAAGCCGCGGCGCGGGTCGTGACCAAATGTTCGCTACTGTCCCAGAAGTCCTGTCGGAATATCGATCCGATGGTGTACGCCTCTATACCATCGACTGTGAGCGTTTTTGCGTGCATCACACGGAGACCGTGCTCAGGAAATCCACGGAGCAATACGCTTGTACCGTCAAACGTCTCGCGGATCTGTCCCATAGTGTCAGGCGCGAGCAGGTTTTCGTTGAGCAGAATGCATGTGCGGACGCCATCTCGTTCTGCCTTGTTATGTAGTACATCGACGAGCACGTCACGAGGTTTTGGCTCGCCGCTATTGTCGGAAGGCCAAGGATCAAACGTGGTTATGAATCCCCGATGAAACTCGTATTGCATAAGGTAGATTGACGATGTTGCGCTACATATGGATTTAGTGATACGACCGAAGGCCCGTTCATTGTCTTGCAGCACTTCCACGTGATTATCACGCGTCACCCGTAACGGTGAAGAGCTGCTGCGAGTGGTGAACCACTGCGCCTCTAATTTTGCATTCATTTTGTCCCGCTGCATCACGGTACGTCTTAAATTGCGCTTCCCCATCACTCTACCTATAATTAAACGTGTATATCTCAATTGTATGGACAGTGTGAGCGCCATTTCATCGTGCTGCTACGCGAATGTAGGTAAGATACTTTTTTGATTTCAGTGACGTATTAAACTAGCGATCAATGCGTGCCACATTATAGTAGTGAGACGTACACCCCAATTCATTTGTCTAAAGTGACATATCGAAATTATCTATCGAGGTAGAGTGGCTCTTTAGCGCAATAATCGTTTTTTTAAATCTATACTACAAGAGTTAGCAGAAAAGAAATAAGTGTAGCATAATCATTCATTCATGTTAATGTTATATGAACTACTTCAGCAGCACCTCATCTTCAGATTCTCCTTCGTAATACTAGTTAGAGACGACGACCTTATCTCCGACTTTTATTACTTTTGACCACGGTAAGACCATGTCACTTTTGAGCAGTCCTTGCGGCACCTTCAGCACCACTTCTTTTGTCCCCGTGAGTCACGTCGGGCGATGAGCGAGCACACGCCACTCACAAAATGTAGGGCATGATACAGAACCCACGCTTAGCGCACATAGTTCGCAGATTGTACCGTCTTCTTTTGTTTTGTTATTTACTCGCCGGTACTAACTGCACCCTTGTAACTTGACAGTGCGTAGCGCTTTACGGACCGAATAATACCCTATTCTGGTTACAACAACGGAAAACGCGTGAAGTGTATTTATAGTGACGACCACAACTTAAAAAATTAGGAGGGACTCAGCATGGCAGAAGAAGAGAAGAAAAAAGAGTACTACGAAGGGAAGGAAGTAAAGGGGAAGATGGAAAAGAAGAAGGAGTACTACTCCAAAGGAGAAGAGGTAAAAGGAGAGAAGTAAGTAAGCACTCTAACTATTTTAATTTACCATTCCGGTACTCAAATTATCTGGATGTCGTTTAATGAGGCAAATTTTTAATTTGCATGAGGTCTCTTAGAAAATCCAAGCTATCATTATAACTAAGTATCATTTAATGTCGGCGTTGTAGAAACACACAGGAGGTGACAACAGAATGAAAGTTCCAAACACGAAAGAAAACATGGCAAAATGCATCTGTGGCAGCTGCCCCACCTTCACTCAGAATGGTTTATCCGATGGGCTCTTCTGCGCTAGGGGAAAAAGTGTGAAGGTTCCAGAAATGAAGGGATGCATCTGCGCAAACTGTCCAGTGTGGGCAGAATATGGCCTGAGCAAGGGGTACTTCTGTATTCACGGAGCTAGTGAGTGATTCCACGCCTAGCCCCTCTGTCTATACGTGTTCGACTTGTTACCTTTCCACTACTACCCGTCTCTAAAACAACGTGTATCTGCGTAGTTTCTGAGGTACTTTCTTAATAGCATTTGCATACGGCGCACATTAATCCGACTCCTGGTCACTCAATAGCAAAGTTATTTCTAAACGTTTGCGTTTCGACGTTAACTGGACGCTTTTATTACCTATATACGCGGGCAAAACATATGAACGCGCCTTTTTATCGCTATAATAACCGAACGAAAATGATGTTGGTGAATCGCCCGCACGTAGGTACGTAACTATAGGATACGGAGGGGAAAAGTCCGTCTAGTAGTCTATGCAACCTGTGCGGCACAATAGGTTGGTGTGAACGGTGAAGTTAAGCAAAAATGAACGGGACATACACGATTTAATTGAGGCACTCGGGAAAAAGAGAGAGCCGCTCGTACAAAAAGAGGCGCTCGAATCTCTCGTAAAACTTAGAGTGTCCGCTGTGGATTTCCTTATTGCAGCATTAAAGGATACGAGGTGGAGCGTTCGCGAGCGAGCAGCGGTGGCGCTTGGAAGGATACAGCATGCTCGAGCAGTGGATCCACTCATTCACGCCCTGAAAGATGCTGATCGGCGCGTTGAATGGGCCGTTGCATATGCTTTGGGAGAGATAGGAGACGCACGGGCAGTTGGACCACTCATCCAGATTCTCAGCGAAGAGCGGTGTGCTGTGCCGAGAGAAGTGGTCACCGCCCTGGGGAAGATAGGAGACCCGAAGGCAGTTGACCCGCTTATCGAGGTCTTACAGGACGTCACGTCAAATGTCCGGGACGAGGCAGCCATTGCCCTTGGGATGATCGGGGATGCTCGAGCACTACGACCCCTCGAAAGGGTATTGGATGACGATAATAAGTTTGTCCGGGAAGCAGCGGCAGCAGCGCTGGAAATGATTTAACGAAGGAGATATTTATGGTGTCCGAACCTCTCATACCTTTTTGAGTTTCGGATAAGAGAAGAGGTCTCAAGTAGTGATGCGAATGACAATGGAAGAACGATGTAATGACTTTATCCGCAAGATATATGACTATGTAGGCGGTGACGTGAAACGACAAGTGGAGGATATCCGCCCCGTTGCTAAAGAGTGGGGCTATAGTGAAAGCGAAGTTGATAATTTTTTGGCGCACTTCGACCAGGAGGTCATTCTGGAGCGGCGCATGCACGCTAAGGGCTCCGGCGATATCGGTGCCTTCACGGTTACGCATGACATCACCCGCTACTCCAAGGCCAACCTCTCCCCCGAAGTCGGCAAGCAGATAGAGATGTTAGCTAGATAAGCAGCGAAAGACTATTATTTATAATGGCATCGGTTCAATAATTCATACCATGAAAGGAGTAACATTATGAATGAAGATGGCAAGAGCCCGGTAACGGGTAGTGCTTACAAACACACGGTCGGCAGAGGCACGTCGAACCGGGACTGGTGGCCAAACCGGTTGAATCTCAAGATCCTCCACCAGAACTCTTCCTTGTCCAATCCCATGGGTGAGGCGTTCAATTACGCTGAGGAATTCAAGAAGCTCGACCTCGATGCCCTGAAAAAGGACCTCTATGCGCTGATGACTGACTCGCAGGACTGGTGGCCGGCTGACTACGGTCACTACGGGGGGCTCTTCATCCGGATGGCGTGGCACAGCGCGGGCACCTACCGCACCGGCGACGGCCGCGGGGGCGCGGGGTCCGGCACCCAACGCTTTGCGCCCCTCAACAGC